>CAPYID010000003.1 GCA_948739805.1 uncultured Clostridia bacterium | reverse complement strand
TAATCTAGCAGAAAGAGGATTGAGAAAAATAAAAACGAAATTGAAAATTGCAGGAGGATTTAGAAATATAAAATTTTCTAAGTATTATTGTAGTGCAGTAAGTATAATAGATACATGTAAGAAACAAAATATGAATATTTATGAAACTCTAAAAAATATATTTATGGGTAAGAAAAAAATATTTGCATTTTGATTATTAAAGGAGCCTTCTTTCTAGTGAAAGCTCCTACTTTTTTTCTAAAAACCATTATCCAGTAACACTTAAAACAATAATTATCTCAAAAAGTATTGTATTATTAAACTAATTATAGTATAATATAATTAGAATGTCAATAACAATTATTAAAAAAGTTAAAATTGTTTTTTATAAAACTTGATAAAATTTTATAGAAACGGAGGAAAGTATTGAAATGAGTATTGATTTACCAGAAGTAAAACATTTTGATGATTTTTATATTTGGTTTAACAAAGATGAAAAGAAAGAATATTATTCTACACCGATGTATTTTTATAAAACTGATTTCTCATTTGATTTTAATGATAAAGAAAAAGATAATCATAAAAATGGTCGTACAAAAGGTGGAGGCACAAGATATATAAAATGGAAAGAAGATGAAGGCACAGATATGGGATTAAAACAACCAGGTACTTTATATTTTCCTTATGTAGAAAGATTAGGACTATTACTATTAAGATTTTTAAATGCAAACTTATCAACTTATGAAACAGCATACAAAGATTTCTTTTATGCCTATGGATTTGAAATATTAAAAGATATAGATGAAGATTATAGACTTGAACTAAAAGGAAAATACGAAAATGATGAAACATATCTAAAAGAAACTAAAAAAATATATGACAATTTAAAAGAACAACTTATATACATACAAGAACAAATAACAGATGCAGTTAATTACATATATAATATAAACGAAATTGAAGAATTAAAGCCATTTACACATTCTCAAAGATATGCAGTATATCTTATAAAAAGAAAAGGCAAACTATATTCTTACATAAAAAATGATGAAGTAATACAAGATAATTATTCTAATAAATATGATGAACTAGGAAATTCAGCAGATATTGACCTACTAAAAAAACTAAAAGAAGAAGGTATGCTTATATCTATGGTAAATACCCATAAAAGCAATGATATATCAAGTGTTTGCTATGCTATATTAGAAGAATTATCAAAAACAGATAATTACCCAATTAAGAAATGTCAAAACTGTGGTATGTATTTTATACCAAATTCAAGACTAGATGAAATTTATTGTGATTACCCAAAAGAGAATGGAAAAACTTGTAGAGAACATGGAGCAATACTCTCTTATAACAAGAGATTACAAGAAAAATCAGCTTACACAGAATACAGAAAAACATATCAACAAAAATTTGGAATTGTAAATAAAAACAAAGAGGATAAAAAGTTAAAGAAAGAATTTGACACTTGGAAAAAACAAGCTAAAGATAAAATTACAAAACTAAAACATGGAGAACTTACTGAAGATGAAGTTTATGAATGGTTACAGAAAAATAAGTAATTTTACAAAAATATTGTCAATAAAATGTAGTAAAAATTTGATTTTAATGCTATAATAAGAATAGATTGAAAGAGAGGAAATATATGAATAATATAGATTTAATGGAATATTGGTTTAAAAGTGCAGATGAAGATTATGATACAATGTTATATATGAAAGCAGGCAAAAAGAATACTTGGTGTTTGTTTATGGGACATTTAGTAATTGAAAAACTTTTAAAAGGATTATATGCAAAAAATAATCAAGATGATCCAATAGCACCTAAAATTCATAATTTAATATTACTTTCTCAAAAAGCAAATTTAGAAGTACCAACAGAAATAAGAGAAAAAATACAAACTATAAATACATTTAATATAAGTGCTAGATATGATGATTATAAAAGGACTTTTGATGAAAAATGCACAGATGATTACACATCTGAACAAGTAAAAAATATCGAGGAGGTACGAAAATGGTTGAAAGAACAATAAATAAAGATATTGTAGATAGTATAAACAAATTTATAGAAGAAATTAAAAAACAATATAATGTTAAAGCAATAATATTATTTGGTTCTTATGCAAAAGGAACAGAAAATAAAGACAGCGATATAGATATTGCAGTTATTTCAGATGACTTTGAAGATATTTATGATTGTATGGCAGTTCTAATGGGAATGACTTGGGATATAGATGCTAGAATAGAGCCACACCCAATTACAACAGAAGATTATGAACAAGTTTCAACTCCTTTTGTAAAAGAGGTTGTAGACACTGGAATAAAGGTGGCATAAAAAATGTAAAAAAAGAGGAGTGAGTATATGTTTATTAAAGAAAATAATATAATACATTCTTACAATCCAGCAAACAAAGAATTACTTGGATCAATTCCTGTTACAACAGATGATGAGATAGAAAATATTGTAAAGAAATGTAAAGATGCTTTTAAAATATGGTCAAAATTATCATATGAAGAACGAGGGAATTGTCTAAAAAAACTTGCAACAATCTTAGAAAATAATTCTAATGATTTAGCTATTCTTATGACTAAAGAAATGGGAAGACCCTTAACTGAATCTCTTCCAGAAGTTTCAAAGAGTATTAAATTCATTCGTTCTTTTGCAGATAAAGCTGAACAAATGTTATCAGATTTTATTATCAATGAAATACCTGAGAAAGATATAAAAATTGTTTGTGAGCCATACGGAGTAGTGGCATTAATAAAGCCATGGAATATGCCTTTGCAAACACCTATATGGTCTATGGCTCCTGCTTTAATGGCAGGAAATGCAATAGCTTTTAAGCCTTCTGAAAATTCTCTTTTAGTAGCAAAAGAACTTGAAAAGATTATCTCACAATGTGATTTTCTACCTAAAGGTTTAATTGGATTTATATATGGAGATAAAGAACAAGGAATAGCTTTATTAAATAATGATATTAATATGGTTTCTTTTACTGGTAGTATGAAAGCAGGAAAAGAAATTGCAAAGCAAGTAGCTGATCGTTTTATTAAAACTTCTCTTGAATTAGGTGGTAAAGACCCTATGATTGTACTTGATGATGCAAATATAGATTTTGCAGCTATGGCAGCTGTTTGGGGAAGTACAACAAATTGTGGGCAGTTCTGTTCTAGTATAGAGCGTGTTTATGTTCAAGATACTATATTTGATAAATTTGTTGATAAAGCTAAAGAATTTTGCGAAAAAATCAAAGTTGGAAATGGAATTGATAAAACTACTGAAATGGGACCAGTTGTAAATGAAAATCAATTTAAAAAAGTTATTGAACAAATTGAAGATGCTATACAAAATGGAGCAAAGATAATTACTGGTGGAGGCGCTTATACAGAAGGAGAACTTGCAAATGGTTGGTTTATACAGCCAACCGTAATTGTAAATCTTACAAATGATATGAAAATAGTGCAAGAAGAAACTTTTGGACCAATTGTGAGAATTTTAAAATTTCATTCTATTGACGAAGCTATTGAATTGGCTAATGATTCTGAATATGGTTTAGGTTCTTCTGTAATAACACAAAATGAAGAAATAGCTAAATATATTGCAAGTAAGCTTGATACTGGTATGGTGTGGATTAATGAGCCTCTTCTTTCTAACGAATACTGTCCTTGGATTGCACGAAAAAATAGTGGAATAGGTTATGAATTAGGTGAATTAGGAATTAAGGAATTTGTAAAATTAAAAATAATAAATTCACAATTTTCTAGCAATGATATTTTACGCAAATGGTGGTATCCATACAAGTAACATAATTTATTACGTAAGTTAAAAAGCTATTAAGAATGGGATTTTAAATTTCTAAATCCCACTCTTTTTTTCTTTCTTCACGTTTCAGTTGCTTTACTGGGTCAATAAAAGTATGTGTTTCTTTTTCAAAATCTCTAACTAATTCTTTAGATTCGCCTATACCAAATTTATAACAAATCCAAAGTATAAATTTATCAACAGTTTCATAGAACTTATCTATGATTTTGTGCAAATGATTATTTTCCTTTTCTAAACTTTTGATTTTACTCTTATATTTCCATTCAATAACAAATTCTTTTTCCTTATATTCTGCTTTAATATTGTTTATTTGATTATGAAGTTCTTTATTGTCAGCAAGTATGAAATCTCTTTCCTTTTGATATTTTTCAGCCTTATTAACTAAATTTACTTGTTTTGACAATTCATTATGCAATTTTAAATTTTCTTGATACAATTCCATAATTTTATCATCTTTAGGCTTAATAATTTCATTTTCTACTTTTTCTCTATTAAGTTTTATAAGTTTAATATCATTTATATTTGGTGTTTCTGGTAATTCTAGTTTTATATTATCTAATACCTTTTTAGTATTTTCAAAATTAGTCAATTTCTTTAAATCTTCTATTTTTTCGTGTTTGGCTCCAGTTTCTTCTACTGGTAAACCTCTATCTAAATCGAAGCCTTTTGAAGTTACATATTTGTGAAAATCATTTTGTAATTGTCTATAACTATCTCTACCTTTCCAAAAATCTCTACAACATATTTTATCAATGTTATTTCCTTCTTTATCTTTTGTATGAATTACTGGTATATATACTAGGTGCATATGTGGTGTAGTTTCATCTAAATGTACTGTTGCTGACACAATATATTTTTCTCCAAGATTTTTGTAATTGCATACAAATTTATAACTTTCTTTGAAATATCGTTTTGTTTCTTCTAAGCCAATCTTATTAAAAAAAGCATTATCAGAAGTAATCATCATTTCACACATGATATTGCTATTATTTCTAATAGTGCCTTTTAAATCATATTCTTTTTTCATTTTATCAAATTCTCTTATATAAGTTAGTTCATTTTTCTTACACCAAAAATTAAGATGTGTTCTTGTAGGGTCAATATCTTTATTAGAATGACCTTTTGACCTTCTATCATTGTGAATGTATGATCCTTGTGCATCCACTCTTGTTAATTTATCATTTCTTATAATAGCATAGCTCATATCTTCTTTGAACCTCCTTCTTTGCTCAAGATATTCTTTGAATGTCTAACATACTAGACAAACAAGTTTGTCCCGTATGGCAGGGTTTGGCAACCCTACAACCCAAAATCTAAAAATTGCATAACTGCATTTTTAGATTTTTCATAAAAAGTTTCATTTTCATGAACTTTTTATGATTTCAATAAATTTGCTTTTCACAATTTATTGAAAAAGAGCAAGAAAAAATTTGTAAAAAATTTTTTCTTGCTCTTCTTGAAACCTTGCTCGGTTTCAAACTTCCACGCATAACAAATAAAAGCATAGATTTTTGCAAAATCTACACTTTTATTATCTTCTTTTAAATTATAGGCGAAAGCTACTAAATATCAATATTTTCTTATTTTTGTCATAAGAAGATGTAGATGATGTAAATACCTCTTCAGCTAATGGAAGATTTTTTGTGCGTATGCTAACAGTATTATCACAACTAGAAATTGAAATTGTAAGTGAAAGAACAAAGTTTGGCTTAAATGGTGCAATTAAGTCTAGTCATTTACCCGGAATTGTGCCATTAGGATATAAAAAAGATAGTAATAAAAAGACTGTAATAGATGAAACTACAAAAGATGTAGTAATTAGAATATTTAATATGTATCTTGAGGGAAAAAGCTATCAACAAATTAGTAATACATTAAATAAAGAAAAAGTGTTAGCACCAAAACATTGGAGAGATACAACCATTATGAAGATGATAGACAATAAGGTATATATGGGAGATTATGAAAAAGGAAAATCAAACACTAAAGATACTCTAGTTTATATGAATGTAGTAGAGCCAATAATTAGTCGTGCTATGTGGAATGAAGCACAATATCAAAAAGAGAAAAATCAAAGAAGTTATACAAGAGATAGAGTTTATATATTCTTCCAAAAACTAAAATGTCCTAAATGTAACAGAATAATGAAATGTAAAGGCTCTGGAGGAACAAAGAAAAAATATATGTATTATACTTGTGAACATTGTAAGACATATTACAGAGAAGATAAAATCGAAGAATGTTTGCAAAGATTTATTCTTGAGTTAGTAGAGTATGATATGGCAGTAAAGAAATATTTTTTACTAATACTAGCTGACAAAAAAGAAACAAAAACAGAAAAGCTAGACCAAGAAATTGATACTTTATAAAAGCAAAAAGAAAGAATAAAAAAGGCTTATGTAAGTGGTATAGTCGAAATGGAAGATTTTTCAGAAGATTACAAAATCATTGAAGAAAAAATCAATATTTTAGAAACGAAAAAATATGAAAAACTTAATACAAATAGTTTATCATTTACCCCACAACAACTAATGGCTGATAGAGATATTGAAAGAGAAAAACTAATAAAAGATAACAAATTAAATGAAACTTTAAAACAAGAATGGAACAAAAAAACTAAAGAAGAAAAGCAAGAATTTATTTCAAAATTTATTGAATCAATGACATTATTAAAGAACAAAAAACGGAGAATTTTACATTGATAAAATAAATTTTAGAAGTAGTTATATTGAACAACTAACAAAATTTTTTGCATTAGGAATAGCAGATGTTTTTGTACCTGTCGAGGTGAATGAACAAGAAAAAGAAATTAGGACAAGTGTTAATATAAATCAAGAACAATTAGATGATTATATTGAAAGACTTAACAAAGAATTTGAAATAGAATTTTACGAATTATTTTCAAAAAATGTGAATGAAAATGAAGAAGAAATTGAAATAAAATTGAACAAAGAAAAACAAAAATTGATAAGATTAGTTGCAGTAAAAAATGATAAGAAATTTTCTAAAACTAAGAAAGAAAATTATAAAATAGGTGCAGTAATAAGTAGTCAAAAATGAAAAAGTTAGAGGAAAAATTCAAGCTAAAAATGATTTTTGTACCCCCATACACTTCCTAACAAGCACTGAATTTTTCCTCCCTAGTCAAAATTCGAAATTTGGGACTAAATCCCAAGCCCTTTATAAAATAATGAAAGGAAGAATAAAAATGATATAAAAAAATAATAGTGAAAAGGTTGATATATACTTTCTGTTTTGGTAAATTATATATGAAAATTTTATGCTTTACGAACAACTACTTTTATGATAAACTTTTTATAATTATTAAATAGTAGGAGCAACAAATGAAAGAATATTTTTATAAAAAAGAATATAAATATATGTATTTAGGTACTGTATCATATAGCTTTGCAAATGCATTAATCGGAACATTTGGAACTGTTATGCTATACAAAAGTGGAATACCAATATGGATTATACTTTTAATCTATGGATTAAGATTTGGAATAACAGGATTTATTACACCACTATTTGTAACGATATCTTCAAAATTAGGAATAGCAAAGTGTATTTTGATATCTAATATTTTTAGTATTATTTGTGCTTATATGATGTTAGATGGAACAAATTTATATCAAAATATAATTATATTTATATTAGCAATGGGATTTATGGGACTTTCTAATCCATCAACAGATGCATTGTCTAGTAAATATGTAGATAAAGAGCATAGAGGAAGATATAATAGTCTTATAAATATAAGTAAAATATTAGGTACAGCATTAGCAAGTTGTTTAGTCGCTTGGGGTGTAATAACAGATAGTATCATTATATTATTTTCAATAATTTTTGTATTCTTTGTGTTACAATATATATTTATTAGAAAAATAGATTATAAAGTAGAAAGCAAAACAAATGCATTTAAGTCAACAATGAAATATCTTTTTAAGAGTAAAAGTAGATACAAGATTATTTATGCTTTAACAACAAATCAAATAATAGAAAGACAATTTGCTCCACTATATTTGTATATAGTTTTAAAGGACTTTTCTGCATTTTCTTCTATAATTATAGTATCATTGTTATTACAAATAGTTACTATAACATTAATTGGGAAATATACAGATAAAAATTTGTCAAAAGCAAATAATTTAGTTACAATTATTAAAGCTATGATTACAGGAGTATACTTATTTGCAAGAAATAAAGTAATAATATCATTAAATAATATGTTAAGTGATAATTTTGCAAAAGTATATGAAACATCTATTCAAACATCAATACAGAATATTATAAAAGAATCAAAGGAAGATAACGACCTTTTATCATCAGTAGGACAAATGAGTTTATGTTTTACAGAAGTAGTTATATTTATAGTACTTGCAATATTAAGTAATTTTATTGGAGAAAAAATCTTTTATATAATATTTATACTATCTATAATTTCAACAATTTGGATTAACTTAAATATCAAAAAGGAGCAATTGAAAAATAGAAATTAAGAGATTTATACAATAGGCGACTATTTGCAAATAATTAGTTGCCAGTTTTTTATTTTATGTTATACTAATTTTAACAGTTGATGAGTCAATTTTTTTTTGAGCAAAATGTGGGAGGAACACTATTAAAAATAGGCATATTTTTCGCAAATAACCTCCTAAAACGCTCCAGTTTATAGCAACTTACGAACTATAAAGTTTGTAGGTTGTTTTTTCATATCTATAATTAAAATGTTCTCTTTCCAGAAAGGAGGGCATTTTTTATGTTTGAATTTGAAGCAATACAAGAACTAAAGCCAAATGATGAAATACTAGAAATTATTAAAACCTATGAGTACACAGTTAAAAATGGCAAAATTAAGCATTTAAAGGCTACTAATCTACAATTTATTAACCCAACTAAATATTCGATTACATATCCTACTACTCTTACTATTTACGAATATAAAGTAAATGAAATAGCCAATAAGAACTTTTACATTAAAGAATATAAGCAAAAGTATAATCTCAAAGAAATTAAGCAAATTTTCATAAAATTTTAAAACTAGGGGGGACAAAATGCTTATAAGTGAGCTATTAAGTAGAGGAGGTAATTTTATGAGATGTGGAATTTATTTAAGAGTATCAACAGATGAACAAAGAGATAATGGATATTCTATTGATTCACAGTTACGAATGATAAAAGAATATTGTGAGAAAAACAATTATGATATTGTAGATGTATACAATGATGCAGGGCATTCTGGAAAAGATTTAATGCGACCAGAAATGCAAAGACTTTTAAAAGATATTAAATCGCACAAAATTGAAGTAATAGTTGCTATTAAAGTAGATAGATTAACTAGAAATAACTATGATGGCTTTTGGTTTTTGAACTATTGTGAAGAACATGATGTCAAAATTGAATTAATACTTGAGCCTTATGATGTATCCACTGCAAATGGTGAAATGATATTTGGAATGAATTTAGTATTTGGACAAAGAGAAAGAAAAGAAATTGGAGCAAGAACCAAAAGAGCAATGGAAGAAATGGCGTTAGAAAAAGTACATCCAGCAAAAGCACCTTATGGCTATATTAGAAATGTAGAAACAGGTCATTTAGAAGTAGATCCCATTGAAGCACAAGTTGTTAAAGAGATATTTGAACTATGTAAGCAATGTAATTCAAGTAGAAGAATTGCAACAGTTATGAAAAATAGCAATGTTTATTTAAAAACAGGAAAATGGACAAGTGATAGAGTTTATAAAATACTTACTAATTCTATTTATATTGGCATATTTGAATATGGTAAATATTGTAGAAAACCACAAGATATATTAAGAGTAGAAAACTATTGTGAACCAATTATAGATATAGAAACATGGAATATAACAAGAAAGGTCTTAGAAAGAAATAAACACTCAAACTATGGAGAACATATACATTTATTTACTGGGATTGTGAGATGTCCTACTTGTGGAAAAATACTGTCTTCTACAAATTCTTTTAAATATAGTGGAACACCAAAAGAAAAAGTTTACTATCATTTAACTTGCAAAAATCCTAATTGTAAATCAAAAGGATTACATTATAGTTCAGATAAAATAGAACAAAAATTAGTTAGAGTTTTAAATGAATTAACAAGATATATGTATGAGATGGATAGTGAAATTATAGTATGTAATTCAACTAAAACAAAAGACATTAAAAATATAGAAAAAGCAATTGAAAAACTAAAAATGCAAGAGAAAAAGTTAGTAGATTTATATTTGAGTTCAACCTTAAATGTAGAAACAATTAACCATAAAAATGATGTAATTAAAAAAGAAATTGAAAACTTGAGTAAGAAAAGAGAACAAATTGATCCAAATAATGATTTTAAAGACTATACCATAGAACTATTAAAAAAGTTAGATTGTAATGTAGAAAATGGCGAAGTTATATCTAATAACAAAGTTGCATTTACATTTATTTTTAATAGTCTAAAACGAAAAACAAAACAAGAATTAATAAAAAGATTAATTGATTGTATAGAAATAAAAAGAAACAAAAATTATGATATTGAAATAGCAAATGTTAAATTTACAGAAGAATTTATTTCCAAAAGTAGCAAATCATATATAAAATATTTATATGGAATTTTGCAAAATAATAATATTGGATTTGTTTATAAAGAAGCAATTGATAGTACAGAATTAGAAAAATTAAAAGAGGACTATTTTGTATTTTCTGATGAAAAAATTGGAGAATATTCAAAAGAAGAATTAGAAAAATATGTAGAACTATTGCAAGAGCATTTTTATACAGATGGAGTTATAAATTGCCCATATATTGAAAACGGAAATATGATAGATAGTTTAACACTAATACCAAAAAATACAAACAAAAAGGCTAAGAGGAAATCGAATTATGAAGCATCTTAATAAAGAAAATATTAACAAAAATCAAGTAGAAACAGTAGAGCAATTTAAAGTACTTTTATATCTAGAAAATACATTTAATCTTGATGAAATAGAATTATATTTATATGATAAAAGTACTATAAAGTTAATTGATAAAAATAAAGTACAAGCATATTTTAAATATGATAAACAAACTAAAAAAGTACAATTTTACGAAAAAATACATTCAAAAAATGAACTAGAAAGATGAGGATTAGAAAAAAAATTTGTCCTAGCAAGCACTGAATTTGGATATACGCCAAATTCAAATATGGGAACTTCGTCCCCAATCCCCAAAATAAAAATGAAAGGAACTAAAAGATTATGAATAATGAAAAAGTAAATTATTTAATTGATATAATAAAAGATATGGATATAGAAAATAAATTAAGACTTGCAATATGTATGTGCGATAATTACAGCCATACTAATTTAGAATATAACAAAACAGAAATGTATAAATATTTTGATAACTTGCTAAAAGAAATTAATATAGAATACAGAACAACAACTGTTAATTTTGCGAACTATGCTTACATCATGTTTGCTATATCAAAAGTTATAGAAATGAATTCAATAGAACAAAATAGAGTAGCATTATATTTGTTTAATAGTATAAATTATAAAATAAAAAATTGTAAAAGCATTGACACTAAAGAACAAATGTTTTAAAATGTATAATGAAAAGGATGTGAAATTATGGAAGAGAATAAATTAACAATTCAAAATGAATTATCAAATGAAGATATAAAAAATTTAATATACACAATAAGAGAGAAACAAGTTATGATTGATAATGATGTAGCTAGGTTATACCATTATGAAACAAAGAGAATAAATGAGACTGTAAAAAGAAATATTGAACGTTTTCCAGTAGAATTCTGTTTTCAATTAAGTAATAACGAATATGAATCTTTGAAGTCGCAAATTGCGACTTCAAATACTCGTGGAGGAAAACAGAAATTACCTTACGTTTTTACTGAAAAAGGAATTCTAATGTTATCAGGATTGTTAAAAAATGAAATTGCCATTGAAGTAAGTATAAGAATAGTGGAAGCATTTGTAGAAATGAGAAAATTTATATCTTCAAACGGACAAGTATTTGAAAGACTAACGAATGTAGAATATAAATTACTAGAACATGACAGAAAATTTGATGAAATCTTTAATCAGTTTCAGTTGGAAGAAAATATCAAACAGAGGATATTTTTTGATGGTCAAATATATGATGCATATAGCATCATTGTAGATATTATAAAAAGAGCAAATAACAAGATTTTAATTATAGATAATTATATAGATGACAGTGTTTTGAAAATGTTGGCTAAAAAGAAAAACAATGTAGAAGTTGTTATTTTAACATCTGATAAAAGTAATATTGAAAATTTAGATATTAAAAAATTTAATAAAGAATATCCTATTCTAAAAGTTGCTAAAACTAATAAATTCCACGATAGATTTATTGTAATAGATAACAAGGAGATGTATCATCTAGGTGCTTCTATAAAAGATTTAGGTAAAAAATGTTATGGAATTAACAAAATAGAAGATATGGAAATTATAGAAAAGATTATCAATTTATAAAATCAAAAGTAACGAATAATAATTAAATTAATATAGTTTTTCAAAATGGTTGAAAAAACATATAAATGAAGATATAATAAATGTGAAAGGCAGTGCAAAATTATGGAAGATATAGAATTAAAAGATATAAGTATAACTGAATTTGAAAAAGAAGTATATTCATATTATTTACAAATATTTCCTGAAGATGAAAGAAAACCATTAGAATTAATACAATCATCTTGCGAAAAGAAATATACAAAGATTATAGAAATTTTATATAAAAGTGAATTAGTAGGTTTTATGCTATTAAATAGGGTTAAAGACAAGGGGTATGCTGTTTTAGATTATTTAGCGATATTACCACAATATAGAAATAGTAAATTGGGTACTAAAGCATTACAAATTTTATTAGAGCAAGAAAAAGAAAGCAAAGGTATTTTTATAGAGATTGAAAAAGTTGGATTAGGTAAAGATACAGAAGAAAATTTATTAAGAGAAAAGAGAAGAAATTTTTATAAAAAAATAGACTTTAAAAAATTAAATTTTGATTTATTTTTATTTGATGTTATATATACACCTTATTTATTTTCAAATATAAAAGATAATGAAGACATGATTATTGATGAAATATTAAATATTTATGAAGCAATATCAGGAAAAGAGAGAATAGAACAAAATTGTAAGATATTGAAGAAGTTAAGATTTGAGGAAATAAGCAAAAATAATATAAAGATAGCAGCAAGAGTACAATATGAGATTTTTCCTAATTCAAGTGCATATTCAGTATATAAATCGAAAATTGTAGGAGAAAGAAAAGATTTATACATAGGATATATAGCTTATATAGGAAATATACCAGTTGGTGTAACAGGTATTTATGAAATTCCAGAATATTCAGATACTGCCTGGTTAAGTTGGTTTGGAATAAAGAAAGAATATCGAAAATTGGGATATGGAAAACAAATATTAGATTATACAATTGAAAAGGCAAAGAATCTAAATAAAAAGTACTTGAGATTATATACTTTTGAAATTTGGAATAGTGAAGCACAGTCATTTTACAAAAGAAATATGGATTTAGGAGAATACTATTATAATGATAAAGAACATAAAGAAGTATTTGATGGAAAACCAAAGATATTTAGTATAAGTTTATGTAGTGAAAAAGTGAGATTATGGAATAACAAGTTTATAAACATATCAGAAGATGAAGATTCTCATGAAAAAAGCATACTCATGATGAAAAAAGATGGAATCATAGATTAATAAAGGAATGATGAAATAAGTGGAAGAAATTGAAGTAAGTAAAATAACTCAAATAAATGAAAAAAATCTTAATAAAATAACAGAGTGGATGTATGAGTGGTGGGGAAAAGATGAAATACATACATTTGAACAAGTAAAAGAGTTTATTAAATATAGTTTACAAGGAAGCAGACTACCACAAACTTATGGAGCATTTATAAATAATGAAATTGTAGGTATGTATCAATTTTCTTATGAAGATTTATTTGTTAGACCTGATATATATCCATGGCTTGCAAATGTATATGTAGATGAAAAATATAGAAATAATGGAATTTGTAGAAAATTAATGGAAACTGTAAAAGAAAACGCAAGAAACAATATAAATTCTAATGAATTGTGGTTATATACAAAACATGTAAATTTATATGAAAAGTTTGGCTGGAAATATATTTCTAATATTAATACTTACAATAAAGAACAAAAGATACAAAGACTATATAAATTAGAATTAACTGACATAACATTCAATTAATATAATTAATAAATTTATAAATACATGGAGGTAGACAATATTGAATAACCTAAAAAAACAAATAGTATTTAGTGATTATGATGGTACAATATATATAACAGAAGAAAATATGTTAACAAATGTAAAATCCATTAAAGAATATAGAAATTCAGGTGGAAAATTTGTAATTGTCACAGGTAGAAGTAAAACAAGCGTTAGTAATGTAATAAAACAATATAATATTCCTTATGACTATATAATTTCAAATAATGGAGCAGTAATTTATAATAGTGATATGCAAAAAATATATGAAGAATCAATTTCGATAGATATTTCAAACAAAATAATAGAGTATTTAAATACTAAGGAAAATATAGAAGTGTTTTTTTATGATGATGAAGATAAAGTAAAATACCATAATCAAAAACTATTGAAATTACGAATAAAAACATCTGATTATAAATTAGCTCAAAATATTGAAGATGAGATAAATAGTATGTTTAACGAGTATATTAAAGCACATTCAGCATTTCCAGGTATGTATTATGATAATCATGATTTTGTAATAGTAGATATTGTTTCAGTAAATGCTGGAAAGGAAAATGCAATAAAAAAAATATTAGAGATATTAGATATAGAAAAAGAACAAGTAGCTACAATTGGAGATGGAAGAAATGATATTGCAATGATAAAAGAATATAATGGATATTCAATGGAAACTGCTGAGATTGACGTAAAAAAATCTTCTAGTAAAATTTTTAAAAGTGTAGCAGATGTATTAGAATATTTAAGAAAATAGAAAAATGCTATAAAATAAAGACTTAAAAAAAGCTTGCAAAATATATAAATTTATGTTAAATTAAAAATGATTTAGAAAGAGAACAATAGAGTTCGTAACTTGTAAGAATATCGCTCCATTAAGTAAAATCGTCGCACCAGACGAAAGTATTGAAAAATCAACTGTAAAAGGTTGATTTTTTCTATTTTGTAGAAATTTTCGACTGAAAGGAAGAAAAGCTTCATACAAAACAGTTATGCGAACGTTACAAATTCTTAAAGATTTGCTTTTTAGAATTTGTTAGTCCGTTATTTCAAGAAAAATATTCTGAGAAGCTTTTGGAGATGGCTAATTTAAAAAGTAAAAGATATGCAATTCGTTTTAGGCAGTATAGTAATTATGAAAATACTGCAAGTGAGGCTTTAATGTATATTTTATATAATAAAGGTGATATAGTTATGAATGCAAATAATAATGAAGATGCTCTGGAGAGAATCGGTGCATATTTAAATAGTTATATTAAATATAAATATAAATATTTATTAGCCAGTCATGTTAATAGAAGTATATCATTAGATGAAGATATTAATGGAAAAGTCAAAAGAAAAAGATATGAAGTTATTAAATCAAAACCTTTATATGTTGAAAAAGAAAGTTTTGATAATGATAATTCAATTATTCAGGAAATGCAAAGTTTGTATGATAATGGGCTAAATAATACAGAAACAATAGATTTAATTATACAGAAATATGGATTGAAGGAACAAGAATTATTAGATATATAAAAAAAGAATTATCTCAAAGAAGAACAATTAAGCAAGACCATAATGGTAATTTCTACTTAGAGGAATAGAGAGAGAGGGGTTAAAATGAAAAAGTTTTTTTCAAATTTTAAAGTTTAACCCTCAAAATCCAATTTTTATTAAATTGGATTTTGAAGATTGGTTTCCAATAAGATACCTATTCTGTTAGCTAAAATCCACTAAGTCTAATGCCAATAATTACTAAAAATAGTAGTGTTACTATTATAAAAGCAATACTTTTCCAGTTTGAATACAAGTAATCAATTATTACTTGTATGGCACCAGTAAAGACACACATAATTAGGCAACCCCAAATAATAAATTTGAGTATTTCAGTGCCAGGAGTTGAGATGTACATATGAAATTCCTCCTAAAAATTGAAAAGAGGACAATAGCCTCTAGTTAACAGTTACAAAAAAATAAATATCATAATACAAGTATATCACGATTTACATAAAAAATCAAATCATTAATTTTTGCATCATAGCTTTTTTTACTATTTCAGGAACATAGTTAGAAATATCCTTATTCAAACTAAGAATTTCTTTTACCATACTAGAAGAAACATTCTCTAAATTACTTTCTGCAAATAAACTAATTGTATTAACTTTATTTTGACTAAGCTGTTTATTTATTTGGGACATCTGAATTTCATATTCAAAATCTGAGAGAGTTCTAAGACCTCTTACAATAGCATTACAACCGCATTTTAAGGCTAAATCAATAGTAGCCCCAGTATCAGAAACCACTTTAACTTTAGGATTATCTTTATATAAATCTTCTATAAGACTAATTCTTTCATTGACTGAAAACATAGAAGTCTTTTTAGAATTATACATAATAGCAACGACAACTTCATCAAATAAATTACAAGCCTGTTCTATAATATTCATATGACCATATGTAATAGGATCAAAACTACCTGGATACAATACTTTTATCATAAATTTCTTTCACCTTTTCCTTTACTTTATCAGAATAATCATTATTTATAACATAATCAAATTCATTAGAATTAAATTCAAGAGACGCACTATCACGTATTTCAAAAATTTCCTTTGTAATATTATCACGTAAAATAGTTTGCTTTATTCTTAAGTCAAGAGGGGAATTAACTAAAATTTTTATATTGCTTAAATTATAATATTTACTTTTAAGAAGAAGTTGCCAATCTAATAAAATAACATTATTGGAATGACTAGAAATAAAATTGTCTATTAAAATTTGCATATGAGGCCAAGTGATTTTAGTAAGTTTATCCATTTCTTTTTCCGAGTTAAAAACAATATTTCCAAGAGCTCTTCTATTTATAGTTTTATTATCAGAATTTGAAATTGATATGCCAAAGGTATAAACAAGTTCATCATAAATATTGGTATATGAGAGAACTTCATGAGATATATTATCAATATCTAAGTGAACAATATTATCAGATAAACTTTGAAATAACTTACAAATATAACTTTTGCCACTACCAGATTTTCCAACAACACAAATAATCATATAAAAATTCATTCCTTAAAATTATAATAACAAATTAATTATAACAAATTTTTATATATAAGTAAATATGTTTATATTTGAATGCAGGGAAATTTCATCATTTATTACAATTTTGTAATAATCGATGAAATTGCCTTGATTTGAATGAACAGTATGAAATAATAGTTTGCATCTAAATAGCAATAATTTATTATATATACTAGAATTTTTTGATTTCTAGTGATATAATGAGGCTATAAATTCTGAAAGGAGAAAATAAAATGGCAACTACAAATGAATATATAGAGTATGTATGTGAGCAAATAAAAGGAATAGGAGATATTAGATATAGAAAAATGTTTGGTGAATTCATGGTATATGTTAATGAAAAACCAGTAATAATAGTTTGCAATAATGTTAGTTTTGTAAAAAAATTAGAATGTATAGAAGCAATGATGAAAGATGCAGAAATTGGGTATCCATATAAAGGTGCAAAAGAGCATTATGTATTAGATATTGACAACTCTGAATTCTCTAAATCTGTTTTAATGAAAGTAGAAGAAGTAATTCCAATATCAAAACCAAGAAAAAAGAAGTAAAAGATAAATAAAGAGGAAAAAAGTGATCAACAAAAAAAATAAAGATTATTATATATATATAATTAGATGTGAAGATAATTCATTATATACTGGAATTACAACAGATTTAGAAAGAAGAATGAAAGAACATTTAGAAAGAGGAAAAAGAGGAGCAAAATATACATCAAGTCATATAGCAAAAGAAATGGAAATAGCATGGAAAACCAATAATAAGAAGAAAGCCTCAAAGTTAGAGTACCATATTAAAACATTAAAAAAGTTTGAAAAAGAGGAGATAATAAAACATCCTAAAAAATTAGAACAACTTTTATCTAATAAAATAGAATATAAAGAATATTTGCACATAAAAATAAAAAGCTAATATTTTATAAAAAATTGACTTATATAAAAATTATTAAAACTATTGATATACTTTTTACTTTAATATATAATAAAACTAACAAAACTAGTAAGGAGAATAAAAGTGATTTTATATCCAGAATTTTATTTAAAAAATGTAAAGGAAATAAGCATTAAACTATTAAGAGATAATAAAATAAAAGGATTAATATTAGATGTTGACAATACATTAATAGATATAAATAGAAAGATAATAGATGGTGCCGAAGAATGGTGTAATAATTTAAAAAAGCATGGAATAAGAATTTGTATTTTATCTAATACAAGTAATGAGGAAAAAGCAAAAGATGTTGCAAAAAAACTTGAGGTACCTTATATATTTTTTGCAAAAAAGCCATTTAAAAAAGGATTTTACAGGGCACAAAAATTATTAGACATAGAAAAAAGCAGAGAAATTGCAGTAGTAGGAGACCAACTATTTACAGATATAATAGGAGCAAACAGGGCAAAAATGGTACCCATATTAGTACAACCAGTTGATAAAAAAGACTTATGGTATACAAAAATAAAAAGACCAATAGAAAATATAGTAATAAAAAGATATATAAAGAGTATGGGGGAAAAATAGATGTATATAAATGATGTTCATATATTATATTATGTGCTATTTGCAATTATAGGAATGCTTATAGGTCAATTTATGGATTGGTGCAACAAGAGATTACCTGAAAAGAAAAATATATTGACTTTAGAAATTTTTAAACAACTTAAATTGAATTATCCATTAATGGTATTGAATGCAATAATATACTTAATAATACTATATTTATATGGGATACAGAAAGGTTTTAGTGACAATATAAATTTATATAAATATTTAATATTATCGCCAATGTTATTATCTGCTTTTTATATAGACTATAAATTGCATATAATACCAAATAGACTAAATTTAACAATATTTGAAGTTGGACTAGTAGTAGCAGTAATAGGAGGAATATCAGATATAAACTTTGCAATAAATGCTATACAAGGAATGTTAGTTGGAGGAGGGACATTTTTCATAATTACATTAATAGGAGGGCTAATAGCAGGAAAAGAAGCAATGGGATATGGTGATGTAAAATTTATGGCAGCACTAGGATTATATTTTGGATTTGCAAACATGGTATGCATTATATTTATGTCTTTCTTAATTGGAGCAATACTAAGCATAATATTAATAATGATTAAAAGGAAAAAAGCTAGTGAATATATTCCATTTGGACCATTTATTGTAATTTCTTGTTATGTAGCTATATTTGTGCCACTAAATTCTTTACTAAATCTATTTTTACAAATATTTACTTTAGGAAATATTTAGAGAATATTAATATATTTGGAGGTAAAAGTATGAATCCACGTTTGCAATGTTTAAGAAATAAATTAAAAGCTCAAAATGTAGAAGGAATGATAATATCAAATCCAGTAAATATAAAATATTTGATAGGAATTGAAGCAGAAGGAATTCTACTGTTAACTAGAAAAGAAAACATATATATTACAGATTCTAGATATATAGAGCTAGTTCAATCAAAACTAACAATAGTAGATGAAATTATAGTGACAGATATAAAAGATATAACAGATGAAGACTATAAAAACTTTTTTATCTTTTGTGAAAATGTCGGATTTGAAGAAAATTATGTTACATATGCAAAATATAAAGAATACATGCACAAATACATGATAAACAATTTAATGGAAACAGAACAAATAATAGAAAAGCAAAGAACAACAAAAGACAAAGACGAGATAGCAAATACAAGAAAAGCATGTGAAATAACAGATAGGTGTTTTAAGCATTTGATAGACTTTATAAAAATAGGTATGACAGAAAAAGAAATAGCATATGAGATACAAAGATATTTTATTATAAACGGAGCAAGTGGACTAGCATTTGATTCAATAGTTGCATCAGGAGTAAATTCATCAATGCCACATGCTGTACCAACGGATAAGATTATAGAAAATGGAGATATAATTATATTAGACTTTGGATGCAAATATAATGGGTATTGCTCAGATATGACAAGAACAATATTTGTAGGGTATGTAAAAGAAGAAATAAAAGAAATATATAATTTAGTTCTAAAAAATCAAAAGCAAACACTTGAAGAAATGTATGATGGAGCAAACACAAAAATATTATTTAAAATGGTAGAAAATGATTTTAAAATACATAAATATGAATTACCACATGCCTTAGGACATGGAGTAGGGTTAGACGTACATGAAGAACCCACAATTGGAAAAAGAAAAGAGAATATATTAAAAGAAAATATGGTAGTTACAGATGAACCAGGAATATATATACCAGGAAGATTTGGAGTAAGAATAGAAGATACGGTATTAATAACAAAATCTGGATGTGAAACATTAACAAAATCATATAAGGGGTACATAATCATTTAGAGATTTTGGGGATGTGTGATTTTATTATATAAAATCACAATGAATAATTAATGGTGAATAATGAATGATGAATATATGGACAATATGATTAAATTTCCATAAAAATTATCTATAACTATTGTATTTTCAAGATATATATAGTATTATAATAGAGTAAAAGATATAAAGATAATAAAAAGGAGAGATTTTAAATGGCAGAAGTATATATGGCTGGAGATTTAAGAAATGGAAATACATTTGAACTAGATAATTCAGTATTTAGAGTAGTAGAATTCCAACATGTAAAACCAGGAAAAGGAGCAGCATTTGTAAGAACAAAAATAAAAAATGTAATAACTGGAGCGGTTCTTGAAAGAACATTCAATCCATCAGAAAAACTACAAGGTGCAGAAATTGAAAAAAGAGAAATGCAATATTTGTATAATGATGGAGACTTATATTATTTTATGGATAATGAAACATATGAACAAATGCCTCTTAATGCAGAACAATTAGGAGACAGCTTAAAATACATAAAAGAAAATATGAATGTAAAAATACTTTCATTCAAGGAAAAAGTATTTGCAGTTGAACCACCAATGTTTGTAGAATTAGAGGTAACATATACAGAACCAGGATTTGCAGGAAACACTACAACTACATCAGGAAAACCAGCAACACTAGAAAATGGATTAGAAATTAGCGTACCAATGTTCATAAATATTGGAGATGTTATAAAAATTGATACAAGAACAGGCGAATATATGGAACGTGTTTAAAACGATGATAGAGGAGTACTATTAATAGGTGCTCTTTTATTATTATATAAGAAAATCGATTATAATTCTTCGAAGTAATTGCTAAATTGTAGGGGCGAGCATTGCTCGTCTGTGCTTCGAAGAAAGTTCAGAAAACTATTTATACCTCAATATAATCTAAAGGATTAACAGCATTACCATCAAGCTTAATAGTAACATGTAAATGGCAACCAGTAGTAGAGCCATTTGTAGGTCTTCCAGTAAAATCATAATAAGGATTACCAACAACATCATAAACATATTTTGGACCAACTTGCCCGATTACTTGACCAGCAACTATGGAATCGCCAACGGAAACTAAAAAATTAGGAGAAACATGGCAATAAGAAATTTTATAATTGCCATTTGTACAAATTATAGTATAACCACCACTGCCACTAAATCCAGTAGAAACTACCTCAGAGTCCATAATTGATAAAAAATAAGTATTTTCATTAGCAGGGATATCAATTCCTTGATGATAACTAGAAGCCCCTGTAGTAGGGGATGTCCTATGACCAAAATAAGAGGAAATTCTATGATTAGAGGGAAGAGGCCAGTAAAAACCGAAGAAAACTAGAAGAGACCGAAGAAAAATTAATATTATAATTTGAATAGTATTCTTCGTTTAAAGTAACTGTAGTAGAAAAGAAAATAGGAATAAAGATAGAAACAATAACAATAATAATAAGTGAAAATAAGACAGTATTAAAACAAGATTTAAACATAAAAAGGACCTCCTAAAATAAGATTAGCCCCCAAATATAAAATTTTATTTTAGAATAAGAAAATTTAAACTATATGGGAGAGCATTGCTCGTCCATTGTGCTTCAAAAGCGTTACTTCTTAAATGCAAAAAATTTACTTATAAAAAAATTCAAAATTATTACAACAATACTTATAATTAATTTACTAACTAATCCATCAAAATATGTAATACTTAAAATGGAGAATAAAAGCCAGAAACCAACGGACTCTACTATCATTGTAAAAGTTCTACCTAAGATGAATTTACCAAACTCTTTAAGTTTCTCAATAAATGTAGAAGCAGTTGAATTAAAAACCAATTTACGATTAGTAAAATAAGCAAATAAGACTGCAATAAAAATACCAATATTGCTGGCGAAGTTTTCCTCAACATGAAATAGTGAAGATAAAATCATAAAAGATATAATATTAACACAAGTAGTTAGCACACCAAAAATTATATATAAAATAACTTCACGTGTAAAAAATTTTTTTATTATTCCTTTTAACTTTTCCATATAAAACAATAATGCCTCCCAAATTACTAATATAATCATAATAGCATAATAAATAAAAAAAAACAAGATTATTATTGACAAAAACCTAAAAAATAGCTATAATAATATATATTGTTATAATTTTTAAGGGGATGATGTAATTATGTTAGCAAAAAATTGGAAACAAATAGGCTTTGTTATTTTAATTATAGCAGTATTATTTAATATAACATCTAAGCTAATAAATAAAACATCCTTAAAAACAGAAGCTCTTGAATCAGCACAATATATGTTGGAAAAAGAAAAAAATAACAATGCTATAGTAAAATAAAATAATAAAACATAGAAAGAATAAGGAAGAGGTGAATACTAAATGAAACAAGATTTACATCCTGAATTTATAGAAAGTACAATAACATGTGCTTGTGGAAACGTTATAAAAACAAAATCAACAAAGAAATCTATGAGTGTGGATATTTGTTCAAAATGTCATCCATATTGGACTGGAAATATTAAGCAAAATACAACAGGAGGAAGAGCAGAAAAGTTCAAACAAAAATATGGTCTTGCATAAATATATAAAGGGCATTTATATGTGTCCTTTTTTTATTATAGTAAAAATGGATTATACTATTGTAGGGACACCGCTTGTGGGAATTCCTACGATAAATTTGGGAAAGCCAAATTTAACTGGACTTGAAGAGAGTAGCAACATCACTGTGCCTTATTATTATTTTACAAAAATATTACAAGAATATTACAAAAGCATTAAAAGTTTATTACAATCAAAAAAAGTATTGACAAATAATTCAAAAAGTTAGATACTATATATGTAAATATCACGAATGAAACGTGTAGGAGGTATTAGAATGGCAGGTATAATGAATAAAGTTTTAGAACTTTTTACATCAGAAGATTATGAAGATGAAGAAGAGGAAGTATTAAGCAGTAAAGGATATAGCACTGATTATGAAGAAGATGATGAAGAAGAGGAAGAAGTAGAAGGAAAAAAATTTTTTGGAAATAGAAAAGCAAAAGTGGTAAATATGCCACAAGTGCCACAAATAAAAATGGTAATTTCTCAACCTACAACATTTGAACAATCAGAAGAAATATGCCAATTTTTAAAAGAAAAAAAATCTTGTATTGTAAACCTAGAATATGTAAACAAAGATGTAGCAAGAAGAATAGTTGATTTTATTAGCGGAGGAGTATATGCATTAGATGCACATATTCAAAAAGTATCTAATTCAATATTTTTAATAGCTCCAACAAATTATGAAATATCAAATGAAACAGGAAGAGAAGAAATGAAAAATAAACTTTCAGTGTCATGGCTTAAATAATTAACAAGATAGTTAATTTTAGAGGACAGCTCCTTAAAGACTGTCCTTATGTGTATATGCAATATATGAGGAGGGAAGAAACATGATTACGCCTTTAGATATAGAAAATAAAAAATTCTCAAAGCAGGTTTTAAATGGATATAGTGTAGAAGAAGTAGACGATTTTTTAGATGAATTAACTGCTGAATATGAGAAAATATACAAAGAAGCAACAGAGAACAGAGGAAGAACAGAGAAATTAACAAATGACTTAACAAGATATCAATCAATAGAATCGACATTACAAAACACATTGCTAATGGCACAAACAACAGCAGACGAAGTTAAGAAAACAGCACAAAAGCAAGCAGATGCCATTATTGCAGAAGCACAAGTAAAAGCAAAAGAAGCACTAAAAAATGTTGAAAGTGAGATAATCCTGAAGCAAAAAGAATTAGATGATTTGCAAAAACAATTTGATATATATAAAGCAAAAATGGAATCATTATTAATATCTCAGTTAGAATTATTAAAAGAATCAGCAAAAGACAATAACTAGCATAATATTAAATTAGGGACTATTAATGTGAAAAATGCAAGAATACAAATGAAAATTCCAACGACTTTGTTGGATTTTTTTTTGTACTCAAAAATTCCATAAGACATAGTCTCAATAAAAGCATAAATAGAAAACAGAAAAATAATAAAATGCATAATAATATACCTCCTTTTAAATATATAAATTGGTGTTTGTATAAGAACCCTCAGTCACTGCGTGACAGCTCCCTTAAATAAGGGAGCCAAGGGCCGTAGAGAACATCTTGCCTCCCTTCCTAAGGGAGGTGGTAGCCGAAGGCTGACGGAGGGTTTTATAAGACAAAAATATAAATCCTCCCTACAAACACAAATTGCTGTTTTTTATCTCTGTCCCCAAAAGCACGAAATTCATTACGAAATAAAATAACTTGATTCAATATTAACCTCAACATTTACATCAAAAGTTGCAGTTTCAAACTTTTCAGGCCAGTTGTAGTTTTCCCAATCACTTATTGTTGGAAATTTATATACAGCGTGTTTGCCTAATCCAGTAATATCAGATTTAAATTCTCTTGCAGTTTTTTCATAATAACTCATAATTTGATTTTTAAGATAATCAGAAGCCACAGATATTATTTTTTCTATATCCTCTTTTGAAGAAGAATCAAAATCAAAATCATTAGAAAGAATAGTAGATTTCAATGTTACATCAGTAGTAATCTGTGGTCCAGAGCTATCTAATCTTACATTATTTTTAGTTTTGGAAAAATCGTATATGTGTAAATCTATATAATTACCTTCTGAAAAAGGACTAGGTATTGAAACTACACATTCTTTTAATTTATCTGTTACAATTAGATAAGGGATAGTTTCTTCTTTAGAAAGTGTACCAACTAATTTATCCTTTTTAAAAACTGCAATTCCGCCAATTATAATGTCAGTTGGCATGCCATTTTCAGAAGAGGTCTGACCACTTGAAGAACTATTACCTCCAGAAGAACCACTTTCTTCTGAAGAGCTATCTCCACCAGAAGAACTTTCATCTTCCGAATCTTCATCTTTTTGAACATTACCAAGCATAGTAGAAGTTTCACTAAAATCATCAGCAATAGATGTATATACAGTATTTAAAGTTGCATTAGAAGTATATCCACTATACCTACTTGCAGTAGTTATTATTTCATAATATTTAGAAGTAGAATGTTCTAGAATAGGTGTTGAACTATTAATAAATTCTTCTGCTGTAGAAGTAGAAACTAATATATTACAATTAGAACGTAATTCAATATTATTTTCCAATGTATAAATATAGTCTGAAATGCCTTGAGAAGCTAGTTCCTCAGAAAATATAATAAATTTACAATGTGATAAATTAAGCCTTTTACTTATAATATTATTTGCAGTGTTCAATCCAGAATTAAAACTATTACATTCAACAGTTTGATTTAAAGTATCACTAACACCCTTTTCACTACTACTAGAACTATCTCCACCACCGCTAGAACCAGAGCTATTACCAGAAGGAATAGAAATTTGAAATGTTAATTTTAATTTATCATCATTACCAACATCAAACCCAATAGCTATTACATAAGCTAAATCATTGATATCTTGTTCATGTAAATATCCGCTAAAAGCAACAGCACAAAAGATAATAATACCCATTACATAAAACATTTTTTTAAACATTAAGAGTTGCCTCCTTTTTAAGTAATTTTAATATTAATTTTTTGATGCAAGCTAAAATTAAAATTACAAGACTCAAGACAAATACGAATCCTATTGATAAATATTTATATACAACATTGCTTAATATATTTATTTCTGGCATATTTTTAATAACAAGAGCAATAACAAAGATTACAGCACAAAAACAGTAAACTACTCCAGATATATATTTTATATTAGTTAATTGTTTAAATGTGGTAAGGGCGAAATGTATATTTGTAGATAAATATGCAAGCATAAAAGGTATCCAAATCAATAAGAAGATTGCATCTATACTCTGAATATAATCACCAAGAGTTATTTGCCTAGCAAGTACATATAAAGATAGAGGAGAAGTAGTATTTGCAATCTGTGGAATAGAGAAAAGTAAAGAAGCTACAGATAGTAGTAAAAAAAATGAATATGACAAAATGCTTGTAATACCAACCTTTTTAAACTCAGATATTTTAGTTAATAGTGGAAATATAAAAAATAGTACATATAATCCACTAAAAGAATATATATTGCTAATTCCGTCAACAAAGGTTTCTTTTATACCATATCCTAAAAGAGGAAATACTCTTTGAAAAGTGTATTCTCCAAAAGAGCCCAAAAATATAAACACAATACTTAATACCATTAATGGAATTATGATTAAATTTAACCTAGAAATAGCCTTTAATCCAAAAATATTTAAAACTCCAACAGCAATAACAAATAGAAGCATTATAAAATCAATATCTATATGTGAAAAAGATATAAGTGCTAATCCCTCTGCAAATAACCTAATCATTATAGAAGATAAAACTAAGATATATGCAATATAACAAATTCCATAAATAAATTTAAAAACTTTACCACCAAGGTATTCAGAAATATCTATTATATTACACCCAGGAAATACAGAAAATAATTTATATATTATTAAAAAGAAAACTAATGTTATTAATGTAACAAAAACAATATTTAATAATGTTGATGAACCTGTTGTACTTACTAATTCACTTGGAACAGATAATAAAATATGTGACAAAAGAATTGTAAGTACAATAGCAATACCTTCTAGCAATTTTAATTTATAAGAATTCATATTAAAATTCATTCCTTTCTTTTCAAAGGTAGTTAAAAAGACTTTTTTATTTCTTTCAAACTAGCTTTTACCTCCAAATTTCCATTTCATACTAACATGTTCTTCTCTTTTTTTACGTTTAGTATCCAAGAAAGAATTTCTATCCTCTCTTTTCCAAATAGGAGCTAATAAATATCCATCAGTATTATTAACTGTAAAAGGAGCATGTGGACTTAGATAAGATACTCCAAAAGAATCTAATGATGCAAAAATTCCTAAATGTATAAAAAATACAAAAGCTAAGCCAAAGAAACCAGCAAAGTAACCAGCAAAAACATAAATAAATCTTGCTATTCTTATATGGAATCCAAACGAATAATCAGGAATCGCAAAAGCAGTTAAACCAGTAAGAGCAACAACAACTACTAGAATAGGACTTACTATATTTGCACTAACAGCTGCATCTCCAAGAATCAGACCGTCCAACAATTCCAATAGTTTGACCTAAAGAGGAAGGAACACGCACTCCAGACTCTCTTATTAACTCTAATGATAAATCCATGAGTATTATTTCAAATATTATAGGAAAAGGAACTGCACTTCTAGACGAAACAATTGCAAACAGCAATTCTGTTGGAATTATTTCTTGATGAAATGTAGTAATAGCAATATAAAAACCAGGTAAAGTCAGTGTTATTACCAAAGCAAAAAATCGTATAAATTTCAATAAATTAGTAAACTGATATTGTAAATTAATATCTTCAGCAGATGAAAGAAAATCTGTGAAAATACCAGGTGCAACTAAAACATAAGGAGTACCATTTACAATGATTGCAACACGTCCTTCTAACAAGTAATGTGCAACTCTATCAGGTCTTTCAGTAGCTATCATTTGCGGAAGAGCAAAAGGAGAATCTTTTATTAATTGTTCAAGTTCTCCAGAAGAAGTAATAGCATCAATAGCTAGATTATTAACTCTGTATTTTACTTCTGCTACCAAATCAGGATTTGCGATATTCTTCATATAACAAATACAACAAGTATTTTTATTTACAGTTCCAACTGAACAGTTTTCTATAATTAAATTCTCACTATTAATTAATCTTCTAATAAGCGAAGTATTTGTACGCACAGATTCAATAAAAGCCTCTTGAGAACCACGAATTACAAATTCATTTTGGGGAACAGGTATACTTCTTTTTTCAAAACCTTTGGCGTCAATTAAAAAACAAGTAGATACTGTATCAACAAAAAGAGCAGATACACCAGTATTAACCTTAGAGAATATATCAGAAAAATCTTCTGATGTACTAACATCATTTTGAGGCATAAGGGAATCCATAATATATGATTGAATATCAAATTGTCTAACGATAGTAACTTTATCTGGTGAAGTTGTAATTTGATCTTCAGAGGTATTTGTATTAGACTGATTTTTTAGCATTAATGGATTTAAAACGAAATGATTAATAGAATCAGCATTAATCATTCCATCAATATAAAAAATGAAAGACTTATATTGCTTGTTTTGGACATTAAGGTAGAATTCGCGAATCTTAATATCACTATTTATTAAAGTAGAATATTTATCTTTAATAAATTCGATATTTTTATCACATATAGGAAAAACCTTTTGAGCTATAGGTGAATAAAAATCTGGTGTCTGTTGTGCAACAGCAGTATCAAGTAAAACAAAATCATAAGACTGTTCTTCTTTATATTCGAATATATTACGAATTGTATTTAAAAATTTACTCATAATCAACCTTTCTAAAAATATATTTAATAAAATTATTCACAAAAAAAAAAAAAATATACAAAAATTGGAGATTATTTTGTAAATAATATTTATATTAACATTGTAGAGATAATAGAGTAACTATTAGTAATTGCCTATTGTTTTATAGTATTATCTAAAAGTATTGCAAAATAAAAAACAATATAATATAATTTGAGTAGAATCAAAATATAGGGAGGAAGAAACTATGGAAATTATTGAAATAAAACATCCACTAATTGAACATAAACTAGGAATATTAAGAGACAAAAAAACAGGGACAAAAGAGTTTAGAGAACTAATATCAGAAATAACATTATTTTTATGCTATGAAGCAATGAAAGATGCAAAAACATATGAAGAAGAAATTGAAACTCCTATAACAAAAATGACAGTAAACAAATTAAATGAGAATCATTATGTATTTGTTCCAATATTGAGAGCAGGTACAGGAATGATAGATGGAATAGTAAAAATGATACCTAATGCAAAAATAGGGCATATTGGATTATATAGAAATGAAGAAACATTAGAACCAGTAAAATATTTATTTAAAATGCCAAAAAATATAAAAGACAAAGAAACAATAATAATAGACCCAATGCTTGCAACAGGAGGTTCTGGATGTGCAGCAATACAGATGTTAAAAGATGAAGGAGTAAAAAACATAAAATTTTTATGTGTAATAGCAGCACCAGAAGGAATTAAAAGAATGCAAAAAGAACATCCAGATGTTAAGATTTACTGTGGAAAAATAGATGACCACTTAAATGATATTGGATATATAGTACCAGGACTAGGAGATGCAGGAGATAGAATCTTTGGGACAAAATAGAAAGGGAGCACATATTGTGCTCCTATATTTTATAATTGTTTTTATTCAGCAGTTTCAACATTAATTACTTGTTTTCCATTGTAGTAACCACAGTTAGAACAAGCTCTATGTGGTAATATAGGTTCATGACAATGAGGACAAGTTACAATGTTAGGATTTTCTAATTTCCAAGTAGAACGTTTTGCTCCAGTTCTTGCTTTTGACCATCTTCTTTTTGGTTGTGCCATTTTTATTCCCTCCTTAATTAGCTAATGTCTTTTTATTTTGATATGTAGAGATACAGCGTACTGTACCCTCATAGTTAGTATTATTCATTTATAACACCATAATAGTATACTAGCAATTTCTAAATTTGTCAATACTTGTTAAAAAAAAATAGATATGTTATAATTACCATTGGTTACAATTCACAAAATTAAAATAAAAGAGTAGGGGCGATTAGCAATCGCCTGTGCTTCGAAGAATTTGCTAACTAAGAAAGAAGGATTATAAATTTGGAAAAAGATAGAGTAGATAAGATTAACTATTATTTAGACATAGCAGAAGCAGTAGCAGAAAGAGGAACCTGTCTTAGAAAAAATTTTGGGTGTATAATAGTAAAAAATGATGAAATAATTGCAACACGGCTATACAGGTGCTCCAAGAGGAAGATATAATTGTATAGATCTAGGATATTGCACTAAGAAAAAGATATTCCCAGAAATTAGACATGGAGGATATGATGCTTGTAGGTCTGTACATGCAGAGCAAAATGCAATAATAAGTGCATCAAGGAAAGATATGATAGAAGGAACAATGTATTTAGTAGGAATAAGAAAAGATACAAAAGAATACGAACAAGGTGCTAATTCATGTCAAACTTGTAGAAAAATGATAATAAATGCAGGAATAAAAGATGTTGTAATCAGGGGAAGTAATAAGCAAGAATACACCAAAATAAATGTAGATGATTGGATAAAAAACGATGATTTATTAGAAGGTAAAATGGTATATTAAAAGATAGTTATGTAAAAAATCAATTAAAATAAAGAAGGAGAGAATATAATGTCAAAACCAATAGTTGCTATTGTAGGAAGACCAAACGTAGGAAAATCCACATTTTTTAATTATGTAGTTGGTCAAAGGATATCTATAGTAGAAGATGAACCAGGTGTAACAAGAGATAGAATATATGCACAAGCCAATTGGTGTGGAAAAAATTTTACACTAATAGATACAGGAGGAATAGAACCAAAATCAAATGACACTATTATAGTAAATATGCTAGAACAAGTTAATATTGCAATAAGCATGGCAGATGTAATAATATTTATGACAGATATAAAGAATGGGATATTAGAAACAGACAAAGATATTGCACTAATGTTAAAAAAATCAAGAAAACCAATTATATTAGTTTGTAATAAATCAGATAATTTCGGAAAAAAAACAGAAGACATAAGTGAATTTTATGCTTTAGGTATAGGAGAACCATTAGCAATATCATCAACAAATGCATTAGGAATAGGAGATGTATTAGAAGCAGTTTGTAAAAAACTCCCAGAATCAGATGAAGAAAATGATGAAGAAATTACAAAAGTAGCTATTATTGGAAAACCAAATGTAGGTAAATCTTCTCTAATAAATAGAATACTTGGAGAAAATAGAGTAATTGTAAGTAATATTGCAGGAACTACAAGAGACGCAATAGATACATATCATGAAAATGAACATGGAAAATATACACTTATAGATACAGCAGGAATTAGAAGACACAGTAAAATTAAAGAGAACATAGAGAAATATAGTATTATGAGAACATTACTTGCAATAGAAAGATCAGATGTATGTTTAATGATGATAGATGCTAAAGAAGGAGTAACAGAGCAAGATACCAAAATTGCAGGAGAAGCTCATGATGCAGGGAAAGGAATAATAATAGTAGTAAATAAATGGGATGAGATAGAAAAGGATAACAATACATTTAACAAATTCAAGAAAGAAATTTATAATAAACTAGCGTATTTAACATATGCACCAATAATCTTTATATCAGCAAAAACTGGTCAGAGAGTAGATAAATTATTTGATATGATAAACAATGTGGCAAAAATGAATGCATTAAGAGTACCAACAGGAGTATTAAATCAAGTAATAGATGAAGCAATAGCTATTACACAACCACCAACAGATAAAGGTAGAAGACTAAAAATATTATATGTTACACAAGCAAGTACAAAACCACCAACCTTCATTGTGTTTGTAAATAATAAAGACTTATTTCATTTTTCATATGAAAGATATTTAGTAAACCACATAAGAAAAGAGTTTGGTTTAGAGGGGAGTCCTATTAGAATGATTGCAAGAGAAAAGGTTGAAAAATAATTGTCATTTGGCGTTGTTAAACTTCATTGAAATCAAATCAACGTACACTAGTACGCCTCATTGATTTCAATCTCGTTTGCCTAGCCAAATAACAATTCTTTTCCAACCAGGTTTGTGCCTTAGAAAGGAATGAAATTAAAAATGAAATTTTTGCAATTTATTATAATATAATAAATAATATTGAAAATAAAAGGAGAGAATAAAATGATTTTATATGTAATAATATTAATTATAGCCTATCTAATAGGAAGTATAAATTTTTCAATAATACTAAGTAAAAAAATGGCTGGTTTTGATTTAAGAGAAAAAGGAAGCGGAAATGCAGGAACAACCAACATGTTAAGAACTGTAGGAAAAAAAGCAGCATTAATAACATTAGTATGTGATATATTAAAAGGAATAGTTCCAGTATTACTAGCAGTATTAATTGGAAATATTGCTAACCATTTTGAAGCAGGAGTACAAACAGAATACTTAGTACAAATTGCTGGTATCTTTGCAATAATAGGACACACTTTTCCAATTTATTTTGGATTTAAAGGAGGGAAAGGAGTAGCAACATCTTTGGGTTTATTATTAATTATAAATTGGCAAATAGGACTAATATGTTTAGTATTTGCATTATTAGTAATGGCAGTTACAAGAATGGTATCTTTAGGTTCAATATCTACTGCAATTTTATTTCCAGTATTAACCATATTTAGGATAGGTTCAGAATATTTTATAGTATCAGGGAAATACATTGCTTTTAGCATAATATTAGCTTTAATAGTAATATTTAATCATAGAACAAATATAAAGAGAATATTAAGTGGTACAGAGAATAAATTATCTTTTAAAAAATAATAATACACATAAGAAGGGAATGATAAAATTGAAAAAAATATGTATAATAGGTAGTGGTTCATGGGGATGTGCTTTGGCAATTCACTTAGGAAACTTAGGACAGGAACTTAAAATATGGTCTTTTGATGAAGAAGAAAAAAATTTTATTAATGATAAAAGAACGTGCAAATTTTTACCTAACTCAGTAATTCCCAAAAATGTTACTTGCACTTTAGATTACAAAGAGGCAATAAAAGATAGCGAAATAATTTTACACATAACACCATCAAAATTCACAAGAGAGACTGTAAAAAAATATAAAGAATATGTTACAAACCAACCAATTATAATATGTTCTAAAGGATTTGAAAGCAGTACATTAATGACATTAGATGATGTAATAAAAGAAGAGCTACCAAATTCAAAAATAGGAGTATTATCAGGACCAAGTCATGCAGAAGAAGTATCTATAGGTATACCTACAGCATTAGTAATAGCATCAGAAGATAAAGAATTATGCAAAACAATACAAAAAGAATTTATGAATGAAAAATTAAGAATTTATACATCTGAAGATGTAAAAGGTGTTGAACTAGGAGGGGCTTTAAAAAACATAATAGCATTTTGTGCAGGTGTAGGAGCAGGTTTAGGATTAGGAGATAATTCTTTTGCAGCACTAATTACGAGAGGATTAAAGGAAATTGCAGAATTAGGAGTAGCACTTGGCGGAAAGGAAGAGACTTTTTATGGACTAACAGGACTAGGAGATTTAATTGTTACATGTTTAAGTGAACATAGCAGAAATAGAAGAGCAGGAATGTTAATTGGACAAGGAAAAACATTAGAAGAAGCAAGAAAAGAAATAGGTATGGTAATCGAAAGTGTAGATAATATAGAAGTAGCATATAAATTAGGAAAAATACATAATATAGAAATGCCAATATTGAATACAGTTTATGCAGTTTTATTCGAAAATTTAAAACCAGAAATAGCAGTTAATGATTTAATGATACGAAATAAGAGGTCAGAATTTTAAAACAAATTTATAATTATTATATAACCATATAATAACAATTATTACGAATAAAAATACTAAAATTGTAAACAATATTTATAATAGAATAATAAAGGAAAGGAAGATATGCATGGAGATTTTTGAGAAAATAGGAGAAGTAGCTTCACAAACATATAAATACACAACAGAAAAAGCAGACAAAATTGCAAGAGAGACAAAGCTTAAAATGAAGATGAATGAGAACAAATCTAAGATTGAAGATTTATATAATGAAATAGGAGAAGCAGTATATAGAAGACATTTAGCAACAACTAAAGAAAACTTTGATGAAGAAATACAAAATGCATGTGAAGAAATAGATAAAATTTCAAAAGAAATAGAACAACAAAATAATGAATTATTAAGTTTAAAAGATAGAAAACAATGTCCAAATTGCCACGAAAAAATAGAAAAAGAAGCAAAATATTGCTCAAATTGTGGAATGGAACAAACCCAAGAATCAAAAGAAAATAGGCAAGAAGTAAAAAGTGAAAATAAAGAAGAAATTAAAAATGAAGACAAAGTAGAAATAAATGATGCAATAGCCACAAAAGCAACAGAAGAAGAAAAGGCAAGTAATGATAGTAATGAAGTATAACTAATATGGGTATCTTTCAAACAGATACCTAATTATTTTATCTGAATTTGAAGATGTTACATTAATAAAAATATTATCATCTAAACTAATCCACATATTTATATCATATTTATCATTATTATCAACAAAAACGCCAATTATATCAGAAATTTCAATAGGATTATCATAGGCATTATTCCATTTAAGCATATCATTTTGTATATCTATACTATCATTATTACTATAGAAATTATTAAGAAAGCGAGAAATTTCTCCAGTCTTCTGACTATATAAATTAACAGTAGTCTTCATATACTGACCTCCTTTATAATATTAGTATTAAAAATTATAAAATAAATATGCATTTATGAATAAAAAAAGATTGCATATTTGCAATCTTTTTTTATTCATTATGACATACTATTTTTATATTTTATATATTTGTAAATTCCAAAACCACTTAAAATACTTAGAGCTGCAATTCCGATAAAAAGAATGTCAGATGTTCCTGTTTGAGGTATTACTGGTTGAGGAACAATAGTATTATCTTCAGTCACTCTTACCTTAGGAGAAACTGTTGAAGTTTCATCATCACCTTGGTCATCAGTAATATTAACTTTTTCATTTGTTGGTAAAATTTCTCCAAGAATATCTTTATTAAAATTATCTTTTAATGTTAATTTATATTGTAGAGAAGCACTCTCACCAGCATCTAATGATGGAATAGTCCAAGTAATAGAATTTGTAGTTTTATCAATTTCAGCGCTTACATCACCTAGATTAGGAGAGGCTACATATGCAAAATTAAAATTATCAATTATTTTTTTAGGAAAATAATCTTTTATAACAATATTAGTTAATTTAGTAGAACCAGATATTTCAACATCATTAAAAACATTATTTTCTACAATATTTTTAATATTAGCATCACTTATAAAATAATATTTTCCAGCAGTTGGTGCATCTTCAGTACCAAATACTTCTTCAGCAAGTTCTACAAAAGTTTTTCCAACAGTAGGTTCAACTGTGTTACTAACACCAGCTAATACAGAAATCAATTTAACACCTTTATTATCAAGCTCAACTAATTTCTTTTTAGTATTACCTAAAACTGTCTCAGAATATTGAAGAGTATTTCCATGAATATCATCATTAGGAACACCATCTGATATTAAAATAATGTATTCCTTATCAGCTGTACCAGAAAAATTAGTATTTGCAAGTTCTAATCCAGCTTCAATATTAGTTCTAGAACCAAAATCTGTATCATTTATATCTTCAATAGCTTTAAGAACATCACTATTTTCTGTTGTCAATGTTTGCATTAAAGTTGCATCTTCAATAGTACCTTCTTTTTTTACATCAGCATTACTAGAAAAACAAATTACACCAATTTTAAATTCTGGATCAGAAGCATGTAATTTAGTTGCAAGTTGTTTTGCAGAATTATAAATTAAGTCTTTTCTTTTTTCGGTATCTGAGACTTCCTCATTCAAGCTTAAAGAATTATCTATGACTAAAAATATTTCAGAAGTAGTTTTTTCTATTTTTTCTTCTGCAGTGTTTTCCACATCTAATTGTAGAGTAACTGAACTTTGGTCATAAGATACAATTTGTTTTGTAAATTTACCATTTTCTCCAAAAGGAATATTGCATATACTTTTATCAACAACTTCAAAATGTGTTTTTGAAGACAATTCAGCATAAACAAAATTTGTAAAAACTAGCATAAATGCTAGAAAAATGACAATAAATTTCATTGTTTTTTTCATATGATTTAACCCCCATAAATTCAAATTAAAATCATTATAGCATATAAAAAAAATCATGTCTATACTAAAAATTGACAAATTACGAAAAATATTGACAATTATGAATGAAATGTAAAAATATTACTTGACATAAGATTGCATATGAGGTATAATAAAAAAAGTGAAGGAGGATTAAAAAATGGATGAAAGGCAAGGAACAATTATAGTAGATGGTAAAATTATCGATTTGGACAAGACTTCTATCGAGGACTTAAAAGAACTTGAAAAAAAATTAAAAAATGAAGAAGAAAAAATTAGAAAAGAGATAGATAAATTATTAAATATAAAAAATTAAGGAGGAGTAAAAAGTGGATAAAGTAGATATTTACGGTATGACTACGAAAGAAAAAAGAGAACTTGCAGATGAATTAGGTCTTAGGAGTATACACCAATTGTATGAGTATTATTATGATATAAATGATACTGAGTCTGATTTTGATTTATATGATGATGAAGATATTGAAATAATAGACTTCAATGTAGAAGAAGAAGATAAACGAAGTCAAGAACAAAAAAAATTAATAGAAAGAATGCAAACATATAACGATATTATATCTTCTCGAAAGAAAATATCTGCTTCAATTTTTAGTAAAATAGGAAAAAAGCTCTTTGATTTTGCAAAACAAAAAGATATAGAATTTGAAAATTGTGCAGAAATATATGGTAAAAAAGCGCAGGAATATGCTAATGGTAAGAAAGAAATTATGAAACAATTTAATTCTGCATGTATAGAGATTGATAAACAATATCGTGCAGATGTAAAAAAATATCAAGACAGAATAAGTGCATGGCAATCTACAAGAAATAACCAAATAGCTACAATAGCTAAATTGACAGATAAAAGAACAACAGTGATGGCACTTGATAGAACTGCATATTCTTATTATAAAGATTATGTTGAAAAATCAAATCCGATAAAGAAAGAAATACAGGAAGCGGTAGCTAATGAGGACGTTGAAAGTGAAAATAAATACAAAGCACAGTTAGTATCTCTTAAAGAGACTACAAATATATATAGAAATCCTATATATAAAATAGATCTAGAGATAAATTCAGCAAAAAGGGACTTAAAAAGTACTAGAGGGCTAATTGCTGCTGAGGAAGAAAATATGAAAAATAATCAAAAAGAGTATGAAGGGAAGCTCATAGAAATAAAAAATAAAACACAAAAAGAAATGACGGCATTAGATAAACCAAAATTTTGGGAAAAAATTATAAGTAAAATATATAAACCATATAATGGTTTGAAAAAATTTAAAAATAATGTAGCAGATTCAATGACAGATATAGTACAAATTCTAAATGAAGCAATTGAAGCAAAAAAGGAAGAAAGGATAAGAATAGCTAAAAAAGAGGAAGAAGTAAGGGCAGAGCAAGCACAAAAAGAGCAACAAATGGAACAAGCAAAAGAAGCTAAAGGAGAAAAGCAACCAGAGCCAAAACCAGCAAAAGAAACCAAAGAAGAAAAGCAACCAGAGCCAAAACCAGCAAAAGAAGCTAAAGGAGAAAAGCAACCAGAGCCAAAACCAGCAAAAGAAGCTAAAGGAGAAAAGCAACCAGAGCCAAAACCAGCAAAAGAAGCCAAAGAAGAAAAGCAACCAGAGCCAAAACCAGCAAAAGAAGCTAAAGGAGAAAAGCGACCAGAGTCAAAACCAGCAAAAGAAGAAAATAATAGCAAAATAGTAAATTTTAATACAGAAAAAGAAAGAATAACAAAGCAAAGAGAAAGAAGAAAGTCATATAATTAGGAGGACAATTTTATGAATGACATAAAAAGAGGTACTATAGTTACTAGAAAGTCATATAATGATGACATTTTATTTAAAGTAGAAGAAATAATAAATACAACTATTCTTGTTATTACTGGTCATGAGAGTATTTACTAAAACGAAAAAATGATATAGGTTAAATGCTTAGAAATATGATCAGAGATATTATTATAAAAAATTGTGAATGTCTGTAACAAAAAATGCAAAAAACAATAAAATAATATAAAAATGTATTTACGTTTTTTAATATAAACATGGAAGGAGAGAAGTTATGTTAATTGAGTTCAAATTAGGGAATTTCGTGCCTATAATATGTCGTAAAAAGATGAAAAGTATAATATAATAATACTTAATAGAGTATTGTTATTATATAGGGAATTTATTTTAAACAAATGGAGGTATTTTGATGAAAAAAAGCTTACTTAAGCGGATAGGGACTTTTTTACTTGTTATTACCATGAGTCTTACAAACATGAGTATGACATTCGCAGCTGAGAACAGCACTTATGAAGAGGCTTCTATAGAAAAAAATGATTTTCTAGATGAAGTTGCAATTACATATGACTTTGTATCGATATCTGAACTAAGAGAAGAAGCAGAGATTAGTCCAATGGTTAATACTATGGGGACTGTAACAGTTCCAGCATGTGGTGTCGAGACTATATATTTAACGCTTGAACCATATGTGGGACTTAACAGAAAATTTAGGATTTTTTCGGTTTCAAATTTAATATTTAGGAGAAAGTTTATGAAGAAAAAAACAAAAATTTTAATAATAATTAGCATATTGCTAATTATAGTTATATTTGCATTTTTATTTGTAATTAATATATCAAAGCAATATGTAAATTATAATGTTACAATTACAAAAATAGAAAATGACTATATTAGTGTTAGTTTTCCAATATATAGGCAATATACTTATAAAACAGATGGTAAGCCAATTTATGATAGCAATGGAAAGACTCTTAGTATTTCTGATATCAAAGAAGATGATGAGGTATATATAGATGGAGAGATAACTAATGAAAAAGAAAAGGCTACTGTTACAAAGAAAATAGATAATGATACTGTTATTCTTAAGGCAATATATGGTTATGATTTTTATACGATTAATATAAAAGTAGCAAATAATTCCTTAATTAAAGATATTAATGGAAATAGAATCAGTGCTTCTGAATTAAATGTAGGGGATAGTTTATATATAATTAACAAAGAAGAAGAATTTAAACCGAAAATGGGAGAGTTAAATGGAGTTAAATTTATTAAGATATTAAATAACAACTAAGCAAAGTATTTAATTTATAATTATCAATAATATAACAATTTACATAAACTATAGTAGGAGGACAATTTTATGAATGACATAAAAAGAGGTACTATAGTTACTAGAAAGTCATATAATGATGACATTTTATTTAAAGTAGAAGAAATAATAAATACAACTCAAGGTAAGTATGCTATATTAAAAGGTATAACCATTAGAATAAAAGCAAATTCTCCTATTGAAGATTTAAACATAGTGGATAAAAGCATGGCAAAAAATGAGTTTAATAAATTAAATGAAAAAATAGAAAGCAAGATTACAGAAAATAGAAATTTTATAAATAATTATATAAATATATTATGTGGTAAAATATTACATTTGGATGGAGATAGAAGATATGCAGAAAAATCTGCAAAATATTATAAAAAAATGGGATTAAACGCAGTTGTAAAGAGTGTACCAGAAAACAAACAACCAATGGTAGTAGGAAATTTGATAAGAAGATATAAACCAGATATTCTTGTTATTACTGGTCATGATGGTATGATAAAGAATGGAACAGGTTTTACAGATATATATAATTATAGAAACTCAAGATATTTTATAAATACAGTAAAAGAGGCAAGAAGAGCTTCTCTAGACAAAGATTTAGTTATATTTGCAGGAGCATGTCAAAGTTTTTTTGAAGCAATTATGGAATCAGGAGCAAACTTTGCATCATCTCCAGCAAGAGTATTAATAGATTTTATGGATCCATTAACAATTGCAGAAAAAGTTGCAATTACTTCTGAGGAAAAAAATGTTACTATGAAAGAAATTTCTTGTTTACTAAAAGACGATAATAAAAGAGTAGGAGGAATAACTTCAAAGGGAAGAAAGAAAATACGAGAAATAGAAAATACTAAAATGCATTTTTGATGTCAAATTATATAATCTAAATGATTGTACAAAACAAAGATGGTATCCTAAAAATAGGGTACCATCTTCATTTGGGGTGTGAAATTGGTTATTTTTAATTACGGTTGCATTTTTGCATATCTTACCATGCCCAAAGGTTCATTCTGGCTCCATTGCTACCTGTTTCTACATTCCACCGAAGTGTTAATGAACCAGATGTCCAAGCATATGCTTTGCTCGGAAGAACTTTGGCACCAATTACTCTATCTCTGGCTTCAAAATAAGAATCTCCCATATCCCATATGAAGCAAGTGCTACCATCAGGTCGAAAAACATATATAATGGATTTTTGCACATCACCATCTGTTTCCTGTGTAGCAGTAAAATAGGTTAATGGGTTATTTGAAGAAGCAGGGATGCTAATGGTTTGATTTTTTGAAGTGTAAGAATTAGCCCAAATTTGGTCATATTCCAAACCATAAGTAGCGTGCGTTTCAACAGTTCTAGTAGCATTTTCATCCTCATAAGGATTACCATAGAATACTGCAATATTTTCATCTGCATAGAGAACATCACCAAATTGCCATGTAGGATTTTCCTCTTCTGCAGCAAAAGATATAGAAACTGTGGAAAAAATCTACATTACTGCAAATAATAAAATGAATGGTGCTTTTAAAGTTTTAATTTTCATATAAGAATCCTCCTATAGTACCCAATTTCACACCCTATTACTAGTTAAGAAGACAATATTTAATCTTCTGAAATAGTAATCATTTCAGCTGTTTCATAAAGAAACTAATTATATAATAATATGAATTATTATTAATGTCAAATGTAATTACTAATAAATTTTCGTTGAAATCTACTCTTTAAAGTGTTTCACCACTTATCATTAAATATGACCGTTTATTTTTAAATCTTATTCCGTTTATTTTTTTATATAACCACTTATTAAAAGTATCTAGTAAATTATACGGTTTAAAGATATAATACTTTAAGAAAGGAGGAATAAGAAATATAAAAAAGGAGGAATAAGAAATATGAAAGTTGATATAAAACAAAAAATAAACGAAAGTTTAGAGCAAAATGAATTTCTTATTGAATTACAATATTCTCATGAAAACTCAAATTTACAACATTTTATCGAATATATAAATAACTACGAATTAATTTATAATAATAAGTTTATAGTTACAGATGATGAATTTTCTTTATTAGAAATAAAATTTGAAGACATAATAATGTTTTATAGTGATAAAAAATATAACTATTGTAAAACAAAAAACGGAAAATATAGAATAAAGAGCAAATTATATGAATTAGAAAATATGAATGCGGATTTTATTAGAATCTCTAAAAGTTGTGTAGTAAATATTAGACACGTAGAAAAATTTGATATAAGTGAAACAGGTAAAGTAATTATTAAATTAGATGATTCAACAGATGAAACAGTTTCCAGAAGAAAAACAAGAGATATTATGAGATATTTAGATGATAGGAGGATATAAGTATGAAAAGGAGAAGATTAATTTTCAAATTATTTTTATATTATATAATTGGCTTTATACCATTTATAATAATTACTCATGTTACATATACAATCTTAGTAGCTATTTTAATTGATAGTATTATTGTTCCATTACAAGACATACATAATATATTAAAAATATTATTATACTTTTTTCCATGGTATATAATAGTATATACTATTATATATTTATTATTATTATGTGCAGTTAGAAAATATGATAGATATACTGTAAATAAGTTAAATGAAAAATTAGAAAAAATGAAGGGAGGAGATAAAAATGCTTAAAGATAAAGTTGTAATAGCGATAATATTTACAGTAGTATTTTGTGCTATAGTGTTAGGGAGTTTTTTAGCATATAAAACATATAGAGAGCCTATGTATGTTGAAAACATAGGTGATACAGTAAAAATGCTTAAGAATGATTATAATGATGAAACAATGCGAATGTATAGGCTTTCAATGTTTTATGAATTATGTAGGAGTTATAAAATGAAAGATAGGCATACAAATGAAATTCGTAAGTTTACAAAAGAAGAAATGAACGAAATCTATGAATGTATAGGTGGAAAAGAGGCTGTATTAAATTATTTGAGTAGTATTGAAGATAAAGAGGAAAGAAGGAAAGAACTAGAATTAGCTTGTTATCAATTAAAGATTATTACTGATGATGATTTAGTAAAATTATGGAAATAGATGAGAGCTGAAGCGAACTTTGCATCATCTCCAGCAAGAGTATTAATAGATTTTATGGATCCATTAACAATTGCAGAAAAAGTTGCTATTACTTCTGAGGAAAAAAATGTTACTATGAAAGAAATTTCTTGTTTACTAAAAGACGATAATAAAAGAGTAGGAGGAATAACTTCAAAGGGAAGAAAGAAAAAATATACTTTATAACAAAATATTACATTTTTGTAACATAATTGTAATACAAATGTAACAACAACAGAATGAACCTATATAACTATTGCAAGAGTAAGAAAAGCACATAATTACAAGAACCGATATTTTTTGACATTTGCTTCTAAAAATGCTATAATTTGGACATCAATAGAGAAGTAGGTGGTTATATGTTTTGTAAAAGTGACATTGATAATCTGAAAACAGATATCGAAGCACAAATAGGACAAAAGATACTTATAAAAGGAACATTAGGAAGAAGTAAAATGTATGAAAAAATAGGTACAGTAAAAAATGTATATTCAAATTTATTTGTAGTAAAATGTGATGAAGAAGAGGGAAATACTTCATACAATTACACAGATGTACTAACAAAGAGTGTAGAAGTATCAATATTTAATGGTACAGATTATTCGCCTTTAGACATACCAATTTTTGATGAAAAGAAAGCAAAAAAAGTAGCTGTTTTGTAAAAGCCAATATGATATATTAAAATTCCTAGTTTGACTAGGAATTTTTTTTAATATTCTAACATATATATATTAAAAACAAGGAGGATATGATAATGAAGGTTGAAACAGTAAAAAAGAATATATGTATAAATAGAATAGTAACTCAAAAAACAGAAAAATTTATGCTAGAAGAAGATACTATAATACCAGATATAAAACCTGACATATTAAAACCAATAAGTACAAGCGGAAATATATGCATATATAGAAAAGAAGTATCAGATGGAAAGATAAAGCTAGATGGAAATGTAAATGTTTATATAATTTATTTGGCAGATGGAGAAAGAGATAATGTAAGAGGAATCAATACAAATATTGATTTTAAAGAAGTAATCGAGTGTAAAGAAGCACTAAACGGTATGAGTCTTAACGAAAAAGTTATAATAAAATCAATAGAATGCAAAGTATTGAATGGAAGAAAAGTAAATTTAAAAGTAGAGTTAGAGGCAGAAGTAACCTTATATGCTAATGAAGACTTGGACATAGTAAATGATATACAAAACATAAAAGACATACAAGAAATTAGAAAAAACGTAAAATTTAATTCAGTTATTGGTAGTAATTCTACAAAGACATATGCAAAAGAAACTATAAAAATTGACTCAGGTGATAATCTAGCAGAAATATTAAGGGTTGATTTTAGCATTATTAATAAAGACAGCAAAATGAGTTATAATAAAATTTTAGCTAAGGCAGATGCAGATGTAAAAATAATGTATTTAACCGAAGACAATAGAATTAGAAATGTGGAAGAGAAGATTCCAATAATGGGATTTGTAGAAATGCTTAATATATCCGAAAATGATATATGTGACACTAAATATACAATTAGAAATGTATTAATAAAACCTAATTCAGAGGAAGAACATTCTATATATGTAGAAATAGAACTAGACGTATCATGTAATGCAATTAGAGAAGAAGAAATAGAGGTACTAGAAGATTTATACAGTCCTAGTATGAATTTAGAATTCAAATCTAGAGATATAGTAACAATGGTAGATAAAAAGAATAAAAACGATGTATATGAAATAAAAGAAAAGATGCAAATACAAGAAGTAGCAGGAGAGAAAATAAGAGATATAAGAATAACACCTAGTATTAATACTGCAACTATATCAAGAGGAAAAATAAAATATGAAGGAGAAATAAAAGTAGATTTCTTAATAACATCTAATAATCAAACAACAGTAGAAGGAATAACAAAAACTATACCAATTATGTATGTAATGGATTATGAAGAAATTACAGAGAGTAGTAAAATAGATACAAATGTGGAAATTGCAATGCAAGACTTTGTTATTGAGGATTCAGAAGTAACATTAAATATCAATTTAAATTTTGAAGTAAGCCAATATAATCAAATAAATATGAATATTATCGAAGATGTTAATTTGAATGAAGAAAAATGTACAGAAAATCCATATAGTATGACTATATACTTTGTAAAGCCAGGAGATAGCTTATGGAAAATTGCAAAGAGATATAAAAGCACAATAGAGGATATAATGAAACTAAATGAAATAGAAGATCCAGACAAAATAGATGTTGGAATGCAGTTATTTATTCCAAAATATGTATGTATGAAAAGTAATTAATAAATATGGATAAAATATATTCAAGAGCAAGAATACATTTCCCTAAAATAATGTATGGTGGGAGAAATGGAAATAAAAACTGTAAAAAAATAATTACAATTATAATAGTTTTAATTATAGCAATTTTGGTTATGGTAAATATACTTAATGCTATTAATCCATTGTTTGAAAAATTATGCATTGATGAAGCAAATAGTATAGTAACTATAGAAGTAAATAGAATAACGACAATAAATGTAGATAAATATCAAGAGAGTGAAATAATAACTATCAAGCAAGACGAAAATGGGAATATACAGCTATTACAAGTAAACTCCAGACCATTAAACAATATGATATCAAGTATTACCAATGATATTCAAGTAAGTTTAAATGAAAATGATAGATTAATATCAAATATACCTTTTGGTAGTATAACAGGAATAAAATGGATTTCTGGTATTGGACCCAAAATTCCATTAAAAGTAGCATTATCAGGTACAATTCAGACAAAAATAAGAAATGAATTTGATGATGCAGGAATAAACCAAACATTACATAGATTATGGTTAGACATAACATGTGATATAAATATACTAACCCCATATGAAGTAATACAAACACAAGTCACGAGTGAATTAGTATTAAGTGAAAATGTAATAATTGGAGGGGTTCCAAATGTGTATCTAAATACTGATTCAAATTAGAAAAGGGAAGTATAGAGAGGGTGAAAAGTCATCCTCTCTTAAAATTAATATTGAATAATGAATGATGAATAATAGATGTAGAGGCACCCCTACAATAGATAGCAATATTTTATAATTAACAACAATGTCAAAATTTAATGTATTTTTAATAACTCCACAATCCAAAATTTATGTAATTAAAACAATTATCTAATAATCAATATAACAGAAAATTAAATTAATAGGTTGAAATAAACATAAATATATTATAAAATGTAATTAATGAAAATAGTAAAGGGTGAAGATTATGAAGAAAAAAGAGATAATTGAATATGTAATAATTGCAATTTTAGTAATTGTGTCTACATTAATGACATATATGTATTTAAAAACAAAAATTAGATATGAAAATGATATAAGTGATTTAAAAAAGCAAATTTTAGAATTAAATGAGCAAGTTTCAAAATTAAAAGAGGAACAGGAAAACATAGGATTTGAAAATACATTTTATGCTACAATAAAAAAGGTAAGCAAATCTATAGATGGAAAGCCTATGTTATTCGTACAAGGTTTAGATATAAATGATAGAGATAGTAGAGGAGAATGGAACATTGTAATAAGTGATAAAACATTGATAAGATGGAATGGTAATGTAATTGATATTTCTGAACTAGATATAGCAGATACAATATCAATTACATATACTGATGAAACGATTGACGCAATCTACCCACCAACATTAAGTGAAATTGTATGTATAAATCTTTTAGATGACGAAAAATAGTTATAAAATCTCCCCCAGGGGGAGATTTATAATAAATTACTCTAATTGTAGTGATAACTAATATTATATAGCAAGACTACTTTTGCTCTAATGTAGCAACTGACTTTGAATATTTTTTTAACTTTTCATAAGCAAGATAATTTATAGTTCCAGCTGGGAAATTTCCTGAACTGTCTTTACGACCAGCAGGGACACCAGTTAAAATTTCAATTCCTTCTTCAATAGTAGAAATTGCATAAATGTGAAATTCATTATTTTTAACAGCTTCTACAACTTCATCAGATAAACTTAAATTCATTACATTTTGTATAGGGATTATAACTCCATGACTTCCATTTAGCCCCTTAGTTTTACAAACATTATAAAAACCTTCAATTTTATCATTAACTCCACCAATTGGCTGAATTTCACCTTTTTGGTTAACAGAACCAGTAACAGCAATAGATTGATTTATTGGTACATCTGATAAACTAGAAAGTAAAGCATATAATTCTGTACTAGAAGCACTATCACCATCAACTCCATTATATAATTGTTCAAAACATATACTTGCAGTAAGGGAAAGAGGGAAGTCCTGTGCAAATTGTTCACCAATATAACCAGTTAAAATAAGTACACCTTTAGAATGTGAAGAACCAGAAAGTTCAACTTCTCTTTCAATATTTATAATACCAGATTTACCAGTATAAGTATTAACTGTTATTCTAGCAGGTTTTCCAAAAGTATAATCTCCAGTAGTCATTATAGTTAAACCATTAATTTGACCAACCTTATAGCCATCTGTATCAATTAAAAGCATTTCATCCCTAATCATTTCAGATAATCTATTATCATATTTTTGAACTCTAGCAATTTTTTCATCTATGGCTTTTTTGATAAATTTTTCAGTAATAACTTTTGAGCGAGCCATAGTAGCCCATGTACCAGCTTCACTAATTATTTGAGATAAATCATTAAAACGAGTAGAGAGTTTTCTTTTATCATCTGCAAGTTTTGAAGCATACTCAATCATTCTTGCGACAGCTTCTTTATCCAATTGTGGTAAATGTTCTCTTTCACAGAAAGAATGCATAAATCTTGCTAATAATAAAATGTTTTCATCATTTCGAGGTGCATCTTCAGCAAATTCTATTTTTATTTTAAATAATTTTTTAAAGTTTGGATCCATAGCAAGTAAAGTTTGGTAAATTTCCTCACTACCAATTAAAATAACTTTAAGATTAAGGGGAATAGGCTCTGGCTTTAAAGATATCATAACCATTGCACTACGTTGTTCTTGGGAATTATCTATACCAATTTCTTTTACTCTTAAAACTCTTTTTAAATTTTCATAACATGCAGGGCTAGATAATAAATCTTCAGCTTGAAATATAATATAACCACCATTAGCAATATGAAGAAGACCAGGTTTTAACATTGTAAAATCTGTCTTGAACATTCCCATATAATTCTCATACTCAAGTTTGCCGAAAATGTTTTGGAAAGAATAGTTAGAATCCATTATTACAGGAGAACCTTCTAATTTACTATTATCAACAAAAAGATTAACTCTATAATTTAACCAAGGTTTTGTTGCATCTGGAGTAGGGGAAGGTTCATTTTTTTTATCTTGTTCTTCACTTGGGTTAACAAAATATTGAATATTTTTCAAAATATCTTTTTTAATATTATCCATAAATTGGCTTATTTTTTTATTTCTTTTAAATTTTGATTTTACATAATTAACATGAACATTAACAGTTAAAAGAGAAACATTAGATTGCCATTCTTCGATTTTTTTATCAGACTGCTTTTCTATAGACTTTATTTCACTAATAGCACTAATAATGTATTCTTGAACTATTGCAGAATTACTTTCATATTCTTGTCTAATATTTTCATCTAATTTTTCAAATTCTTCTTCCTCTAAAGTTTTGCCTTCAAAAATTGGCATCATATATACACCATTTTGTGCAGTTTTAACCATAAAATTATATTGAGCAGCTTTTTCATTTAATTTATCTAATAGATTAGAACGTTTTTGTTCAAATTCTTGACGAATTAAGGCTTTTTCTTTTTCAAAATCATCATTACTAAAAGTTTTAGCGATATCTGCTTTAACATCTTTAATAAAACCATCCATAGTTTCTCTAAACTCTTTACCTTGACCAGCAGGCAAAGAAACAGCTATTGGTTCATTTGGATTATCGAAATTATAAATATAGCACCAATCTGCAGGAACTTTCTTTTTGACACAAAGAGTCTCCAAATATTTTCTAGTGTACATAGTTTTTCCAACACCACTTGGACCTTCAAGGTATAAATTGTTACCTCTAACGTCAACATTAAGACCAAATTCAAGTGCATGAATTGCATGGTCTTGACCTATACCTTTGTCATTGCTATCAAGTTCTCCAGTAGTATTAAAATTAAAATTTTCTGTACTACAATAAGTCTTTAAATCTTTATGGCTTAGTTCATTTTTCTTAATCATCATAAGTACCTTCTTTCTTTTAAATCATATGTATATTTTATATTGGATTGTGAAATAATTGTTTTCTGACTAGGCGCGTGAAGGAGATATTCCATGAGGCGTACTGGTGTACGTTGAATGGAAATCGACTGAGCAGCAACAACGTCAGAAGGCAATTATTTCTCAATCACTAATTTCATAATATAAGCATCAGTATACCCTTTATAATAATTCTTCCTAATTCCAAGATTTTTAAACCCAAAATTCTTATATAATTTAATAGCAGGGAAATTTTTGACATTTACCTCTAAAGTAACAAATGAGCAATTTAAGGACTTACAAATATCAATTAAATTTTGTAAAATCTTAGAACCAATTCTATTATTTCTTTTATCAACTCTAACTGCAATATTGTTTATATTAGCTTCATCTAAAACCACAGAAATACCACCAAATCCTATAATATCTTCACCTTGAATAGCAACAATATAATGGCAATTAGGATTACTTAATTCATCTTTAAAAATGCCAACTGTCCAGAAATCATCAAAGATTTCTAAGTTATTGGAAATTTTATTCAAATCATCTAAAGTCATTTTATGAAATTCCATTAATTTGTACCATTACTTTCTGCACTAGATTTTTTTAAATATAGAGGACTAAGTAGACTTGAAGTGCAATAATCACCTATATTGAATTTATTAAAAGCAGCTATACCAATATTAGTAGCTGATATATTTTTGTTAGAATCTATAATGCTTTTTGATTTTATCATATCATTTAAAAATATTCCACAATTTCCAACAAAAAAAATATTTTTTTGCAAATTATTAAGAAAATTTAAAATATTATTAATAGAATCAAAAAAATAATCATGAATTTGGACTAATTTTTCATTATCAAATTTAAAAACTCCACAGTATGCATTATTATGGTTAGCATTTAACAAAGAACAAATGTAATAATCTGAAGTAACATTATTATATAATTTATATGCAAAACCTTCTAATGAGCTAATTCCAACACATGGTTTATTAGTGACATCACAAAATGCTTTAATAGTTGAAAGACCTATTCTAATTCCAGTAAAAGATCCAGGTCCTTTATCACAAGCAAATAAATCAATATCATTAATAGTTAAATTAGTCTCAGAAAGAACATTTTTTATGAGTGGCATAAGTGCAACAGAATGTGTATTAACTGATTCTAATGTTTTTTCTAAAATAACATTTTTATTTTCTAAAATTGCAACAGAACAAACCTCTGTTGCAGTATCAATAGCTAAAATTTTCATTTCAAACCTTTCTTATATTTAAATAAATTTATTTGGCATATAATTTCTTTATAGAGGCAAAAATTGCTTGACCGTCCAGAAAAACACTTAGCTTTAAAAATTTATTCAGTAATATTTTCAATAATCAAATTTCTATAATTTTCATTTTCTAAAAATCTTTCAAAAGTAATCTTTATATATTTATTAGGTAAAGCATCTTCTATAATATTGCCCCATTCGATAATTGAAATTCCTTTATCAAAATACTCATCTCCACCAATATTATAAAAATCTAAAGAACTTTTTAACCTGTAAACATCAAAATGATAAATACTAATATTGTTAGAAGTATATTCATTAACAATAGTAAATGTTGGGCTAGAAATTTCATTTTGAATTCCAAAAAATGAAAGGATACCTTCAGTAAATTTGGTTTTACCAGAACCTAAATCTCCAATAAGAATAATAATATCTCCAATTTTCAAATTTTTAGCGAAATTTTTTGCAAACTCTAAAGTATCATCTGAGTTTTTAGATAAAAAATTATACAATTAAATCACCTCTTAAATCTAAGAGACATTATATAGCAAAAATCCAAATAAATCAACATACATGGGGTGATTTTATAAAATATTACATTTTTGTAATATTAGAAACTACCCTAAATATATATAAATTAATTTGACAAAAAAAGTCCTGCATGTTATAGTATTTGTGAATATTTATAGGGGATTTAAGAAAAAATGTTTTGGAAAATATGAATATATCAATTCATTAATGTAAAAAATGTATAAAATAAAGGTATATTAAGGGGGCTAAATTTAATGAAGGAAGAGGAAAAAAATATGGAAAATTTAGCATTAAAACAAGAAAAATATACTTATGAAGATTTACAAAATATAGAAAATAAAAAAAGATATGAATTAATTGACGGAGAATTATATCTAATGAGTTCTCCATCAACATCACATCAAGAAATAGTAGGAGAAATTTATGCTCAATTACATAATTATTTAAAAGGTAAGAAATGTAAAGCCTTTGTATCACCATTAGATGTATGTTTATCAGGGTTAAGAAATCCTAAAAAGGAATATAATGTAGTACAACCAGATATTCTAGTTGTATGTGATAATACAAAAATAACTAATAACATGGGTATACAAGGAGCGCCAGACCTAATAATTGAAGTATTATCACCAGCCTCAAAAAAACATGATACACTTGTAAAATATAATTTATATCAATATTATGGAATAAAGGAATACTGGATTGTAGATGAAGAAATAGGAGTTATTTATCAATATATAATAAATGAAAAAAATATTTATACATTACCTAAAACTTATGAAATTACAGAAGATATAAAAGTAAATATATTAGAAAATTGTATAATATCGTTAAAAGAAATATTAAAAAAATAGAAATGAAAGGAAAGAGTTATATGCAAAGAAAAGATATAACAATAAAATCTAATTGTGATAATTTATTAATCAGTACAACAATGTTTATACCTGATGGAGATATAAAAGGTATATTCCAAATATCACATGGTATGGCTGAGCATAAAGAAAGATATTATGACTTTCTAGAATATTTATCAAATAATGGGTATATTGCAGTAATAAGTGATCATAGAGGACATGGAAAAAGTGTAAAAACCAAAGAAGATCTAGGGTATTTTTATGATAATAATGCAGAATATATTGTAGAAGATATACACCAAATAACTTTATATGTAAAAGAACTATATCCAGATAAAGAAATGATTTTATTTGGGCATAGTATGGGATCTATGGTTGTGAGAAAATATATAAAAAAATATGATGAAGATATAAATAAGCTAATTATATGCGGTTCACCAAGCAAAAATACATTTGTAAACCTAGCAATATCCATAATAAAAATAATGAAAGTATTTAAAGGTGAAAAATACAAAAGCAAATTTATTCAAAATTTAGCTATTGGAAATTATAATAAAAGTGTAGAAAACCCAAAGTCAGATAATTCATGGATTTGTGCTAATAATGAAATAGTAGAAAAATATGATAATGATGAATTATGTGGATTTATATTTACATTAAATGGATTTGAAAATTTATTCAAACTAATGAAAAGCATATATGTAAAAAAAGGTTGGGAATTAAAAAACAAAGAAATGCCAATACTTTTTATTGCTGGGAATAATGACCCAGTAATAATAAATGAAAACAAATGGAAGGAAAGTCAAGAATTTTTAAAAGAAGTAGGGTATACAAATATAAAAGGAAAACTGTATAAAAATTTAAGACATGAAATTTTGAATGAAAAAAACAAACTAGAGACTTATAATGATATAATTAATTTTATAAAATAAGATAAATATCTCTCAATTATGAGGGATATATTTATATATACCTTTGCTTCCAAATTTTATAACTTAAAAAATTTACAACTTAGATACATTTTGAGATTATAATATGTAGTAATGTATAAGGGCAAAAATGTATGTATAAAATAGGAAGGAATTGAATTTAGAATGAATAAAATTTTAATTATAGAAGATGAAAAAGCTATAAGCGACTTGATTAAAATTGGCTTAGAGTCGCAAGGATACTTATGTGAATGTGCAGAAAATGGAGAGATTGCAGCAAATTACATAGAACAAAAAAATTATGACTTAATATTATTGGATATAATGTTACCAAAAATAGATGGATATGAACTCTTAGAATACATAAAAGAAACAAAAGAAACACCAACTATTTTTATAACTGCTAAAAGTCAAACTAAAGACAAGATAAAAGGATTAAAAAGTGGAGCAGACGATTATATTACAAAACCATTTGAAATAGAAGAACTTATTGCAAGAGTAGAAGCTGTATTAAGGAGATATAATAAACTTACAGATATTATAAAAATAGATAATATTGAAATCAATGTCGAAGCAAGAATAGTAAAAATGCAAAATAGAAAAATTGAGCTAACACCTAAAGAATTTGATTTACTTATGCTATTGATACAAAATAAAGGAATAGCTTTATATAGGGAAATCATATTTGAGAAAGTCTGGGGAGAAGACTTAGAATTTGAAACAAGAACATTAGACCTTCATATTCAAAGAATTAGAAAAAAGTTAAACTGGAAAGACAAAATAAAAACCATTTATAAAATAGGATATATGTTAGAGATATAATTACTTCAAGTGTTTTGTTATAAGTTAACATTATAATCCATTTTAGTAACAATAAGAAGGGAGACAAACATGAAATTCAGTCTAAAATTAGTATTAAGCATAATAGCAATTATGGCATGTATATTATCATGTAGTAGATTTTTTATCATAAGGCAAAGTTTTAGACATTCAATAGAAAAAAGTGCAAATCAAAATTCAAATCAAAATATTGCACAAAGATACTATTTAGAAAGTAATATAGTAAATAATATTCAGCAAGGAGAAGAGATAACAAATGAAAAAATTATAGAATATATAAAATCTTTATATTCATATATTGGGGAGAACTCAGAAAAAATAGTATTATATGATGAAACAGAGAATGTGATATTTTCTAATTTTGAAAAAACAAAAGATATGAACATAAATATTCTCCTAAAAGAAGAAACAGACAATTATTATATCCGAAGAGTAGAAAATAGACATTATATGCTTTTCTCTTCATACTTAACTATTAATAATAATGTAATATATATAATTAACATTTATGATATTACAGATTTATATGAAGAAAGAAATAAACAAATGAAAGAAGTCTTAATTGTAGACTTTATTATATTAAGTATAGCCTCTATATTTATAATTATTTTTTCTGCACTTTTAACAAAGCACATAAAAAAATTAAATATAATAAGTAAAAAAATAGCAAGAGGAGAATTTTCAAATAGAATTAGTATAAAAAGTAAAGATGAAATAGGAGAGCTTGCTAATAGTTTCAATATTATGACAGAGGAAATAGAAAATAAAATAAATTCGTTAAATTTAGTTATTAAACAAAAGGATGATTTTATAAATGGCTTTACTCATGAAATAAAAACGCCAATGACAGCAATAATAGGATACTCTGATATGCTTAGACTAAAAAAATGTGATGAACAATTAACAAAAAAAGCATTGAATTACATTTACACTGAAGCTAAAAGGTTAGAGAAACTTTCATATAAACTTATGAATTTAATGGCTTTATCAGAAAACAGTATAGAATTAGAAAGTGTTGACATATGTGATTTTGTAAATAAAATATCTTCAAAAATAACAAATTTAGAAAATATTACCTTAAAAATCTCTTTAGAACCTGCAAAAATAAAAGGAGATAAAGAATTATTAGAGGTAGTCATAAGAAACTTAGTAGAAAACGCTAAAAAGTCAGAGCCAAAAGACAATACAATACTAATAAAACGGAGAAATTATAAAAGAAGAAAAATATAGAATATCAGTGATTGATACTGGAAGGGGAATTCCAAAAGAACATATAGAAAGAGTAATAGAAGATTTTTATATGGTAGATAAATCAAGAAGTAGACAAAATGGAGGAAGTGGAATAGGACTTTCACTATGTAATAAAATAATAGAACTGCATGGTTCTAAACTAAATATTGAAAGTGAAGAAAATATAGGAACAAAAGTATATTTCGATTTAAATATTAAACTAAAATAATTTTATAACTAAGTATATATGCTTAGAAGGAATGAGGTTATATATGAAAAAGATTTTTATCTATCTAATAGTCATAATAATTGTATACTTATCATTTTGTATGCCAAATGTCTTATTTAGTTTAGAAGACTTAAAGATGGAAAATACAAGTTATAAGAAAAAGCTAATAGATAGTAAGATTGATGTACAAGCTGAGAGTATTTATTTAGTAAAAACAATACATGATATACAAGATGGATCTTCTAATTTAAAAATTTCTAATAATTATGCAGAGATATCACTTGTAGTAAATAGTAAAGAAAATAATGATAAAATTATAAAATATTTAAACGAGGAAACAAGAAAAATGCAAATACATAATAGCAAAATAGAAAATGATGAAGAGGCAAACTTTAAATATTACATTTATGGGAAGGAATATAATACTAAAAAAAAACAATATAAAATATACAGAATAGTTTTTCAGATAAATAATTCTGAAATGTTTGTAGAAATAGAAGAAAAAACAGGTAAAATACTAACTTATGCTGGAATAGTTAGAAATAATAATGAAGAAGGAAGAGATGAAGAGAAAATATTAAGAAATTATGTGACATATTTAGATTTATATATAATAGATGATTGGACTTATAAAGACAATATGCTAGTTTCAGAAAAAGCTAAATTGTCGGTAAATATTGTATATTATGATAAAACATATATGATATCAATTCATTCAATGACAAATGAATATTTATTAGATATATTAAACCCTTAATAATTAGATACAATTTAGATACAACTTAAGAACAACTTAGATACAAAATAATGTTATCCTAAAAATATATTTTATTTTTAGGAGGAGAAACAATATGGAATATATAGCTAATATAGGAAAGAAAGTTGAAATCGAAGTAAATGGTGTAACATATATAAGACATGCAATAAAAACAAGATTTGTAAAACAAGGAGAAGATTATATAGATATTTTTAAAGAATATGTAAGTCCAATATATAAAGAAGGAGATATAATATCAAGTTCGGAGAAAATCATTGCTTTATGCCAAAATAAAGTAATAAAAAGAGAAGAAATAAAAATAGGATTTTGGGCTAAGCTATTGTCAAAATTTGCAAGTCATCCAAAATCTAAGGGGATAGGTGTAGGGGAAAGTATAAAAATGCAATATGCTATTAATAAAGCAGGATTACTTAAAGTACTATTTGCAAGTGTTTGTAGTTGTATAACTAAGATTATTGGTATAAAGGGAATTTTCTACAAGATAGTAGGAGAACAAGTAAGTGGTTTAGATGGATTTTATGGAGCTGTTTGGAAGGAATATGAAGATATAGGAATTGAACTTCCATCAAATTCTAATCAAGTTTGTAATGAAATTAAACAAAAATTAGGTATAAGTACAATGATAGTTGATGCAAATGATTTAGGAAGAGAAATACTTGGAAAATCAGTTGATATTGAACTTAATGATGATGAGTTAAAAGAAATTATAAAGGACAATCCAGCAGGACAAGGTAGAGAACTTACTCCACTTATATTAATAAGAAGAAAAAAATAATATAAGAAATTAAATTTGTTCTTTTTTGGGAAGGAATGATAGTAAAAATGAAAAAAATAGCAATTATTATTGCAATTTTTCTAGTAGCAGTGTTAATAATTGAAATTAAATTATTATGCAAAGGAAAAAACATATTAGATGAAAGCAAAAATATAGCAGATAATATCACAAATAATACAGAATTATTTAGCAACTCTATAGGCAATATGAATGTGTTAAATAATATTGAAAATAATACAAGTACAATAAGTAATACAAATAATATAATAAATAATGAAAATATAGTATCAGAAAATAATATAAAAACACAATCTGCAATTAATGAATGGAATCTTAAATTAGTAAACTATGAAAACAGTTTGCCTAATAATTTTGTACCTGAACTTTCGTCAATAGATAATATAAGGAAATTTGATACAAGGGCGATAGGTAAATTGAAGGAAATGATTACAGAAATGAAAAAAGATAATATAACAGAGATATGGGTACAGTCTTCATACAGAAGTATTGAACAGCAACAAAAGGTATTCAGTAAAAAAATTAGTGAATATATGAAAAATGGAAAATCACATAAAGAAGCAGAAGAACTTACACTAAAGGTTATAAATAAACCAGGAACAAGTGAGCATAACTTAGGACTTGCAGTAGATTTAAACTATGTAAATTTAGAATTTGAAAATACAAAAGCATTTGAATGGCTTATAAAAAATGCAGAAAATTATGGATTTATATTAAGGTACAAAAAAGAAAAAGAAGCAATAACAAAAGTAAACTATGAACCATGGCATTGGCGATATGTTGGAATAGAACATGCAAAAAGAATGAATGAGATGAATTTATGTCTAGAAGAATATATTGAATACTTGAAAAAATAACTTGAATAAACTAAGCTACAAACAAAAATTTGTGACAAACTATTGAATATATAAAAGAAATATGATAAAATATATCAGTGTTTGACACAAAATATATAAAAAAGGGAATGACGAGATGAATGATAAAATAGTAATAAAAGGAGCAAAAGAACATAATTTGAAAAACATAAACCTTGAAATCCCAAGAGACAAATTAGTTGTAATCACAGGGCTTTCAGGTTCAGGAAAATCATCCTTAGCATTTGATACATTATATGCAGAAGGTCAAAGAAGATATGTAGAAAGTTTATCATCATATGCAAGGCAGTTTTTAGGAATAATGGAAAAACCAGATGTTGAATCAATAGAAGGACTTTCACCAGCAATATCAATAGACCAAAAAACAACATCCAAAAATCCAAGGTCAACAGTAGGAACAGTAACAGAAATATATGACTATATTCGTTTATTATATGCAAGAATAGGTGTAGCATATTGCCCAAACTGTGGAAAAAAGATAGAAAAACAAACATTAGACCAAATAATAGATGATGTATTAAAATTACCAGAAGGAACTAAAATACAAATTTTAGCACCAATCATAAGAGGAAGAAAAGGGGAATTTGTAAAACAGTTAGAAAGTTATCAAAGACAAGGTTTTGTCAGAGCTAGAATTGATGGAGAAATGGTAGAACTCACAGATGACATAGAAATAGATAGAAAGAAAAAACACAATATAGAATTAGTAGTAGATAGACTAGTTATAAAAGAAGACATTAGGAATAGACTAGCAGAATCAATAGAAGTTTCATTAAAAAATGCAAATAACATAGTACTAGTAGAAATTTCAGAAAAAGACAATAAATATGAAAAAATGTACAACACAAATTACTCATGTGTAGACTGTGGAATAAGTATTGAAGAACTAACACCAAGAATGTTTTCATTTAACAATCCATTTGGAGCATGTCCAGCATGTACAGGAATTGGATATTTAATGAAAATGGATGAAGACTTAATAATTCCAGATAAAAACAAAACTTTATATGATGGGGTAAAAGCATTTGGTTCAAGTACAATGAAAAAGGGTGACACCATGGCAAAAATGTATTTTGAAAGTATAGGAAGATATTATGGAGTCAATATAAAACAACCAATAAAAAAATTACCAAAAGAATTTTTAGAAAAAATCTTATATGGTACAGGAGATGAAAAAATAGACTTTGAATATGAATCTCCATTTGGAGTAAGAAAATTCACAACTCCATTTGAAGGAGTAATTCCAACACTAGAAAGAAGACATAATGAAACTAAATCACAAGGAATGAGAGATTTCTATGAAATGTACATGAGTGAATCAGATTGTCCTGTATGCAAAGGAGCGAGACTAAAAAAAGAAAGTTTAGCAGTTAAAATTGAAGACAAAAACATTAATGAACTAACAGAAATGTCAATAGATAAAATAAAGCAATTTTTAAACAATTTAAAATTAACAAAACAAGAAGCAATGATTGCAGATATGATATTAAAAGAACTAAATAAAAGGTTACAGTTTTTATTAGATGTTGGACTTGAATATTTAACACTATCAAGACCAGCAGGAACATTATCAGGAGGAGAAGCACAACGTATACGTCTTGCAACTCAAATTGGTTCAAGCTTAACAGGAGTACTTTACATATTAGATGAACCAAGTATAGGATTACATCAAAGAGACAACGAAAAATTAATAGCAACATTAAAAAAATTAAGAGACTTAGGAAATTCAGTATTAGTTGTAGAACATGATGAAGACACAATGTATGCAGCAGACCAAATAGTAGATATTGGACCTGGTGCAGGAGTACATGGAGGGAATGTATTAGGACAAGGAACAGCAGAAGAAATAAAGCTAATAAAAGGTTCAGAAACAGGAGCATATTTAAGTGGAAGGAAAAAAATAGAAGTACCAAAGAAAAGAAGAAAATCAAATGGGAAATCAATAGAAATTATAGGTGCAAGTCAAAACAACTTAAAAAATATAAATGTTAAATTCCCATTAGGAGTATTCACATGTGTTACAGGAGTTTCTGGTTCTGGAAAAAGTACACTAGTAAACGATATATTATATAAAACCATATCAAGAGACTTAAATGGTGCAAATGAAAAACCAGGAAAATGCAAAGAAGTAAAAGGAATTGAAAACATAGATAAAATAATAAACATAGATCAATCACCAATAGGAAGAACACCTCGTTCTAATCCAGCAACATACACAGGAGTATTTGATGACATAAGAGAGATCTTTGCTACTACAAATGAAGCAAAAATGCGAGGATACCAAAAGGGAAGATTTAGTTTCAATGTTCCAGGTGGAAGATGTGAAGCATGCAATGGAGATGGTTCTATAAGAATTGAAATGCACTTTTTACCAGACATTTATGTACCATGCGAAGTATGTGGAGGAGCTAGATATAACAGAGAAACACTAGAAGTAAAATATAAAGGAAAAAATATATCAGAAGTACTAGACATGACAGTAGAAGAAGCATTAGACTTTTTTGAAAACATACCGAAAATCAAACAACGAATACAAACTTTAAATGATGTAGGACTAGGATATATAAAACTAGGACAGCCATCAACAACACTATCAGGAGGGGAAGCACAACGTGTAAAACTGGCAACAGAATTATCAAAAAGAGCAACAGGAAAAACACTATATATACTAGATGAACCAACAACAGGATTACATATAGCAGATGTACATAGACTAGTAGACATATTACAAAGACTAGTAGACACAGGAAACTCAATAATAGTAATAGAACATAACTTAGACTTAATAAAAGCATGTGACTATATAGTAGACTTAGGACCAGAAGGAGGAGATGGCGGAGGAACAATAGTACAAGTAGGGACTCCAGAGCAAATAGTAAAGAATGAGAGAAGTTATACAGGTAGATTTCTAGAAAAATATTTAAAATGAATGGAGTGGTACTATTTGAGAGAATACACATTAGACATGACACCACTGTACCCTTCTATATTATGTTTAGATATTAAGAAAGGGCACGAATTTTCGTGCCCACTGAAATTATCTATCGTTGTTTTGATTTTGGTTGTTATTGTTATTATTGTTGTTGTTATTATTTTTGTTGTTGTTTTTCTTTTCTTTTGACATAATAAATGCACCTCCAATACAATTAAGTATAAACATATTATTAACTAAAAAATGTAAAATATACATTAAAAAATTTTTTTTAAGCTCTAATTTCTAACTTTTAAACAATAGACAATTCAAAATATTAGGTGTATAATATGTAACTGAAATAACATAAAAAGAATATAATAATATGAAAAATTATTATGGAGGTCAAAATGTCATATAAAAATGAAAGATTAGAGGAATTCAATAATTATTTAAAGAATAGAAAAGTAGCTATAATTGGACTAGGAGTTAGTAACATTCCATTATTAGACTATATGAATGAAAAAGAAGCTATAGTAACAGTATTTGATGACAGAACCATAGATAAAATACCAATAGAAGCACTTGAAAAGATTAGAAAATATGAAGTAAACTCTTATTTTGGGGAGGAAAGTTTAAAAAATTTAAAAGGATTTGATATTATTTTTAGGTCTCCAAGTTGTATGCCAACTAAAGAAGAACTACAAGAAGAGGTAAAACGTGGAGCAGTACTTACATCAGAAATAGAAATGGTATTACAAATGTCTCCATCAACTATAATAGGAGTTACAGGAAGTGATGGTAAAACAACAACTACAACTTTAATATATGAGATAATAAAAGCAAAAGGCTATAAATGTTTTTTAGGAGGAAATATAGGAACACCATTATTTACAAAAATACAAGAAATGATGCCTGAAGATATAGTTGTGCTAGAGATGAGTAGTTTTCAATTAATGGGAATGGAAGTTAGTCCTCAAATTTCAGTAATTACAAACATATCACCCAATCATTTGAATATACATAAAGATTATGAAGAATATATAGAAGCTAAGAAAAATATTTTCAAATATCAAGATAGTAATGGAATAGTAGTATTAAATTATGATAATGATATTACAAGAGAAATTGCAAATGAAGCAAATGGAAAAGTTAAATTCTTTAGTAGTAAGGAAAAATTATCTGATGGAATAATTTTAGATGATGGAATAATAAAAGAATGTAAAGATAAAGTAAGGAGACATATATTAGATACAAAAAATATAAAATTAAGAGGAAATCATAATTATGAGAATGCATGTGCAGCAATTGCAGTAACAGGGGGACTAGTTGATATAGACACACAAATTAATGTAATATCAAATTTTGAAGGAGTTGAACACAGACTAGAATTAGTAAAAGAAATAGATGGAGTAAAGTGGTATAACGATTCAATAGGAACAAGTCCAACAAGAACTATGGCAGGTTTACAGTCATTTGATGAAGAAATTATTTTAATTGCAGGAGGATATGACAAACACTTAGATTATGTGCCACTTGCTAAACCTATATTAGATAAAGTAAAAACTCTAATTTTAATGGGGCAAACAGCCGACAAAATTTTTTATGCTGTAAAAGAAGAGGCAGAAAAACAAAACAAACAAATAGAAACATATATGTGTAATAGCCTAGAAGATACTGTTAAAATTGCACATAAAGTAGCTAAGCAAGGACAAATAGTATTATTTTCTCCAGCAAGTGCAAGTTTCGATTTATTTAAGAACTTCGCAGAACGTGGGGAAAAGTTTAAAGAATTAGTTAATAGAATATAAGAAACATACTGAGATAAACATTGTTTATCTCAGTATGTTTGAATTAAATGACCAAATTAAACTAAATGATTTACAACTTTTGTTTAGATTTAGATATTTTTTTGTATAAAGCTTTAAATTGCCTTTTTAAATTACATAGCTTATGACTAACTGGAAGTGAAACATCAGCTGTTTCATGAAGCTCCAGATAGCTTAGTAATTCAAATAAGCAGTGCAGAACATGCTTTGTATCATAAGGATAAGAAGCGAACACGGGATCACCATTACAAACATAGATAAGCTCAAAGCTATTTTTGTTTTTTTTTTGCTCTATACTTAAACTACAAAGTATTTCCTCTAGAGTAACAGCAAAGGGATCATTTAGCCAATTTTTATTTTTCCGAGATTTTAATATCTGTTGTATATTACTTAAAGTCGTTTTCAAGTTGTTAATTTCATTTTCATATGTCATTTTTTTTACCCTCCATTTACTTGAAACTATATTTATACTAGTATACTACAAAATAGTACAAAAATCAACATTCACAATTTTAAATATATAATAATATAATATAGGAGGTTACAAGTTATAAATAAGAAGGAGCATGAATAGCTATTAAAATTATTCTATTCTTTGGGGAATTTTCTAAAATTAATAGTTTATAAAATGTAACTATAAAATAATCAGGGAGGAAAATTATGTATAATTCAAGTTATGAAGAATATATGCAAAATGTATTAGGATATAGTATAAGACCTCAAAATACATATCAATTACCAGAAAGTATCTATGAAATGCCAAGAAGCAATACTTATGAAAATATGGACTTAGAGGAATTGTATCCAGATATTTATAGAATGATACAACCTATGGTACAAAAAGTATGTATGAGGACAACAGGAGTAATAAATGAAGAAATGATAGCGAGAATGACAGAAGAAGTATATAATGCAATGTCAGAAGAAACAAGAGAATTAAAAGAAGTAAGAAAAGGAAGTACAGAAATTAAAACAAGTAATTCACAAAGTGTAAGAAAAGTAGAAGAGCCTAGACAAAATAATTATCTATTAAGAGATTTAATAAGAATCCTAATAATAAAAGAATTATTAAGAAGGAGACCAGGAAGACCACCAATGAGACCAGGACCAGGTTTCCCAGGAGGGTCAAATTTTCCGAGAATATAAAGTATTAACAAATTCTGAGATTTTAACTTATCAAAATGAAATTGCATATTACTAACAAAAATGAACATATTAATACTAAACTATATTTATAGGAGAGTATTATATGGAAGAAAAGGAAAGAAATGAAGATACAACTAAATATGGAGAGTTTATTCCATCATATTTTGCTTGGCTAACTTTGGAGAAACAAAAAGAAATTGCAAATAAATTGTCAGATATAACAAAAAAGTGAGAAATTACCTCACTTTTTTATTTTATAATAGAACCTTTGTCTAAGATACAGAAGGTTTGTCGAAACTATTGAATTGTAATATTAGAGTGTTATAATTTGAGAAAAAACAAGAGGAGAGGTAGCAAATGATGGATTATAAATTTACAAAAAGTGCGAATAAAGCACTTGAACTTGCAAGTGAGTTAGCAATAAAATTAGGGCATAATTATGTAGGAACAGAGCATTTATTATATGGACTAGCTGAGGAAAAAACAGGAGTAGCAGGAAGAGTTTTGGAAAAACAAGATATAACTACAGAAAAAATTTTAGATGATATAGAAGGATTAATAGGAAAAAACGAAGAGGGTATAGATAAAACCTTGGGATTTACACCAAGAAGTAAAAAAGTATTTGAAAATGCTTTTAAGGAATCAAAAAAAATAGATTCTGATTATATTGGTACAGAACATATATTGGTTGGAATTATTAGAGAAACAGATAGTATTGCAGCACGTATTATAAGCGATTTAGGAATTGATATACAAAGCATGTATAATGAAATTATGCAGGTATTAGATGACCAAGATTTCTCTAATGATAAAGATGCAAAAAATATAGATAATAAAAGGAAAGGAAGCTATTCACACACATCAGTACTTAATCAATATAGTGTAGACTTAACAATAGAGGCAAAAAAAGGAAAACTAGACAATATAGTAGGAAGAAATAGAGAAATAGAGAGAGTTATACAAATTTTAACAAGAAGAACAAAAAATAATCCATGTTTAATAGGAGAACCTGGTGTTGGAAAAACAGCAATAGCAGAAGGATTAGCAGAAAAAATAGTATCTGAAGATGTTCCAGAAATGCTTAAAAATAAAAGGATAGTTTCTTTAGATATTTCAAGTATGGTAGCAGGTGCAAAATATAGAGGAGATTTTGAAGATAGAATAAAAAAATCCCTAAATGAAGTTAGAAAAGCAAAAGATGTAATTTTATTTATAGATGAAATTCATACAATTGTTGGTGCAGGGGCAGCAGAAGGAGCAATAGATGCTGCTAATATTTTAAAACCATTATTGTCAAGAGGAGAAATACAAATAATTGGAGCGACAACTATAAACGAATATAGAAAATATATAGAGAAAGATGCAGCACTAGAGAGAAGATTTAGCTCTGTAATGGTTGAAGAGCCAAGCACAAATGATACAATACTAATTTTAAAAGGAATTAGAGATAAATATGAATTACATCATAATGTAAGAATAACAGATGAGGCATTAGAAGAAGCTGTTTTATTATCTTCAAGATATATTAATGATAGATTTTTACCAGATAAAGCTATTGATATCATTGATGAAGCAGCTTCTATGACTAGAATGAAGAAATACACTTTACCAGAAAGAATAAAAGATTTAGAAGAAGAAATAGCAATTACTAAAAAAGCAAAAGAAGAAGCGATTAATATACAAAATTTTGAGGAAGCTGCAATGTTAAGAGATAAAGAAGAAAAACAAAGAGCAAAAATAGATGAAGAAAAAGAAAAATGGAATGAGAACAATATAAAGGCTATTACAGACATTACAAAAGAAGATATCGCAAGCATAGTATCTACCTGGACTAGTATACCAATACAAAAAATAACACAAGATGAAAATGAAAAACTAAGAAATTTGGAAGAATCATTACATAAAAGAGTAGTAGGTCAAAATGAAGCGATAGAAGCAGTAGCAAAAGCAATAAGGAGGGGAAGAGTAGGCTTAAAGGATCCAAATAGACCAATAGGTTCATTTTTATTCTTAGGACCAACAGGGGTTGGAAAAACTGAGACTGCTAAAGCACTAGCAACAGAACTATTTGGAAATGAAAATTCAATGATAAGATTAGATATGTCAGAATTTATGGAAGGGCATTCAGTAGCAAAACTTATAGGAGCACCTCCAGGATATGTAGGATTTGATGAAGGAGGACAATTAACTGAAAAAGTTAGAAGAAAGCCTTATTCAGTAATTTTATTTGATGAAATAGAAAAAGCCCATCCTGATGTAATGAATATATTATTACAGGTATTAGAAGATGGAAGGCTAACAGATTCAACAGGAAGAACTGTAGACTTTAAAAATACAGTAATAATATTAACATCTAATATAGGAGCATCTTTAATAAATAAAAAGAAAACCTTAGGGTTTACAGAAAAAGTAAAAGAAGAACAACAAAGGGAATATGAAGACATAAAAAAGGAAGTTATGGCAGAAGTAAAAAGAAGTTTAAAACCAGAATTTATAAACCGTATAGATGAAATAATAGTATTCCATAAATTGAATGATAAGGAAATCGATAGAATAATTGAATTATTATTAATACAAGTAGAAAAAAGGCTAAGTGATAATGGTTATAATATTAATATAGATAGAAAAGTAATAGAAGAAATAAAGAAGCAAGGATATGACAAAAACTATGGTGCGAGACCATTAAGAAGAAGTATACAAACTTTAGTAGAAGATAAAATAGCAGAGGAGATTTTAGCAGGAACACTAAGAATAGGAAAAAAGCAATCTTATGAATTTTCAAAAAAATAATAGAAGTGAGCCCGCAATATATTGCGGGCTTTAGAGGTGTGATAGGAAAAAAAGTTCTATATAAGAGCTTTAACGAATTTACAACTCTTATTCATAGCAGATTTGGCGTTATAGGCAGTGACTTGATCATGTATCCCATATGGAGGGATTTGATCTCGCAAAGGAACTAATTGATTACCAAATAAAAATTTTGATACTACTATGTGGCAATCAAGCTTTTCATAGATAGTTTTAAAAATATCCTCAGGTATATTTCTGACTGGCGCTGACACTGCAACAATGTGAATTCTCAATTCAGACCATTTATTTAACCGCAAAGTTAAAAAGTCAATGGCGTACTGAGAATAACCATGTAAAATGATTTTTCTCACAAATTGCAAATCAGTATTTATCCATCTAGCTAATTCCTGAATAGCTAGATTTCTATCTACTATTTCAGGATAATATAATGCGTAATGTTGTCATTGTGATTTTCCCTCCTTATACATTAAAACTTGTTAATTGATAAGTGTATTATACTACAAATATGTCAAAAAATCAATAAGCTGAAATTTTAAAGAAAAAACAATTGCAAAATTAAAACCACGATGATATAATAAGAAAATAGAAAAACAGAAAGATTGTAAATAAAGGAAGGGAATATGTAGATGGCAAAAATTAAATCTGTTTTTGTTTGCAATGAATGTGGTTATGAATCAGCAAAATGGCTTGGAAAATGTCCAGCCTGTGGTGCATGGAATAGCTTTTTTGAGGAAAAGGTATCTAAAGATCCAAAAACTGTAAATGGTATAGAGAAAAAGAAAAGTGCTACACCAACACAATTAAATAAGGTAATAGGAACGGAAACAACTAGAATGTCAACAGGCTTTAGCGAATTAGATATGGTATTAGGTGGAGGAATTGTTATTGGTTCATTAGTACTGTTAGGAGGAGAACCTGGGATAGGAAAATCAACCTTAATATTACAAATTTGTGAAAAATTAAAAACAGAAGGAACAATACTTTATATATCAGGAGAAGAATCAGCAGAACAAATAAAACTAAGAGCAGATAGACTTAAAGTTAATAGAGAAAGTTTATTGTTCTTAGGAGAAACAGATATAGATATAATAGAAGAAGCAATAAATACTACTAACCCAAAACTTGTTATATTAGACTCCATACAAACCATTTATTCAGATGAAATAAGCTCTGCTCCAGGAAGTGTAAGTCAAGTAAGAGAAATTACTGCTAGAATTATGAAAATATGTAAATCTCAAGCTATTACAACTATCATAATTGGTCATGTAACAAAAGATGGAAATATTGCAGGACCAAGGGTTTTAGAGCATATGGTAGATGTTGTATTATATTTAGAAGGAGAAAGGTATTTTTCTTATAGAATATTAAGAGGAGTTAAAAACAGATTTGGTTCAACTAATGAAATTGGAATGTTTGAAATGGAAGGATTAGGACTTAGAGAAATACAAAATCCATCATCTGTTATGATTTCAGAAAGAGAAGATAATCCACCAGGCTCAGTTGTAGTTGCAAGTATAGAAGGAACAAGACCATTATTAGTAGAACTACAGGCTTTAACATCACAAACAATTTTTGGTTTTCCGAGAAGAACAGCAAATGGAATTGATTATAATAGATTAACACTTTTAGTAGCAGTACTAGAAAAAAGAGTTGGTTTAAACTTAGGCAATCAAGACGTTTATTTAAATGTTGTAAATGGAATAAAAATAAATGAACCAGCTATAGACTTAGGGATAATACTTGCTACTGCATCTAGCTATAAGAATAGTTCAATTTCTAATAAACTTGTTGCCATTGGAGAAGTAGGGTTAACAGGAGAAGTAAGAAATGTTAACTTAATAGAAAAAAGACTTAAGGAAGTAGAAAAATTAGGCTTTAAGACTTGTATAATTCCAGAAAGTAATAAAAAATACTTAAAAGATAAATTTAACTTAGAAGTAATAGGCGTTAGAAATATTAGAGAAGCAATGAAAAGTGCAGGGTTAATTTAAGACAATTATATGCAAACTATAGAAAGGGAATTAAAGTTTAATGAGAGAAAGTAAAGATGATGATATAATTGAAGTTTTAAAATTAATATCACCAGGTACACCAATAAGAGATGGACTAAACAACATTCTCAAAGCAAAAACTGGTGGATTAATAGTTATTGGAGATTCCAAGGAAGTTTTAGACATTGTTGATGGTGGATTTAATATAAATGAGGAGTATACACCATCAAGACTATATGAACTAGCTAAAATGGATGGTGCAATTGTAATAAGTAGTGATTTAAAAAAGATACTGTTTGCTAATGCTCAACTTATACCAAATTCATTAATTGAAACAAAAGAAACAGGAACAAGGCATAGAACAGCAGAGAGAACGGCAAAACAAACTAAGCAATTAGTTATAAGTATTTCGCAAAGAAGAAGTGTAATTACAGTTTATAAGGGGAATTATAAATATGTGATGGAGAACACTTCAAGAGTATTAGATAAGGCAAATCAAGCATTACAAACAGCTGAGAAATATAAAAAAGTATATGATAGAGAAATAAATACTTTAAATGAATATGAATTCAATGACATAGTTACTCTTGAAAATGTTATAACAGTAATACAAAAAGCTGAGATGGTAATGAAAATGGTAGAAGAAGTACAAAGGCAAATCTATGAATTAGGAGAAGAAGGTCGTCTTGTTGAAATGCAACTTGAAGAATTAGTTGGAGACTTAGAAAAAGAAGAGTTATTAATAATTAAAGACTATATATCTAGAAGAAGAAATCCAGAAAAAGCACTAAAAGAAATTATAGACTTAGATTTATCAAATTTATTAAATGCAATATCTATAGCAAGGATTCTGGGGTATCAAAATTTTGAAGACTTTGACGAAATTGGAGTATATGCTAGAGGATATAGACTATTAAATAAAGTACCTAAAATGCCATCTAATATAGTTGATAATTTAGTAAAATCATTTAAGTCTTTTCAACATATTTTAATTGCAGATATTCCAGCATTAGATGATGTAGATGGAATAGGAGAGATAAGGGCAAGAGCAATAAAACAGTCATTACAAAGAATGCAAGAGCAATTTGTTTTTGATAAACTGTTGTCTTAAAAAAATTTTAATGTTATAATATACAATATTATATAAATAACATGGTTAAATCTATAAGATATACAGGCAGTTTAAGCAATCATAAAGATAGATACCAAAGAAAGGAAGGATAAAATTGAAAAAGGCATTATTAATTATAGCAATAGTTTTAGTAGTAATTTTAATTAGTGGGGTATGTGTTGGAATAGTATTAAAGGCAACACAAAAAGTTGAAAACCCAATTGCAACAATAAAAATTGAGGGATATGATGAAAGCATTGTTGTAGAGCTATATCCTGAATATGCAGAAAATACAGTTGCAAATTTTATAACACTTGCTAACAATGGATTTTACAATGGGTTAAAAATTCATAGAGTGGAAGATACTTTAATACAAGGAGGAGATTCTAGTGGTGATGGAACTGGAAGCCCAAGCCTTAGTGATTTAGACAAAAGTATAGAAAAAGGTTCAGAAGGTGATGACTTATATGCCATACCTGGGGAATTTCAAAAAAATGGGTATAAAAATAATACTTTAAAATTTGAAAGAGGAGTTATAGGAATGGCAAGGGGAGATTATACTTCATATTCTTCTAGCTTAAAAAGTGAAAGTTATAATTCAGCTGGTTCACAATTTTTTATTATGACACAAGAATTAGCTAGTTTAAATGGAAACTATGCAGCATTTGGAAGAGTAACAAGTGGAATGGAAACAGTAGATAGTATTTCTAAAGTTGAAACAGCAGTTGATGAAGAAAAAAATGAAGAGACTGGAGAAGTAACAAAAAAAGAAACAACAAGACCTGCAACAGATGTAAAAATAGAAAGTATAACAATAGATACTCATGGAGTTGAATATAAAAAACCAAAAACAAATGAGGTATTTGATTTATATTCATGGTATATGAAGACATATTATAATAGTTCAACAACACATACAGATTAAAACAAAAAAATAACAGGATACATGGTAATGTATCCTGTTATTTTTTATAAAATGTAGGGACGCCCTTTGGGCATCCATCTCATTACAGTAAAGATTAAAAATCACAATTTCTAGGAGTTCTTGGGAAAGGGATTACATCACGTATATTTTGCATACCTGTTAAATACATCATCATTCTTTCAAAACCTAATCCAAAACCAGAATGAACAACAGAACCATATCTTCTTAAATCCATATACCAATTATAAATGTTTTCATCCATACCTAATTCTTTAATTTTGCACATAAGTTTATCAAAATTTTCTTCCCTTTGGCTTCCTCCAATTATTTCACCAATTCCAGGAGCTAAAAGATCTGCTGCAGCAACAGTTTTTCCATCTGGATTCTGTTTCATGTAAAATGCTTTGATTTCAGCTGGATAATCTGTAACAAATACAGGTTTTCCAAATAATTTTTCACATATATATCTTTCATGTTCGGTTTGTAAATCAGTTCCCCAAGATACTTTATACTCGAAATTATCATTTACTTTTTCAAGTTGTTTAATTGCATCAGTGTATGAAATTCTGCCAAAATCAGAATTTACAACATTATTTAATCTATCTAAAAGAGTATTATCTATAAACTTATTAAAAAACTCCATCTCTTCAGGACATTTCTCTAAAACATAAGAAATTATATATTTTATCATATCTTCTGCTAAATCCATATCATCTTTTAAGTCTGCAAAACAAATTTCTGGTTCAATCATCCAAAACTCTGCAGCGTGTTTGACAGTATTTGAATTTTCTGCTCTAAAAGTAGGACCAAATGTATAAATATTTCTAAAAGCAGTTGCAAAAGATTCGCCATTTAATTGACCACTAACTGTTAGGTGCGCTGGTTTACCAAAGAAATCTTTAGAATAATCAACATCTCCATCTTCTGTTAATGGCACATTTGTAAGGTCAAAAGAGTTTACATTGAACATTTCTCCAGCACCTTCCGCATCACTTGAAGTAATGATAGGAGTATGAACATATACAAAACCTCTTTCTTGGAAAAATTTATGAATTGCGTAAGATAAAACACTTCTAACCCTAAATACTGCGCTAAAAGTATTAGTACGAGGGCGTAGATGTGCGATAGTCCTTAAATATTCAAAACTTGTTTTCTTTTTTTGAAGAGGGTAATCAAGTGAAGATAAATTTTGAATCTGTATTTCATTTGCTTTTATTTCAAATGCTTGTTTAGCACCTTCAGTCTTAACAAGATTTCCTGTAACTCTAATAGATGAGCTAATAGTTAATTTGCAAATATCAGAGAAATTAGGTAAATTATCTTCAAAAACAATTTGAACATTTTTAAAGAAACTTCCATCATTTAGTTCAATAAAGCCGAAATTTTTAGAAGCTCTTACAGTTCTAACCCAGCCTTCTAAAGTAATAATTTTTTCAATATATTCATCAGTATTACGATATAAATCTTTAATAATTAATTTTTTCATAGAATCCAATCCCTTCAATATTTATATGATTACATATTATATACCAAAATTGGTATATAATTCAAGACGTTATAAAAAATATATACAAAATGAAGAATGGCACACAGTGAAACCACAATGCACCATTCCTCTTTATGTATAAACATAAACTCCTCAACATTAGGTTCACCTAATGTGTAAATATATTATCATAAAATATAGTACTTGTCAACATAAAATGAGAGAATTTATATAAAATTTTTTTAAAATGATAGAAAAAAGTAGAAAAATATGTTAATATATAAACTATCAAATAAATATAATATTTGAAACTGAATATATTTAGAGAGGGGATATCAATGAAAAAGAGAATATATTTTATTATATCAGCAATAATACAAATTATTATTGCACTTTATATTATAGTTCTAGCAGATTCTATAGTTCAAAATGAAATACAAGCATTTAAAGAGCTCTATGATACAATGCCTATAGAAATGATAAAGAGTATGATAGAAAATATTGAAAGAAATGGAACAAATTCAATAAGAATTTGTTCGAGTATATGTATAATAATTAATATAGGAGTAATAATTACGGCAATAAAAAATAATATTTTAATAAATAAAGGATTACTAATTACAGGAAGCATTATATGTTTATTATTTGCAGGAAACCAAATAGTAGAAATTTTTGCTATTGTAAACATAATAGTATTATTAGTTTTAAAAAGAAAGAATCCAGAAGATTTTCCAATAAAAAAAGAGTTACCCAAATTAGAGCAAATAACAATTACAAAAAAAGAAATTATTATAGGAATAGCATTAGTACTAATATATTTTTCACAATTTATATGGGGAAGTTATATTATAGAATCTAATATTTTAAGATGGTCAATAATAATTGTGTTTTATTTAAGTGTACTTATTTTATCTATTTTATTTTGGAAAAAAAGTATAAAAAGGGATTTAAAAGCATTTAAAGAAAATTTTGGTACATATATAAGATTTATGCTACCAAGATTTGGATTAATGTATATAGCTTATTTTGTAGTGACAATATTTACAATAATAGTTACTAGAAATATAGGATCTGTAAATCAACAAAATTTGGAAAGTTTACCTAGTTGGTATGTAATACCATTAGCTATAATATATGCACCAATAGTAGAAGAAACTATATTTAGAGGATTAATACATAAAGTAATAAAAAATAACAATATATTTATTATAATATCAGCGATTAGTTTTGGACTATTACACACTATTTCATCAGAAGTAACATTAATAGATGTAATATTTAAAGCATTGCCATATAGTGTACTTGGAGGATTTTTAGCATATATATATTCAAAAACAGAAAATATATCTACAAATATGTTTTGCCATGCAGGGATTAATTTAATTGCATCATTATTGACATTGTTGTAGTATTATAAAAAAGTTTATGTTTGTGTGTGACTAAAAATTTTTTCGTAGCTGTCCTAATATGAAAAATTGGATTTGTGGGAATGATAAACTTTTATGTGAATTTAAAATAGAAGAACCCTCAGTCACTCCGTGACAGCTCCCTTAAATAAGGGAGCCAAAGGATAGAGAAGATTCTTGCCTCCCTTACCCAAGGGAGGTGGCAGCCGAAGGCTGACGGAGGGTTTTAAAAGGCAAAAGAGTCAATTCACCCCTACAACCCCCAATTTGTAGAAAAGGAGAAAAAATGGAAATAAAAAAAAATGAAGAATATATAGTAAATATAATAGACAATGGATTTGAAGGAGAAGGTATTGCCCAAATTAATAATTTTATTATATTTATAAAAGGTGCAATTAAGGGAGAAAAGGTAAGGATATTAATTTTAAAAGTCAATTCATCCTATGCATTTGGCAAAATATTAGAAATAATAAAAAAATCAGAATACAGATGCGAAGAAGATTGTAATTCATATAAAAGATGTGGAGGTTGTGATTTAAGACATATTAAGTATGAAAATACTTTAGAAATAAAAAGAAACCTAGTACAAAACCTTGTAAATAAGACTTTAACGAATGAGATAAAAGTAAATAACACAATAGGTATGGAAAAGCCATTTAATTATAGAAATAAAGCACAATACCCAGTAGGATTAAATAAAGAAGGAGAGCCTATATTTGGTGTATTTGCAAACAGAACGCATGATATTATTAATACTAATAATTGTAAGATACAAACTAAAATCTCAGAAGAAATAGCACAATATATAATAACATTTATAAAAGAAAATAATATACAAGTATATAATGAAAAAAACAATAAAGGAGTATTTAGGCATATTATAGTAAAAGTAGGAATAAGAACAAATCAAGTAATGTGTATATTAGTAGTTAATGAAGAAAACATAAAAGACGAAAATAAACTAATAAAAGGATTAAAAGAAGAATTTACAGAAATAAAAACAATAGTAAAAAATATAAATAATAAAAATACCAATGTAATACTAGGTAACAAAAATATTATTCTGTATGGAGATGGATATATAGAGGATAAACTAGGAGATTATACATTTAAAATATCAACAATGTCATTTTATCAAATAAACCCAATACAAACAGAAAAGCTATATAGCTTAGCGATAAAAAAAGCAGAATTAACAGGAAATGAAACAATATTGGACTTATATTGTGGAATAGGGACAATAGGTATATTTGCATCAAAACATGTAAAACAAGTATATGGAATTGAAATTATACCACAAGCCATAGAAGATGCTAAAGAAAATGCAAAAATAAATAATATTAAAAACGCAGAATTTATGGTAGGGGATGTAGAAAGCACTTTATCTAAACTAATAAATAAAAGAAAGATTATTCCCGAAATTGTATTTGTAGATCCACCAAGAAAAGGATTAGACAACACAACAATACAAAACCTACTAAAAGTAGAACCAAAAAAGATAATTTATATAAGTTGTAATCCTGCAACATTAGTACGTGATTTAAAAATATTTGAAGAAAAATATGAAATAAAAGAAATTACACCAGTAGATATGTTTCCTTGGACGAAGCATTGTGAAGTGGTCACAGTACTTAATCTTAAGCAAAGTACTGAAATATAAATAAAAATTGACATATCTACTAACGTAGTAGAGCATACAAAATTATCTTATAATACAAACAAACAATTTCACCCAAAAGAAAATGGATGGGTAGGATATATTATTGAAATAAAAGGTATGAAGTATTATATTGCAGGAGATACAGATATAACTGAAGAAAATAAAAAAGTAAAATGTGATGTAGCATTGTTCCAGTTGGTGGTACATATACAATGGATTTTAAAGAAGCAGATAATCTAATAAATGAGATACAACCTAAAATAGCAGTACCAATATATTATGGAAGTGTTGTTGAAACAAAGCAATATGCAATAGATTTTTCAAAGTTATTAAATCCAAAAATAGAATGTAAAATATTAATGAAATAAGTATTTTAAATACTTTAGTAAAAGGAAAATAAAATGAATAGAGAAGATATAATAAAATATAGTTTGAGTTTGCAGGATACTTATGAAGATTATCCATTTCCAGATGATAACACTTCTGTAACAATGAAACATTTAGATAATAAAAAATGGTTTGCTTTAATAATGAATGTAAATAGCAAACTATATTTAAATGTAAAAACGAATCCAGATTATTCAGAGTTACTTAGAAATTCTTATGATTATATAATACCAGGTTATCACATGAACAAAGAACATTGGAATACAATTATTATAGATGACAAAGTAGATGTCTCTTTAGTAGAAGAATTAATTGAGCAAAGCTATGAACTAACAAAAAATAATAATTGCAAAAGAAGAAAAGTAAATAATACTAAAAACTAATATTTATGAGTTATAAAAGAAAGTGAGTGATAATTATTATGTCAGAATGGAAATGTGTAAAATGTGGAAATACAGAATTTGAAAAAGAACAATTTCAAGCAACAGGTGGAGTAGTGGGAATAAGAGAAAGACTAGAAGATGCGAAAGTTAGAGATAAAGATAAAACATTATCTGTATGGTCTAATGAACAAAAAGCAAATTGACACATCTAAATCAAAAGAAATTGAAAAATAATAGAAAATACAACAATCCAAGACATAGTGGAATTAAATCATAATGGGTATATAGAAGAGATAGAAAAATAATAAGTAATAGAAAATAATAAAATCGTGATGGGACAAATAAATGAAATTGCTTATCAGCAAGGATTAGGAGATTGGAATTTACTATTATATTACGAAAATGGTATAGATATATTACGAAAATGGTATAGAAGATAAAATTATATTTGGGGATAGTAATAGAAAAATGCAACCCCTACAAGATAATATTATACAAAATGGTTATAATGAATGTAATACAAGCAGTAATAAAGTAAAAATTTCTTTAGGGGGTATTTTAATTGCTATTATTTATGGAATTAGTTATCTAATCATAAAGAAGATAAAAAGGAAACAACGAGAAATGACAATTTTGTAATAATGGATGGAATTACAATAAAATTAGCACTCTAATATTGACATTGCTAAAAACATGAAGTATAATATCCAATAGAAATAAGAAAAAGAAGGGAAGTTTTTTTATGGGAACAAAACAATTTAAGGCAGAATCAAAAAGATTACTAGATTTAATGATTAATTCTATTTATACAAACAAAGAAATATTTTTAAGAGAATTAATATCAAACAGTAGTGATGCGATAGACAAGCTATATTATCATTCACTAACAGATAAAAACGAAAATGTAATAAAAAACGATTTTAGAATTAAAATTGATTTAGACAAAGAAAATAGAACTATTACAATAGAAGACAATGGTTGTGGTATGACAGAAGAAGAATTAGACAAAAATTTAGGAACAATAGCCAAAAGTGGTTCCCTTGCATTCAAAGAGGAAAATGAGAATAAAGAAGATATTAACATTATAGGTCAATTTGGAGTAGGTTTTTATTCCGCATTTATGGTAAGTGATTTAGTAACAGTAGAAAGTAAATCTGAAAATAGTGAACAAGGTTATAAATGGATTTCAAAAGGAATAGAGGGGTATAGTATAGAACCTTGTGAAAAAGCAGAAAATGGAACAAAAATTACATTACATATAAAAGAAGATTCAGAAGAAGAAAAATATAGTCAATTTTTAGATAGTTATACAATTCAAGAAATTGTAAAAAGATATTCAGATTATATACGTTATCCAATACAAATGGAGGTAGAGCACAGTGAGAAAAAAGAGGGAACAGAAGAATATGAAACTATAAAAGGGATAGAAACAATAAACTCTATGAAACCTCTTTGGAAAAATAATAAGAAGGATATTAAAGAAGAAGAATATGATAATTTTTATATGGAGAAATTTCATGATTATGAAAAACCATTAAAAGTAATTCATACATCTGTAGAGGGACAATATAATTATAATGCGTTATTATATATACCTACACATTTACCTTATGATTACTATACAAGTGAATATGAAAAGGGATTACAATTATATTCAAATGGTGTATTAATAATGGATAAATGTGCAGATTTACTACCAGACTATTTTGGATTCGTAAAAGGATTAGTAGATAGTGAAGATTTATCATTAAATATATCAAGAGAAATGCTACAGCATGACAGGCAATTAAGAGTTATAGCTAAGAACTTAGAAAACAAAATTAGAACTGAATTAGAAAACATGTTAAAAAGTGATAGAACAAAATATGAAGAATTTTTCAAAAATTTCGGATTACAATTAAAATATGGAACATATAGTGATTATGGAATGAATAAAGATAAATTACAAGATTTATTATTATTTTACTCATCAACAGAAAAAAAATTAGTTACTCTAAAAGAATATGTTTTAAGAATGAAGGAGCATCAGAAAGATATTTATTATGCTTGTGGAGAAACAATAGACAAGATAGACTTACTACCACAAGTAGAAAAAATAAAAGATAAAGGATTTGAGATATTATATTTAACAGATAATGTAGATGAATTTTCATTACAAGTAATAATGAATTATGAAGAAAAAGCATTTAAAAATGTTTCTGCTGATAACCTAGAATTAGATACAGAAGAAGAAAAGGAAGAACTAAAAAAGGCAAACGAAGATAACAAAGATATGTTTAGTATTATGAAAGAAGCAATTAACAATGAAGTACAAGAGGTTAGATTTACTCATAGATTAAAAAATCATCCAGTTTGCTTGTCTAGTGAAGGAGCAGTATCTATAGATATGGTAAAAACATTAAACACAATGCCAAATTCTCAAGAAATAAAAGCATTAACAATTTTAGAAATAAATGAAAATCATCCAATTACAGAAAAATTAAAGACATTATATAAAGAGAATAAAGAAGAACTAAAAAAATATGCACAAATTTTATACAATGGAGCAAGATTAATAGAAGGACTTACAATAGAAAATCCAACAGAATTTAATAACCTAGTTTGCGAAATGATGACAAAATAAACTTAATAACAAAATGCACGATTTATTGTGCATTTTGTTATATTTTAATAAAATCATCACATGCTTTAATAAGTCTATTCATAATTGCAAGTCCAACACCTTCATTTTTAACACCTTCAATAATTACAATATCAGGATTAAAACTATCAGCTTTTCTTAAATTAGAAAAAATATTTTTTGCTATTTCATCTAAGCAAGTTCCCATATCAATAACTGTTTTTACATTATATTTATTAATATTTTCGTGTTTAGCAAGTATTACAGGAAATGAATAAGTATTTGCAATTCCATTTATTTTATATATCATTTTTTCATTATTATTACTAATAACTAGGAGAGATTTACTGTTTAATGTATAATGGTCATAATTATTACTTGGAATGTTGCAAGGCGAATCTTCATAATCTTTAATAACAGTACCAGCAATTTTTTCTATCTGTTCATCTGTTATACTTCCAGGTCTTAAAATATGAGGAATATTATCTATTACTTTAACAATAGTAGATTCAATTCCAATAGAACTATTTCCACCATCTATCATATAATCTACTTTGTCTTTAAAATCATTATATAAATCATCAAAGCTTGTTCCACTAAGTTTACCTGAAATATTAGCACTAGGTGCAGCAATAGGAACACCAGCAAGTTCTACAAGTTCTTTTGCGATTATTCCACTAGGCATACGAACTCCAACAGTATCTCCATTTGCAGTAACAATTGAGGGAACAATTGGCTTTTTATTCAAAATAATAGTAAAAGGACCAGGAAAGAAGGTGTGCATTAAATTATACTCAATTTCTGAAATGTCTTTTGCAATACTCTCTATCATATCAATATTATTTACTAATAAACTAATTGGATTATTCTCGTTTCTACCTTTTGCAATATATATCTTTTTTACAGCATTTTCATCTAATCCATTAGCACCAAGTCCATAGACTGTTTCAGTAGGAAACAGAACAAGACCACCTTTTTTTATAATTTGTGCTACTTCTTTTAACTTTGTATAATCATTAAAATTTTTTAAATCTAAAACTTTATTCATATAATACCTTTCTTAAATTTAAATATTTTATATTATACGACAAAATCAGTTAATTTACAACATACTTTACATAAACTTACAATAAAAAATATATTTTAAAAATATAATTATTATGCTATACATAATAATATTTACACACAAAACGTATGTATGTCACTAGAATATGGTGTAATATCATACTGCTGGAAAAATACAGACAAACAAATTTCGACAAAAAACCTAAAAGTGACAATATAGTCATTTATTTTTTTATTTCATTGTGTATAATTAAATAAGAAAAAAGGTGATATTATGTTAAAATTAATTGTTTGTATGTTAAAAATAATAGATATATTAATGATACTATATGGAATTTACTATGTTATTATAGGAATATTTGTATTTTTAAAAGAGAAAAAAATCAAGAAAACAAATTCAAAAAATAGATTTGCAATTGTAGTACCTGCAAGAAATGAGGAAAAAGTAATAGCAAATTTATTAGATAGTTTAGAAAAACAAAAATATCCAAAAGAATTATACGATGTTTTTGTTTTTCCGAATAACTGTAATGACAAAACAAAAGAAATTGCAATAGAGAACAATGCGAAAATAATAGAATGTTCAAAAAGAATAAAATCAAAGGGAGAAGCACTAAAATATAGTTTTAAATACTTAAATGATAATTTTAACTGTTATGATGCATTTATAATTTTTGATGCAGACAATGTAGTACATCCACAATTTATAGAAAAAATGAATGATGCATTATGTAGTGGATATCAATTAGCACAAGGATATAGAGATAGCAAAAATCCATATGACACATGGATTTCTAATTGTTATACACTATATTATATGATACAAAATCATTTCTTCAATAGAGCAAGAATGAATATAGGACAATCTAGTTTTATTAATGGAACAGGATTTATGATAGCAAAAGAAAGGTTATACAAAAAAGGTTACAATCCTAAAAGCATGACAGAAGATATAGAACTATCTGTAAAATGTGCAATAAACAATGAAGAAATAGCATTTGTTCGAGAAGCAATAACATATGATGAACAAATTACAACATTAAAAGAATCTTTTAAGCAGAGAATGCGTTGGTCAATAGGAACAAATCAGTGTTTACTAAACTATGCACCTAATTTAATACAAGAAGGAATAAAAGGAAAATTAAGCTGTATTGATGCTTTGATATTTTTAATGGCACCAACCTTACAAATTATAAGTAGTGTAGCATTTGCATTACATATATTATTAGCAATGATATATGGAATTAGTCATGACACATTTTCATCATTATTATGTTGTTATTTAACAAGTGTTGCTTTATCAATTTTTTCAATAAAATCTAACAATAAAAGAATAAAAGATAACTTAAAGGGAATATTTACATTTCCGATATTTATATTAACATGGATACCAGTAAATATAATTGCATTATGGAAAAGAAATTATAAATGGGAAAGAATAGAGCATAATAAGGGTATTACTATAGAAAAGATACTAGAATACAATAATCAAGAAATAAAAAGTGCTTAAACAGTTTGCTTTTTTTTGATATAGTGATATAATAACTATGACCAAAAAAGATAGGAGTGAAAATTATGGAAAAATACAAATGCACAGTATGTGGTTATATTTATGACGAAGAAAAAGAAGGAACAAAATTTGTTGATTTACCTGATGATTGGGTATGCCCACTATGTGGAGTAGGAAAAGAAATGTTTGAAAAAGTTGAAGAATAATTTAGAAGGTTTTTCAGTCTTAGAAAATGTAAGGGGCGCAATCGGAGGAAAAATCCGAAAACGCCCTAAAATATTTAAAAGGAGGAATAATTAGTAATGAAAATTACAGAAGATATAATATATATTGGAGCAGATGACAAGACAATAGATTTATTCGAAGGTCAATATGTTGTTCCAAATGGAATATCATATAATTCTTATCTAATTAAAGATGAAAAAAATGTAATAATGGACACAATAGATAAAAGAAAATCAAAAGAATGGTTAGAAAACTTAGAAAAAGCATTAGATAGTAAGAAACCAGACTATTTAGTAGTATCACACATGGAACCTGACCATGCCTTTAATATAGGTGAAATTGCAAACAAATATCCAGAAATGAAAATAATAGGAAATCAAAAAACATTTACAATGTTAAAACAATTTTTTGATATTCCAAATTTAGAACAAAGAAAAGTTGAAGTAATAGAAGGAGAAGAACTAAACATAGGAAAACACACTTTACAATTTTTTATGGCACCAATGGTGCATTGGCCAGAAGTCATGGTAACTTATGAAAAAACAGAAAAAATTGTATTTTCAGCAGATGGATTTGGAAAATTTGGGACACTTGATTTAGAAGAAGAATGGATAGAAGAAGCAAGAAGATATTATTTTAATATAGTAGGAAAATATGGATCACAAGTACAAGCATTATTAAAAAAATTAGCTACATTAGATGTAAAAATGATTTGTCCATTACATGGACCAATATTAAAAGAAAATTTAGGATATTATATAGATAAATATAATATATGGAGTAGTTATACACCAGAAGAAGATGGAATACTCATTGCATATGCTTCTATATATGGTAATACTGCAAATGTTGCAAAAAAATTAGCTGAAAAATTAGAGCAAAAAGGTGCAAAAAAAGTAATATTAAAAGACTTAGCAAGAGATGACATGGCGGATGCAATAGAAGAGGCCTTTAGATATGATAAAGTAGTACTTGCTGCTTCAAGTTACAATATGGGAGTATTTCCACCAATGGAACAATTCTTAAATCAATTAAAGGCAAAAAATTATCAAAATCGTAAAATTGGTATAATTGAAAATGGAACTTGGGCACCATCAGCAGGAAAATGTATGAAAGATATAATAAGTAACATGAAAGATATTACCATTTACGAACCAACTATAACAATAATGTCAACTTTAAATGAAAAAACTAGTGAAGAATTAGAAAAGTTAGCCTGTAAAATTTTCGAAAATTGATAAAAACAAAGAAATATGATATAATACTCCAAAAAACAAAAGAAAAGTTAATCGAATAAAATTTGGAGGTAAAAACATTGAACGAGCTAATAATATCAGACAAAAGAGAACTATCAAATATACAAAAGGCAATAATATATTTCTTTATATATTCATTTTTAGGATGGTCACTTGAAGTTATATTTGCAATGTATGTAGAACGTAGATTTGTAAATAGAGGATTTCTATTAGGACCAATTTGTCCGATATATGGAATTGGTGCTTTAATATTAATAGGAAGTTTAAGAAATGTAAAAGGAAATAGAATATTAAAATTTATTATAGCAGTTGTAGCATTTTCGGTATTTGAGTATATAGCATCTTATATATTAGAAGTTATATTTAACCAAAGGTGGTGGGATTACTCGAATGATATATTGAATTTGCAAGGAAGAATAAGTATATTATACTCATTAGTCTGGGGAATACTTGGAATATTATTTACAGAAAAATTGCATCCATTTGTAAGGAAAAAAGTAGAAAAAATATCTTTATCAATTACAAAAGCAACGCAAAGAATTATAATAAATGTTTTAGTAATTATATTTGTTGTTGATGAAATTTTTTCAATCCTAGCACACTTGAGCTGAAAATAAATTATACCTCAATGAAAATACTATAGAATGTGAGTGGTGATTAGTAATCGCTCGTTTTAAGAAATCTCATTTATTCCTAGAAAGGAAAAGATAAAAAATGAAAAAAAAGCAATTTACAATAACAGGAATAAGTATATGGAGAATATTTGCGTATTTTGTTATATATAGTTTCATAGGATATATAATAGAAACCTTATATGCATTTGTTTTATATGGAGTAATAGAATCGAGACAAAGTTTCTTATATGGACCATTTTGTTCGATTTATGGGCTTGGAGCAGTAGTAATGATATGTACACTGCAATACTTTGGAAAAAATGTACATACATTATTTTTAGGAGGATTTTTAAGTGGAAGTGTTACAGAATATGTTGTAAGTTTTATTGGAGAAAAATTACTTAATACAAAATGGTGGGATTACTCGGACAAGTTCTTAAATATAAATGGTAGAATATGCTTAATCTATTCAATATTTTGGGGATTATTAGGATTATACCTAATAAAAGTAGTAAATCCGTTAATTGATAAATTAATTAATTGGATAAAAACAAAATGTGGAATAATTAAATTAAGAAGTGTAGCAACAATATTAACAGTAGCACTTATAATAGATTGTATAATTTCAGGAGTAGCAATAGATTTTTTTCTAACAAGAGTTTCAGTTGAAAATGATTTAGATGTATTATATAAAGAAAAAAGATTAGAACAATACAATAAGGTATATATCGAAAATACTAATTTATCAAAATTTATCCATAATAATTGGGGAAATAATAAGATGATAAAAACATATCCAAATTTAACTATAAAACTAGCAAATGGAGAATTAAAACGTATTAGTGAATTATATCCTGATATTAAACCTTATTACCTTAAAATTGAAAAATAGCCAAATCAATTTAATAATAATGAAGGTTAGAAATAATAACTGGAGTAGACAGGAGGTCTAAATGAAAGTATTAAAAAGAATAATAATTGTAATAATAATTCTAGCAATGTTAGGAGTAGGTGGCGTAGCAGGTGTAGCTATAAACGATGGATATAATATGTATAAAGTAGCAATACAAGAAACTTCTTTAGAAGATAAGGTAGATAGTATAAAGTCAGTAGAAAATTATACAAAATTAGAAGAAATGCCACAAATTTATAAAGATGCTGTACTTGCAGTAGAAGACCATAGATTTTATAGACATGGAGGAGTAGACATAATATCAATAGGCAGAGCAGTAATAAAAGATATACAAGCAATGAGCTTTATAGAAGGTGGAAGTACTATAACACAACAAGTTGCAAAGAATACATACTTTACTCAAGAAAAAAAGATTACCAGAAAAATAGCAGAAGTTTTTATGGCAAAAGAAATAGAAAAAAATTTTTCAAAAGATGAAATATTAGAGTTTTACTTAAACACAAGTTATTTTGGGGATGGATATTATACTGTAAAAGAAGCATCAAATGGATATTTTGGAAAAGACCCAATAAATATGACAGATTATGAGAGTATATTACTTGCGGGAATTCCAAATGCACCAAGTGTATACTCACCAACGAAGAATCCAGAATTGTCAAAACAAAGACAGAAACAAGTAGCTAATGCAATGGTAAAAAACGGATATATCACAGAAGAAGAAGTAAATAAAATATTACAAAATAATTAAAAACATACCACAATATCATTTTATGTACAAAAACTAAAATATAAACATAACATACAATAGGTGAATAAAGATGAAAATTTTAAAATCATTTAAAGAATTGTATGAAGATGCAAAAAACATTAAACAGAAAGACCCAGCGTCAAGAAGTATTTTAGAAGTAATGATATTATATCCAGGATTTCATATATTAATATTTCATAAACTATCACACTTTTTATATATTCATAAGATATTTTTCTTAGCAAGACTAAACTCTCAAATTGGAAGATTTCTTACGGGAATAGAAATACATCCAGGAGCAGAAATTGGTAGAAGATTTTTTATAGACCATGGAATGGGAATTGTAATTGGAGAAACAGCAACAATAGGGAATGATTGTACAATGTATCATAATGTAACATTAGGGGGAACAGGAAAAGACAAATATAAAAGGCATCCTGATATTGGAAATAATGTTATGATTGGTGCTGGTGCGAAAGTACTAGGACCTATAAAAATAGGTAATAATGTAAAAATCGGTGCAAATACTACAGTCCTTAAAAATATACCAGATGATGTAACAGTAGTTAAATGTAATGAAATAATAAAAAAATAAGTGGTGCACATAAAATGCGCACTAATTATTTTTTTATCTATCTTTGAGTGTAGGAATGAGTATAGCTCATCCATATGTAAAAACTATATTTTTATTAACATAATTATTGCAAGCTAAGGAAAAAAGTGGTATAATAGAGTAGTATTTTAAGGGGGAATTTGTATATGAAAAAGAAAATAGCAATAATAGGGATAATAATAGCAATAGTATTTATTTGTACATTATTTATAATAAGAAAATCCTTTGCACTTGATAATAATGTAAAAGACATTAAATATTATAATGACTTAATAGAAGATCAAAAAATAGCAACAATTTTATTAAATGAAAAAACGGTCTCAAGAAATACTACTAAAAAAGAAATTATGGAATATGATTCAAAAATAAAAAATGTAAAAGACTCTAATAACAAAACATTAGATGATATAGACTTAATAAAAACAGGAGACTATATAACAGTGAACAATGAAGACTACATAGTAGTCTTATATGGGGATGTAAATAAAGATGGCTCTATATGTGATATAGAAGACATTATGATAGTAAAAAATAATTATTCTGACAACATAGAAGTTGATAGTATAGAAAGACTAGCAGCGAATTTAGTAAGTGATGATGTGTTAGACACACAAGATATTGCAAGAATGATAAAGATATATTTAGGCATACTTGGAGAAAATTTAACAACAAAAATTCCAGAAAATTATTTAGATTTTGAGACAGGAGGAGATAAAGAACCTGGAAAGGATGATGAAGATACAGGAGAAAGTGATCAAAAACCTGGTGGAGATGATGAGAATCCAGGAGAAAAACCAGAACCAGTAGAAAATACACCATTAGCAAGACATGGACAATTAGGAGTTAAAGGAATAGATATTGTAGATAAAAATGGAGAGAAATTTCAATTAAAAGGAGTAAGTACACATGGATTACAGTGGTTTCCTCAATATGTAAACCAAGAAGCATTCACATATATGAGAGATGAATGGGGAATAAATGCAATAAGGCTTGCAATGTATTCAGATCCAAATGTGGGATATACGAAATCTTTACATGAAATAGTAAACAATGGTGTTGAATATGCTAAAAATGCAGGAATATATGTAATAATAGACTGGCATATTTTAAGTGATGGAAATCCAAACACAAATAAAAGTTCAGCTATAGAATTTTTTAAGGAAATGACTTCAAAATACAAAGACTATGATAATGTAATATACGAAATTTGTAATGAACCAAATGGAGATGTTCAGTGGGAAAGAGATATAAAGCCATATGCTCAAGATGTAATTAAAGAGATAAGGAGTATAGATACAGATGCAATAATAGTAGTAGGAACACCAACATGGTCACAAGATGTTGATATTGTTGCTAAAAGTCCAATTATAGGATATGATAATATCATGTATACATTACACTTTTATGCAGCAACCCATAAAGAATATCTAAGACAAAAAGCTGTTACAGCATTAACATCAAGTTTACCTATATTTGTAACAGAATTTGGTATATGTGATGCCTCTGGGAATGGTGCAGTAGATATACATGAAGCAAATACATGGATTAATTTCCTAAATCAAAATAATATCAGTTGGATGTGTTGGAATTTATCAAATAAAGATGAAAGCTCATCAATATTGAAAAATACTAATAAAACAACTGGATGGACAAAAGAAGAATTATCAGAGGAAGGAAAATGGCTATTAGAAGCATTAAAGAGATAGGATGTAGAAAGGAAAGTGATAATAAATGAAAAATAAATTTATATTAATAAATGTAATTCTAATAGCGATAATAAGCATATGTACTGTAAGTTTGGGATTTAGTATTAATATAGAAATGGATAAAACTGAAGACTTAAAAATAAATGATGAAGTAATACTTACCATAAATTTAAGTGAAAAGATTATAGGGGCAAGTTTTAAAATTAATTATGATATAGGTAGTTTAAAGCTATTAGAAAAAGAAACACAAAACTTAAATGTTTCAGAAAATAATGGTCAAATAGCTTGTGTATATATTGATATGGATGAAAAAGGCACAGACAATTTAAAAATAAGGTTTAAATTAATAAATACTGACAAAACAGATTTAAACTTTAGTTTAGAAGAAGCAAAATTTATAGCTTTAGGAAATGAAAATTCATATTTAGGAGATGATATTATTGGAATTAGTAAAACAATAACGATTGAAAAAGCTCCAAATGATAATAACAGTAACACAGATGATGATACAAACAACAACCAAAACAATAATGAAAATAACAACAATAATAATGGTACAAATAATAATACAGGTAATTCCTCAAATAATATTCAAAATAATAATACAAATTCAAATATCAGTACAAATAATAAAACAAACAATAGCAATAAAAACGACAATACAACAGTAAAAACATCTATCCCAAAGACAGGAACAAGTGATATAATACTTGTTTTTATAGGAATAATAATTTGTAGTATAGTATATTTTAGTATTAAATTAAAAAATATAAAAAGTTAATTTTAAGAAATTCTAATTTCGTTTGCAAAAATACAAGAAAAAGGAGAAAACAATGGAAACCGCATTTGAAAGAAAAATTAATTATTATGAAACAGATAAAATGGGAGTAGTACATCATTCAAACTACATAAGATTTTTAGAAGAAGCTAGATGCTATTTATTAGATAAAATAGAATTGCCATTTTCATTATTAGAAGAGAATGGTATAACAATTCCAGTATTAGGAGTAAATTGTGAATATAAATATCACATTACATTTGGAGACATAATACAAATAAAAGTTTTTGTAAAAGAATATTCAGGGGTAAGAATGACAGTTGGATATGATGTTAAAGATAAAGAAACAGGTAGAACAGTTTTAGTAGGAGAAACAAAGCATTGTTTTACAAATGTAAACTTAAAACCAATTAACTTAAAAAAGCATAAACCAGAATTTTCTTATAAATTAGAAAAACTGCTATAAATATTGTATTTTTATAAATAGTACTATATGATGAAAAACATTAAGGAAAGCTGTATATGAAAGTACTAATTAAACAATCATGTTTTACAGAAGGAGATATGATCGAAGACATAGATTATTATAGAAAGTAAAAGCAAATTAAGAAAACCAATTAACATAATAATCAAAATTGAATATTATATAATATAGGAGGACAAAAACATTGGATATATTATATAGTATTGTAGGTATATTAATACCATTCATTGGAACAAGTTTTGGAAGTAGTTTTGTATTCTTTATGAAGAAAAATATGAGTGAAAATTTCCAAAAAATAATTGTTGGATTTGCATCAGGAGTTATGATTGCAGCAAGTGTATGGTCACTAATACTTCCAGCTGTAGAAATGGCAGAAAATCAAGGTGTAATATCTTGGATACCAGCAACAGTAGGATTATTATTAGGAGTTATATTTTTACTTTTTATAAACAAAATAGCTGAAAAATTTGAAAATAAGCCAAATGGCAAAAAATTAAATATGTTATTATTTTCAGTTACACTACATAACATTCCAGAAGGGAGATGGCAAAAGAGACAGTCGGTAGAAATGTATGCTTGAGGGGTTTGAATTCATAGAACTAGATATAAAATATGGCTCAAATGGATAGGTTTAAACTGTCCATTTGGTGCCTTTTTTAATTTTTTCAAATAGTTACTTAATAAAATGATAAACATCCCAATATGTAATACAAAAGTCATATAAAAGTCATATAAATGTAATGTTTTCAAGAACTATATATGCTATAATACAAATAAATAAACTTACATATTAAAATAATTTACTATAATACAAATAATATTGCTATACAATAAATTATTTAGTTTGCAGGAGGTGATGTTTTGCAGAATAATATTACTCACAATGAAATAAAAGGAAACCTGTCATTAAATGGATGGAAATTCAAAGAAGTTATAAATGAACTGAATAGAAGAAGAAAATTAGAAAATAAACCACAAACAACAGAATCAAACATTCTAAATAAAATACGAAGAGAAACAATTAAATATACAGAAGTAAAGGAAATAGCAGACATCGTTGGATGCAGTCTAGAGTGGAAGAAAAATAAATAAAATAGGGGATAGAAAGATGAATACAAATATAAATGCAAAAGCAAATTTAATATGGGAAGTAGCAACAAAATTAGTAGGAGTATATAAACCACATGAATATGGTAAGGTAATATTACCAATGACCGTTTTAAAAAGATTTGATGATATATTAAAACCAACGAAAGAAAAAGTACTAAAAGTATATGAAGAAATAAGAGAATTTCAAGTAAAAGAACATTTTTTAACAGAAGCATCAGGATATAACTTCTATAATACTAGTAAATATGATTTTGAAAAATTACTTTCAGATCCAGATAATATAGAAAGCAACTTCAAAAATTATATAAATGGATTTTCAGACAATGTAATTGATATACTTAATAATTTCAAATTTGAAAATGAAATAAAGACAATGGCTGAAAATAGATTATTATATGTTGTGCTAGAAGAATTTAATACTAAAAAAGCATATATGGGATTAGATGAAGTAAAAACAGAAGATATGGGATATATCTTTGAAGAATTAGTTAGAAAATTTTCAGAAAGTTATGATGAAGAAGCAGGAGCTCATTTTACAGCAAGAGATATTATTTACCTTATGACAGATTTATTGGTTGCTGAAGAAAGAGATGTTTTAATAAATGAAAATAAAGTGAAGACAATTTATGATATGGCAATGGGAACATCACAAATGTTGGCATGCATGACAGATAGATTAAAGCAACTAAATAAAAATGCTATTGTTGATTGCTATGGGCAAGAGTTAAATCCTGAAACATATGCTATAGCAAAAGCGGATATGTTAATCAAAGGTGGAGAAGCAGATAATTTTAAGCAAGGGGATACTTTAGATGATGATAAATTCAAAGGTTATGAGTTTGATTATATCATTTCAAATCCTCCATTTGGAATTGATTGGAAAAAACAAAAAAAATCAATAGAAAATGAAGTAGCAAAAGGAGATAAAGGTAGATTTCCTGTCGGAACGCCTAAAATTAGTGATGGACAAATGCTATTTACTTTAAATGGTATAGCTAAATTGAAAGATAACGGAAGAATGGCTATTATTCAAAATGGTTCACCATTGTTTAGTGGACAAGCAGGTTCAGGGGAATCTGAAATAAGAAAATATATTATAGAAAATGATTGGCTAGAAGCAATTATCCAATTACCAACAGACTTATTTTACAATACAGGTATTTCTACATATATTTGGTTAATAAACAAACATAAAAATGTGATAAGAGAAGGAAAAGTGCAATTAATAGATGCCTCAAATTGTTACGAAAATAGAAGAAAAAGTATAGGTAACAAGAGAAAAGATATTAGTGAAGAATGTAAAAATCTAATTCTAAAAGCTTATGATGACTTCCAAAACAAAGAATATAGTGAAAATGAAAAAATAGTTGAAAGCAAAGTATTTAATAATAATGATTTTGGATTTAATAGAATTACAATAGAAAGTCCAGAAGTTGATGAAAATGGAAAGATTGTTAAAGATAAAAAAGGTAATATAAAAGCAGATAGTACTAAAAGAGATTTTGAAAATATACCGTTAGAAGAAAACATTGATGAATATTTTGAAAGAGAAGTATTACCATATAATGAAAATGCATGGATAGATAAAAAGAAAACACAACTTGGATATGAAATCTCATTTACAAGGTATTTTTACAAATATGTTGAACCAGAAGATTCAGATATAATAGAAGCGAGAATTATACAAAATGAAAACGATATTATGAGTTCTCTTGAAAAATTGTTTAAGGAAGATAAGTAATATGAGAAAAATGAAAGATAGTGGAATTGATTGGATTAGAGAGATACCTAAGCATTGGAGAATATCCAAAGTAAAACATTTATTTTATATTGGTCGTGGTCGAGTGATTGCAAAAATAGAACTAGAAAATGAGGGGTACCCTGTTTATTCTTCACAAACTAAGAATAATGGTGTTCTAGGGTATATTAGTACATATGATTATGATAGAAGTCAATTAACATGGACAACAGACGGAGCTAATGCAGGAACTGTTTTTTTAAGGGAAGGAAAGTATAATTGTACTAATGTGTGTGGTACTTTAATGCCTAAAACGGAAGATAATAATTTACATTTTTTAAAGTATGCATTGGAATTTATCGCTATTTATCATAAAAGAGCTGATACTAATGGATTTAAAATTATGAATAATGAAATGGCAGAAGTTAAAATAACACTACCACAAAAAATTGAGCAGGATAAAATTGCAAATTTTCTTGATGAAAAAGTTATAGAAATAGATAAGATAATAGAACTGACAAAAACAACGATTGAAGATTATAAGAAATATAAACAATCAATTATTACTAAAATTGTTACAAAAGGCTTAGATAAAAATAATAAAATGAAAGTTAGTGGTATTGAGTGGATTAAGAAAATGCCAGAAAAATGGCAAGTATATAAAACTAAAGAATTTTTTGAATTTGGAAAAGGTCTACCAATAACAAAGGAAGATTTAATTGAAGATGGAGAAAAAGTGATAAGTTATGGGCAAATTCATTCAAAAAGCAACACAGGAATAAATGTTAGTGAAGAACTATACAGATATGTATCTGAGAAATATATAAATTCAAATAAACAGTCTATTGTAAAATATAATGATTTTATTTTTGCAGACACATCAGAAGATTTAAACGGATGTGGAAATTGTGTATATATAGATAAGAATATTAGTATTTTTGCAGGTTATCATACAATTATTTTAAAACCAAAAACCAAGGATGAGATGAAATATTTAGCATATTTATTTCTTACAGATAATTGGAGAGATCAAATACGTTCTAGAGTATCTGGAATTAAATTATTCAGTATAACACAAAAAATATTAAAGGAAACAACAATAATAATGCCAGATCCAAAAGAAAGAAGAGATATTGTTAAATACTTAGATGCAAAATGTTCTGAAATCGATAAGTTAATTTATAATAAAGAAAAAATAATAGAAGAATTAGAAAACTATAAAAAATCACTTATTTATGAATATGTAACAGGAAAAAAAGAGGTAAAAACAAATTATAATAATACAGAAATGGCAGAGTTATCGTTAAGAATAATAGAGCAACTTCCTAATAATTACTCTATGTGCAAGATAAAATTAAATAAAATACAGAGTGTAATATTAAAAATGATTAAATATAAACAAGAACCAGATTATGAAAAGTATGCTGCAGGTCCATATAGCGAAGAAATGATGAAAAATGTATATGATATCTTTAAAGAAAAAGAGTGGGTAAAAATTTCAAAAGATAATATGAGAGATATTTATATACTAGATAATAACTATAAAGAAGGCATTGAAAAATACCAAAAAGATTTTAAAGAATATGACAATGAGATAACAAGAATAATAAAATTATTTAAAAATAAGGATACACAAGAAAGTGAGATAATTGCTACATTGTTTTATTGTTGGAATGATTTTTTAATTGATGGAATAAAACCAACTGATAATCAAATAATAGAAGAATTTTATGCATGGAGCAAAAGAAAGAAATACATAAAAACAAGTAAAGTTAAAAAATGTCTTGAATATATGAGAAATAATAATTTAATGCCAAATGGATATGGAAAGAAAACAATTCAAAGGAGCAATAATTATGGAAGAAAATGAAAGAAGATTTGAGCAAGATATAGAAAGTTATCTATTATCAGAAGATGGAGGATATGTAAAAGGATATCCTAAAGATTTTGATAGAGAATGTGCTTTAAATAAAAAAGATTTATTTACTTTTATAGAAAATTCCCAAAAGAATGAGTTGGAAAGATACAAAAATGCTTTTCCAGATGACTATGAAGATAGATTTATAAAAAGATTTAATGAAGAGGTTGCTCAAAGAGGAATTATAGATATTGTTAGAAATGGAATAACAGATAGGGGATATAAATTTAAATTAACATATTTTCAACCAGAAACAAACTTAAATCAAGAAGATAGAAGATTATATGATATGAACATTTTAAATGAGACAAGACAATTAAAATATTCCACTCAAAATGAAAATTCAATTGATATAGTTTTATTATTAAATGGTATTCCATTAGTTGCTTTAGAATTAAAGAATCAAATAACAGGACAAAGTTCAGATAATGCACAAAAACAATTTATGTATGATAGAGATCCTAGAGAATTGATATTTAAATTTAATTCAAGAATAATAGTATATTTTGCTGTTGATCATTATGATGTAAAAATGACTACAAAATTAGCAGGACCAAATACAAGGTACTTACCATTTAATCAAGGTTCAAATGGGGCAGGGAATGTTGGAGGAGCAGGAAATCCAACTAATTATGAAGGATATACTACAGATTATTTATGGAAAAATGTATTAATAAAAGATTCTTTGATGGAAATAATTCAAAAATTTGTACACTTAGAAGTTAAAGAAGAAATAGAACATAAAAATGGTAAAGAAAAAAAGATTGAAAAGAAAAATATAATCTTTCCTAGATATCATCAATTAGATGTTGTAAGGAAATTAATATGGAATGTTAGAGATTGTGGAGTTGGACAAAATTATTTAATTCAACATAGTGCAGGTTCTGGAAAATCCAATTCTATAGCATGGCTTGCACATAGACTTTCAGGACTACACGATAGAAATAATAATGCCATATTCAATTCTATTATAGTTGTAACAGATAGAACTGTATTAGATAAACAGCTTCAAGATACAATATATCAATTCGAACATCAACAAGGTGTAGTTGTGAAAATAGATGATGATAAAACATCACAAGATTTAAAAGATGCTATAAATGATGGAAAAAGAATAATTATAACCACTCTTCAAAAATTTCCAGTAATTTATAAAGACGTTTCTGATACTGTGGGAAAAAAATTTGCTGTAATAGTTGATGAAGCACATTCAAGTCAAACAGGAAATTCTGCTAAAAAACTAAAAATAGCATTAGCAGATAGAGATGAAGCATTAAAAAAATATGCAGAGTTAGAGGCATTAGCAGAAGAAAATGAAAAAGATTATGAAGATAAAATAGTAGAAGAATTAGCTACACATGGAAAGCAAAATAATTTATCATTTTTTGCTTTCACAGCAACACCTAAGGGAAAAACATTAGAGTTGTTTGGTACAAAACAGGAGGATGGAACTTTTAGACCATATCACATTTATAGTATGAGACAGGCTATAGAAGAAGAATTTATATTAGATGTATTAGCAAATTATATGACTTATGAATCAATATACAAAATTGCAAAGAAGATACCAGATAATCCAGAAGTACCAGAGAATTATGCTACAAAATATATTAAAAAATTTGAAAGCTTACATGAGATAAATATAACACAAAAAACACAAATAATAGTTGAACAATTTAGAAAAGTAACTAAAAATAAAATTGGTGGTAAAGGAAAAGCAATGCTTGTTACAGCATCAAGATTACATGCAGTAAGGTATTTCTTTGAAATGAAAAGATATATACAAGAAAAAGGGTATGATGACCTAGATGTTTTAGTAGCATTTTCAGGAGAAGTTAAAGATGGTGGAGAAGCTTTTACTGAAAGTGGAATGAATAAGACTAAAGATGGCAAGAAAATAAAAGAATCCCAAACAAAAGAATACTTTCATGGAGATGAATTCAATGTATTAGTAGTTGCTGAAAAATATCAAACAGGATTTGATGAACCATTATTGCACACAATGTTTGTGGACAAAAAGTTGTCTGGAATAAAAACTATACAAACATTATCAAGGTTAAATAGAATGTGCAAAGGTAAGGATGATACATTAGTAATTGATTTTGTAAATAAAGCAGAAGATATTCAAGAAGCTTTTAAGCCATTTTATGATGTTTCAGTTTTAGAAAAAGAAACAGATCCTAATGTTATCTATGATAAATTAAATATATTAAGAAGTTACAAATTATGGTATGATGAGAATGTAGAAAAATTTTGTAAAATGTATTTGAAAAACGGAAAACAAAGTGAAAATGATTTCGGAAAATTAACTAGTTGTGTTAAAGAAACTGTAGATTTATACAATAAATTAGATATTGAACAAAGAGAAAGTTTTAGAAGAGAAGTAAAAAGTTTTAACAGATTTTACTCATATATAACACAAATTGCTTATATGGGCGATGAAGAATTACACAAGATTTATATGTATTTAAGATATGTAGAAAAATTATTACCAAAGAACAAAATAGATGTAATAGATTTAGAAGGAACAGTTAAATTAACATATTATAATTTAAAGCAAACTTTTGATGGAAGTGTATCATTAAGAAAAACAGAAGAAACACCTGGAATGATAAAACCACAAGGAGCAAAAGTACAAATAGCAGTGTTACCAGAAAAGAGATTACTTGATGAAGTAATTCAAAAAGTAAATGAAATGTATTCTGGGCAATTTACAGATGGAGATAATCTCATTGTAGAAAATCTTATGAATACTATTATGGAAGATAAAACAATAAAAAATTTAGCGAAAAATAATAACGAAGATATGTTTACAAAATCAGTATTTCCTAAAGTATTTAGTGAGAAAACAGCAAAGTGTTATAAAGAAAGTGCAACTTCATATAAGAAGTTGTTTGAAAATAAAGAATTCTATGATGCAATTATGAATTCTTTAGGAAATGTTATTTACAGATTAATGAAAAATGAGTATGATGAAGATAACGAAGAACGAGATAACAATCTAAAAGTCGCAGAAGAGAGTGAAGAGTATAAAATTAAATAAATCGTACAGTTTCTAAATTAAAATTCTATTTTGGAAATAATTAAACAAAAACAAATAAAAACTTTCTTTTTTAGAAATAATATGATATAATATTATTGTAGTGAAAAGGAGAGTTTTTATTATGTTAGGAGAAAAAATAAAATCATATAGAGAAAATAAAAATATGACCCAAAGTGAAATTGCAGATATTTTAGGAGTAAAAGCAGCAACAATCTCAAAATATGAAGCAGGAACATTAGAACCTAATATTGAATCATTAAAAAAATTAGCTGAATTATTTGATGTTTCAATTGATGAGTTGCTAAAAGAAGATGATTTTGATATTTCAAAAATAGACATTTTAGAAGTGTTGATAGAACAAAAAAATATGAAATTAAAGGGTAATTTATATCATAATACTCAAATAACATTTGCATATAATACTAATCATATTGAGGGAAGTAAACTTACAGAAGATCAGACTAGATATATTTATGAGACTAATACATTATTAGCAGAGAAAGACTCAATAACAGATTTAGATGATGTTTTAGAAACAGCTAACCATTTTAAAATCATAGATTATATGCTAGATATAGCAGATAAAAAATTAACAGAAAAAATGATAAAAGAATTTCACAAAATATTAAAAGAAGGAACGTCAGACAGTAGAAGAGATTGGTTTGTTGTTGGAGATTATAAGAAATTACCTAATGAAGTAGGTGGACTAAAAACTACAGATCCTAAAAATGTTGAAAGGGATATGAAAAAATTATTAGAATGGTATGAATCCTTAAATCAAATAACAATAGATGAAATAATAGAATTCCATGCAAAATTTGAGAAGATACATCCATTTCAAGATGGTAATGGAAGAATCGGTAGAATAATTGCTTTTAAAGAATGTTTGAAAAATAATATAGTACCATTTATTATTTTAGATAAAGAAAAATTATTTTACTATAGAGGATTGAATCAGTATCAAACTAATAAAGAAAAAGGATATTTAATTGATACTTGCTTAAATGCACAAGATGAATATGTAGCGTTAATAAAATATTATTTAAAAAATAATTAGCAAGATAGAGGAGAATAATAATGGACAAAAATATTATAAATGAGCCTAAAGACACTGAATATATCGAGCCAGAGCAAAGTGCTAATACACTATTTAAATTTATGAAAAAAATGGATTATCTAAAGGAAATAATAAAGAATTGTGCAATTATTCCAAGATATAATGATGAGATAATAAATTATTTAAAAATTACATTAATTGGTGATAGAATAGCTTTTCCAATGATATGTTTTTGTGATATAAATTTAACTAAATTAAAATTACATGCTAAAAAGTATGGAGATTTTGGAATAGGAATAAAAAAAGAATGGGCATATAAAAATGTTGACATAGAGCCGATACATTATGTCAATCCGAATTCTAATGAAATTATAGATTTTAGAGATGCTTTTTTAGAGGCATTAAGCAATAGCAATAAAGATGAAGAAAAAGTATCAAATTATTTATCCACAAGTTTATTATATATGAAACCTATTTTTGGGCAAATGCATAATGGAGAAAGAACAGATTTTTATTGCTTTCATGACGAACGAGAATGGAGATACATACCTCATATAGATGAAAGGAATATTGATTTAATATTAAGGGATAAATACTTAACAGATGCATATAAAATGATATCTAATGAAGCATTAAGAGCAAATGAAAAATATTGGTTAAAATTTTCTCCAGAGGATATAAGTTATATAATTGTAGAAAATGAAAAGGAAGCTATTGAGTTAGCTGAATATATTTATACACTAAAAGATATATATACAAGAAATCAAATATTGGGAATGATATCTAAAATATTGATTTTAAATAATTTAGGAAAGGATTGGTAATAAATAATGTTTACAAATTTTAATAATACATTTAAGAATAGTAAAAAAGATAAAATAAATCTTCCTAAAGAAATATTAGACGTTTTAAATAGAAAAATACCAGAAGAACTTGAATATAAAGAAATTGAAAATGGTATATGTGGAATAGTTCCTAAAAATAGTAAGACAATTAAATTCACTACAAAAATTAGACTACCAGAAATTCCAGAAGAAATAAAAAAGCAAATACATAATTTTGAAGATCTATATGAATATTTATATAGAACTCAAAAAAGATGTGAAATTATTCCAGACGAAAATGGCAATATTAAAATAAATAATGCAAAAATTAAAATAAATGATTTTATAAAAAATGTTATTACTGATGAAGGAATGAAAACTTTTGAATTAATTCCTCCGAAATTTCCAAATGCAGTAAGAATAAATATTAAGGCAGGAAATATAACAAAGTCTTTTAATATAAAAAGGTTGCCATACGAGAGCATGGATAAAATATATTTAAAGTCTATAGAGGAAAAACCTATATGCATAAAAATATATATGAGTAATGATGATAATGTAGATTTTAATATTAGCATTAGTATTGAGGGAATTAAAGATGTTAAAGAGATAGTAGATGTTTGTGAGTTTTATAAAAGTTTTCTAAATGGAGATATTTCTTTAGACAATTCAGAAATAAACGATATAAAATATAAAAAGGTACCAAAAAATATTTTTATTGATGAAAAAATTAACTTTTGGAAAAAGGTACTAGAAGTAGAAAAAATTTTTGATAAAAAATTTGATGCTTGTAAATTTGATGAAAAAGATGATTATATATTAATGTTAAGATTATACAAATCATTGATTGAAGAAAAACCATATAAAATTCCTGAAAAAGTTAGTTCAATAACTTTTGAAAATAAAGAAAATTACGACAAATGCAACAAAATGATAGGATCTAAAATGCTTATAGAATATGAGAGAGAGATTAAATGTGAAGTTTTTGGTGAAAATGTACATTTTTGGGTTTTGGAAAGAATTTATAATTGTAAAATAAAGAATGTTTTAGAAGAAAAAGATAAAATGAAAATTATATTTGATGATTATGAAAAAAATAGTACATTTATAGCTAGAAAATGCTTTTTAAGTAAAGATAAACTGGAAAATGAAAAAACAAAAAATGAAAATAACAGACATCATGAATATGAAAATGCAGAGATAATATAAATTAATTTAATAAGTGTGAAATTTGTGAAACTGACAGACTCACTAATTTCACACTTTTTTATATTATAACTTCAAAGTAGCAGCTAACAACCTAATTGCATCACTAAATCCAGTCATATAGTACTTATAACTTTCTCCAGTAACGTTATTTAGAATCTTCTGAGAATAATCATCAAAATTGATTAAATATCTTTTATCATCTTCATCCATATGACATAAATCTTCCTCTCTAAATTCTAACCATTTTTTTAATAAATTTTCATTTTCTTCATCTTTTAAAATATCACAAATTTTCATTGTTAAAACCTCCATTTTTATAAATTTTAAAATTTAACACATCAAAACACAATAAAACTTGCAAATACAAACTTAAAAATATACTGAAAATTCATGTGTTAGATGCCTCAAAAAATTGGGGACAAATTGGGGACAATCGTTGCAAAAAAGTACAAAATTTAACCTAATTCATAATTACACCAATTTGCCATAACCCTATTAAAACCAATAAAAACTCAAGTTAACAAAATTTCTCAAAAATCCTAATTAAATTCTCATAACCCGAAGAGACAATAGAACACTGAAATAATACACAAAACAACAAAAAATGCTACAAATTTTAATACTACATAATTATAAATAATAAATTCATATCTAATGCATATAAATAGTAATATTATTGATTGAACAAAAGTGACATATATGGCAAAAAAGTTCAATAAACAGAGAAGAGATAAAATTTCATGAAGATAATAGAAAGAAATGAATACTTATAAGAAAGTAAGTAAAAATTCCCGCGACAGGTACATTTATTAAAATCTTAATACAAAAAATCGAATTTAATAATCTAAAAGGCTTGACCTTTTAAGTGTTTTAGGTGTTTCTTATTAACACTTTCCTGCGTAAGCATCAAATTAAGGAAAAAGGAGATACTATATATTTCAAAAACACTTCAAAATGATTTCATTGTTTTTAAAGTTTAAACATTTATAATAATAGTATGGAAGAGAAGAAAATTCTCTTCTTTTTCTTTTAGTGTTAATGATAAAATAAGAATGTACAAAAAATGGAATTTAACAATGTACAAAAATGTACAGAAATAAATTCTAAAAAGTACATTCTTTTTTGTTATACTTTTTATGGAGGTATAACAAAATGAACGAAGAATATAAGAAAAAAATAATAAAATTAAAACAGGAGTTGTTAATAATGAAAACATTAAATATAAAGCCAAATTATTCAGAATTATCAAGAATATATAAAATAGATAGAAGAACAATTGAAAAATATAATAATGGATATTGTAGAGAAAATATTAAAATAGTTAGAAAATCTAAATTAGACAATTTAAAAGATGAAATTAAAGAAAAATTAGAATTACCAGGAATAACAGTAACAGGACTATATCAATATTTCAGTAAGGATAGTGACATTGGAACATATTCTAATTTCTATAAGTACATAAAGAAACATGATTTAAAACCAAAAAAGAATAATAGA
>CAPYID010000002.1:8960-120709 GCA_948739805.1 uncultured Clostridia bacterium | reverse complement strand
TTTCTAAATACTGCTCTTGGTCTTTGTAATATTTCTGTAATATGATTAAATTACCTTGCAATAAGCATAACTTCGCCCATTTGCAACTATTGCGGTTATATTTTAAAATTAACTATTATGCTACCATATTAACTGGAGGTAAAATTATGTTTAGAATAAATAAAATAGAGAAAGTTAACAAAGCAAAAGCAAATGTACCAATGACAGTCCGTTTTCCAGAGGATGTATATTATGAATACAAGAAATTGTCAGATGAAAGTAATCAAAGTTTTAATAGTTTAATTATTTCAGCTTTAAGATATTCTTTAGATAATTTAGAAGATACTATTAGCGTTTAAAGGACACGTATATCGTGTCCTTATTTACAAAATCTATGATTTCCTATTGTTACAGTCATTGGTCTTGACCATATCCAAGCACTTGTTGCTGTGTTTGGATTAAAGTAATATATTGCTCCATATGATGGATCCCAGCCATTTAATGCATCTTGTGCTGCTTTCTTTGCTGTTGAGTCTGGTGTTAAATTTATTTGTCCATCACTTACTGCATCAAATGCTCCCCTTTCATATATTACTCCTGATATTGTATTCGGAAAAGATGAACTTTTTACTCTGTTTAATACTACTGCTGCAACTGCTACCTGCCCTGTATATGTTTCTCCTCTTGCTTCTGAATATACTAACCTACTTAATAGATTTAAGTTACTATTGCTTGAGGTTGAACTTCCTCCTCCACTTGATGAACTATTCATTATTCCCATTGCATTTAGAGTTTTCTCTCCTGCTATTCCATCTGCTGTAAGCCCATTTGACCTTTGAAAGTATTTTACTGCTGCTAATGTCTGACTTCCATAAATTCCATCTATATTTCCATTATAATATCCCCATCTTTTTAATTTTGTTTGTATTTGAGTAACTTCTGCTCCTCTTGAACCATATCTTGATAATGCTATAGTATTTGTTTCAAATACTATTAGTATTAAAGTTATTACTAATAGTATTAGCAGTATTATCACTTTATTTTTTCTTAATCTCATATCTGTCTCCTTTTATATTGTTCTTTCCAGTATGCCCCTACATTATGTGTATAACAATTATATATTAGAATAAAATAAAAACCTTATTTAGATTTATTTTTTTCCAAATAAGGTATTTTTATTCGTTTTTTAGAAAATTCCTTCTATATTTCCATTTTCATCTATGTCTATTGCTTCTGATGCAGGTATTTTTGGTAGTCCTGGCATTGTCATTATTTTTCCTGTGATTATTACTATAAAACCTGCTCCTGCTTTTAGTATAACCTCTTTTACATGTATGTTAAATGGTTCTTTACATTCTAAATTAGTTGCATCATCTGAGAGTGAATATTGTGTTTTTGCTATACAGATTGGTAATTTTCCATATCCTATATTTTCTATTTGCTTTATACTTTTTATTGCTTCTTCTGAAAATTCTACATCTTGCGCTCCATATATTTTGCAAGCTATGTCTTTAACTTTTTGCTCTATAGTTTCGTCTAAATCGTATATATAATTTAATTCTTTTTCTTCTTCGCATAATTTTACTATCCTTTTGGCTAAGTCTTCAGCTCCTGCTCCTCCTTTTGCCCATGCTTCAACTAAACTCATTTCTATTCCTTTTTCTTTTAATGTGTTTTGTAATAAATTTAATTCTTCTTCTGAGTCATCTGTAAATCTATTTATTGCAACTATTATATTTAGTCCAAATTTATTTTTTATATTATCTACATGTTTTAATAAGTTTTCCATTCCATTTTTTAATGCTTCTATATTTTGTTTTGTTATATCTTCTTTTTGCACTCCACCATGATATTTTAGAGCTTTTAATGTAGCAACACATACAACTGCATTTGGCTTAATTCCTGCTACTCTACATTTAATGTCTAAGAATTTTTCAGCACCTAAGTCTGCCCCAAATCCAGCTTCTGTTACTGTATAGTCTGCTAATTTTAGTGCTAGCTTTGTTGCTTTTATTGAATTACATCCATGTGCAATGTTTGCAAATGGTCCACCATGTATTAATGCTGGTGTATGTTCTAAGGTTTGTACTAAGTTTGGTTTTATTGCATCTTTTAATAATACTGTTAGTGCTCCTTCTGCTTTTAGATCTTTTGCATATATTGGCTTGTCCTCATTATTATATCCTATAATTATATTACCAATTCTTTTCCTTAAGTCATTTATATCTGTTGCTAAGCATAGTATTGCCATAATTTCTGATGCAACGGTTATATCAAATCCATCTTCTCTTGGTACTATATTTTTTTCTCCTGATAAACCACATTCAATTCTTCTTAATTGTCTGTCATTTAAGTCTACACATCTTTTCCAAAGAATTTTCTTAAATCCTAGTTCGTTTCCAAAGTAAATATGATTATCTATTAATGCTGATAATAAATTATTTGCAGATGTTATTGCATGTATGTCTCCTGTAAAGTGTAAGTTTATATCTTCCATTGGCGCTACTTGAACATGTCCTCCCCCTGTAGCTCCTCCTTTTATTCCAAAAACTGGTCCTAGTGAGGGTTCTCTTAGTGCTAATATTGATTTCTTACCAATATATGATAATCCATCTGCAAGTCCAATTGATACTGTTGTTTTTCCTTCTCCTAATGGTGTTGGATTTATAGCTGTTACTAATATTAGTTTTCCATTTTCTTTATTTTTTGTTTTTTCATATGCACCTTCTGAAATTTTTGCTTTATATTTTCCATATGTTTCTATGTCTTCATCTTCTATTTCTAATTTTTCAGCTATTTTTGTTATATTATATAATTTTGCATTTCTTGCAATTTCTATATCTGTCATATTTTTTCCTCCTAAAAAAATTTGAGCAATTCTTCGTAAAGAATTGCCCAGGCGTTCGACTTATATTCTAATTAATTTACACTGTGTTAATTCACATATCGCCAGTAAATTAATCCCTATTATGTAGGACTTATTATTATTCAGCATCTGCTGTTGCAGGTGTACCTTGATATTCAGCTTTTCCGAAACCTAATATACATATAAATATTGGTTGTAAGAAGAATAATCCTGCTGCAAATCCATTACCCATTCCAAATGCTTTTGATAAGTTAATTGCTAAATAAATTTGTAATCCTAACATTACTAACCATCCTATAAAAGGAATGAAAGCTAATAAATAGCAAAGTACTAACCATGGTGATATTCCTGCAACTTTAAATAAGATTACTAGATTGTAAATTGGAATTAAACATTTCCATCCAGCTTCTCCAGCTTTTGTGAACATTTTCCACATACCAATTAACTCAACAACAGCTATAGCTAATATTATTACACTATATACAGCTAAAATTCCTCCAGCTGCTGCAAGAATTTCTGCATCTGTTGAACCATATGATGAATAATATGATTGATTATACATTGTATAGTCTCCCCTTTCTTTTTATGTGATTTTACAAATCACCTTCGACATAATTTTACATATAAAAATTAATTTTGTCAATATCTTTTTAGAATATTATTCCAGCAATTATTCCAATTAATGCTCCTACAAATACTTGTGTAGGTGTATGCCCCAATACTTCTACTAGTTTTTCTTGAACTTGTAATCCTGAAAGTCCTGGTGTGTTTATTATTTTATTTAATAATTGCGCTTGTTTTCCAGCAGCTCTTCTTACTCCTGCTGCATCATACATAACTATACATGCAAATATTAATGCTAATGCAAATATAGGTGAATTAAATCCTTCACTTCTTCCTATTAAAGTAGCTAAAGATGTTACAACTGCTGAGTGTGAGCTTGGCATACCTCCTGCTCCCAAAATTCTTTTAAAATTAAATTTTTTAGTAGTAATCAAATCCCATGCAACTTTAAAACTTTGTATTGCTAGCCATAATAATATAGGTATTGCTATATATTTATTGCCAAAAAAACTTTGTACGTCTTCCATTTTTGCTATCTTTCCCTCCTAAGATACAAATTAAGTTGGACTAATATTAACCTTTTCCATCTTAATCCTTATATTTTTTCTTGCGTTTCGTATTTAATCTCCTCTATTTTTCCATCTTCTTCTATTAATATTGTTATTTTTTTCTCTGCATCATCTAATATTTGGGTACACTCTTTTGATATTTTCATTCCTGCCTCAAATTTTTTCATGCTTTCATCTAATGTTAATTCACCATTTTCTAATTCTTGTGCAATTTGCTCTAATTCCTTCATTTTATCTTCAAAATTTAATTTTCCTGACATTTCCTTAACTATCCTTTCCATTTTATTGTCATATAATAATATCTTTTATGTATTTTAATATCTAATCTAAAATTCTTGCGTTTTTTTCTCCATCTTTAAATATCAAATTAATTGTATCATTTTGTTCTATGTTTTTTGCTGAGTTTATAACTTTTCCATTATTAGTTGTTGCTATACAATAGCCTCTTGTTAATGTTTTTAATGGACTTAATGTATCTAGTTTTGTTATTAAACTTATAGCATCATTTTTACTCTTATTTAGTTTTTGGGATATGTTTAAATATAATTTTTGATTTATTATATCAATTTTTATATATCTTTCGTTTATCTTTTGTAATGGATTTGAAAATGCTTTACTTTTTATACATTTCTCATATCTTAGCTTCATTAATTCTATTTTCTTTTTTAAATCTATTTTATATCTTTTTTGGTATTCCCAAATTTTTTCATATATTTCATCTATTTCTGGAACTGCTAATTCTGCTGCCGCAGACGGAGTTGGAGCTCTTAAATCTGCTACAAAATCGGCTATTGTAAAATCAGTTTCATGTCCTACAGATGATATTACTGGTATTTCTGATTCGTATATTGCTCTTGCAACTATTTCTTCATTAAAAGGCCACAAATCTTCTAAAGAGCCTCCTCCACGAGCCAGAATTAAAACATCTGCAATTTTGTTTTCATTTGCTAATTTTATTGCTTTTGCAATTTTTTCACTTGCTCCCTCCCCTTGTACTGGTACAGGCAAAAGCCTAATATAAACATTTGGATTTCTTCTTGTTGAAACATTTATAATATCTCTTATTACTGCACCTGTTTGAGAAGTTAATACTCCTATTATTCTTGGCATATATGGTATCTTCCTTTTATGGATGTTGTCAAATAATCCTTCTGATTCCAATTTGTTTTTTAATTCATTATACTTTGTATATAAATCACCTAGTCCATCTTCTTGCATTGCTTTACAATAAATTTGATAAACTCCATCTCTTTCAAATACTGATACAGTTCCTAGTATTCTTACCTTCATTCCATCCTTTGGTACAAAATTTAGGTTTGAAGTATAAGATTTGAACATAATACATTTTATAAGCGAGTTTTCATCTTTTAATGTAAAATACATATGTCCTGTATAATGATGCTTAAAATTTGAAATTTCACCTTTTACTAAAACATTGTTTAAGTACTCGTCTTCATCAATTTTATTTTTTAAATATTGATTTAGTTTCGTTACTGTTATTGCTTCAAATTTCATTTCATTTCCTTCTTACTATATAGATTTGTCAAAATTTTTCTATGTACTCTATTTTACAATACTTGCTAGTACACCATTTACAAATATTTTTGAATTATCATCTCCATATGCTTTTGCTAATTCTACTGCTTCATTTATTGCAACTTTGAATGGAATATTTGTATTTTTTATTTCATATATTGCTAATTTTAAAATTACTAAATCAATTTTTGAAATTCTATCTATTGTCCATTTTTCAGCTAAATTATCTGATATTATTTTTAGTATATTTTCTTTTTCATTTTGAATTCCATTTATTGTATTTTTTACATATTCTATATCTTGTTCATCTTTTATATCATTATCTTCTATGTATGCCTCCACTAATTCTTCGATTTCGTCTTTGCAAAATTCTAAACTATACAATAATTTAAAAGTCTCTTCTCTTAATTTTGACCTATTCATTACTTTTCCCTTTCTATTCTTCTTCAATTTCTTCTACATTTTGTGGAATATTAATAATATTTTTTATTTTAATGTTCACTTCATTTATTTCTAATTCTGTTGCTTCTTTTATGACTTCTTTAATTTTAGATTGTAAATCTGCATTTAATTCCCTTATAACTGTATTTTGTAATATCTGTAGCTCTATTAAAATTGTAATATCATTTTTATTTTCTATTATTACTTTAGTTCTTGCATCTTGAATATTGTCAAAATTTTTTACTACACTATTTGCAAGTCTTTCTATTGTTTCTTTTGAGATTAAAAGTTTTCCATCTTCATTTTCTATTAAAACTCCTTCACCCATTTTTTCTTTTCTTTTTGTTTCTACTACATCAGTTTTATCACTTGAACCTTTGAATAACATTGCTTTTATTGATAGTATTATAAATACCACACTTATACCAAATAATATATTATATGCAATATTATTGTTTAACATGTCTGTTATTATATATAAAATTGTTTCTATTTTAGCCCATCCAAATACTAATAATATTACTATTATTGATTCTATTAATATTATTAAAGAATATATGTTTAGTATTATTTTATCTATTATTTTCATTTTCGCTATCATTCCTCTCTAAGGTAGAAACCTAGGTTGAAAAAGAATTGTACCTATTATTTTTCAACCTTTCACCCTCTATATATGTTTTTGGGCACGATTGTTCAGTCGTGCCCCTTTATTTGATTTTATTCTTCTGGTTGGCTTTCTGGTTTTTCTTCTACTTTTGAAATTTTTTCTTGTGGTGTTTGTACACCTTGTACATGTACATTAACAGCTACAACATTTAGCCCTGTCATTTCTTTAACTGATTTTTTTATCCTACTTTGTATCTCAAAAGCAACATCTGGTATTCTTGAACCATATTCTACTATAATGTTTACATCTATTTTTGTTTCTTTTCCTGCTACTTCTACCTTTATTCCTTTTGCTAAATTTTTCTTTCCACTTAGAGCTTCTGTTATTCCTCCAGCAAATCCTCTTGCCATTCCTGCTACTCCTTGTACATCTGATACTGCAACTCCTGCAATTACAGCTACAACATCTTCTGAGATTTCAACTCCTGCATCATTGTTTTCTTCTTCAATTTCTACTTCATTTATTATTAATTCTTCTTTCTTTTCTTCTTCATTTTCCATATTATTTATCCTCCTAAAAAATTTTATAGTACAAGTATATCAATTTATACAAAATTTTACAACTGTTTTTGAAAATTTTTATTAATTTCTAGAACAAATAATTACAATTCACAGCTGTCCTAATATAAAAATTGGGGGTTGTGTGTGTGATTTTATATAATAAAACCATTAAAAAGAACTGGTATCTATAAAACTAGACACCAGTTCCCCATAACTTAAAAGCTACAATTATTTTATTTTTTACTTAGCATTGGTACTGCACAATTAAAGTTCCTGCCTTCTTTCCTTCAATTATTTTAGGGCTCCCAAATATTTTTAGGTTAGGATCGTTCAATAATTGAGGAATTATAACCTCCTTGGCCTGTTTCCAGGCCGATGCATAAGTTGGAAAATCTTTATCTCGTCCCCAGTACACAAAAATGTACTGGTTTTTAATTTTACGATCATCAACATTTTCCATTGTTTGCTTTGTTTCCATAAGTAAAAAAGCTCCTTTCATACTTTTACAACTCTCCACTTGGGATTATTATTGGTTACTTTTATATTTTACTATATTTCTTTTATTTTTGCAAGCACATTTTATACTATGTAAAATATTGATGTAATAACTGTTAATATTGCAAATGCTACTGCTAATATTATTGTCCACCTTTTCATCTTACCTTCTTTGGTTTTTCCTTTATTTTGGTCATAAAAATTATTTGTTGATGAACCAGTAATTGTTCCTGAAGCTCCTGATTCATCTTTATTTTGAATTAATGTTAATACTACTAATGCAACACAAACTAATGCATAAATTGCTAAAGATACATATTTTAATACTGCCATGTTTAATACACCCTTTCTTATTCATTTGTCACAAGAATTATGGCTTTGCCATTTCTCTTTAATTTTTGAGTTTTCAATTAAAATGCGAAAATCTCAATTTATATTACTTTGATATTCTAGCATACTTTTCTGTAAAATGCAAACTTTTTTTTCAAAAGTCTTGTATTTTTTTGTTTTTTATGTTAGACTATTATCTAGTCAGTTTATTTTACAGTTATTGGAGGTGCAATTTAAATGGCAAAATGTGCAATTTGTGATAAAACAGTAAGTAATCGGTAATCAAATAAGTATAGCTCGTTCTCATGTTAGCCGTAGAGCTCCTAGAACATGGAAACCAAATTTAAGGACTGTTACTACTATGGTTAATGGTCAACCTAAAAAAATTAAAGTTTGTGCAAAATGTTTACGTGCTGGAAAAGTTAAAAGAGTATAAAATAAAGATGGCTGTTACTAGTCATCTTTATTTTAACATTAGGGTTTAAATTTATCTTATGTAAAATTAGTCTTTAATACCAAATATTAGCTTTACAAATCCCCTTAAAAATTTAGGGACTTTTTTTACAACTATAGTCATTTTATCACTCCTCTCTAACTCTCATATAAACAATAATAAGTTATAAAATAATTTTTATTTGGCTAGGCGTGTGAAGGAGATATTCTCTGAGGCGTGCGTTTGCACGTTGATGAGAAATCGACTGAGCAACAACAACGCCAAATGGAAATTATTTTGTAACTAACATGATAACCAGATTAAACCAACTATAACAACTACTACCCCTATTATAAATAGCCAGCCAGTTATTGGAAGTAATAAAACTAGTAAAACTCCTAATCCAAATCCAATCATACAAACTGCTAAGGTTTTCTTTAAAAATTTTAACATAACTTTTTTCTTCCTTCCTGAGGTATGATTTATGAGATTTTCCAAAATTCTCACTTTTTAGACATAAACTCTTTTATTACCTCCTTGATATATATTATATTGCATTTACATAAAAAAGTTACAAATTTTAAAATAATTGACATCTCACGTTGTTAGATTCCAATCTCATCTGCCTAGTGAGATAACAATTATTTTAAAATTAAAGTTTCTATAAAGAAAGGATATTTGATTATGAATACTAATTATATTGAATTAATTGAAATATTAAAAGATGCATATCCAGATGCTACATGTAGTTTGGATTTTACTAATCCTTTTGAGTTGGTAGTTTCTGTTATGCTTTCTGCTCAATGTACTGATGAAAGAGTAAATAAGACTACCCCTTCTCTTTTTAAAGAATATAATACTCCAGAGGATTTTTCAAATATCGATTTACCTACACTAGAAAAGTTTATACATCCTTGTGGTTTTTATAAAAATAAGGCTAAAAATATAAAGGCTTGTGCTCAAAAAATTGTTTCTGATTTTGATGGAGTTGTTCCACATAATATGGAAGATTTATTGACTTTACCTGGTGTTGGTAGAAAAAGCGCTAATGTTATTCTTCTTGAAGTTTTTGGAATAGCAAATGGAGTCGCTGTTGATACACATTGTAAAAGAATTTCAAATAGAATAGGTCTTTCTACTCAGTTGGATCCTTTAAAAATAGAAGAAGATTTAATAAAGATTTTTCCTAAAGAATATTTAAAAGATGTTAATCACCTATTTGTATGGCATGGAAGAAATACCTGTACAGCTAGAAGTCCTAAATGTAATACATGTACAATTAACAAATTTTGCAAAACTTGGAATAATTCTTGAAAAATTTAATATACTATTTATCTGAGGTGATAGTCTTGACAACTATAAATTGTTCTTCTAATTGTGTCTATCAAAAAAATGGTAAATGTTGCTTTGAAAATGTTTCTACCCAAAAAATCACTCCCAATTTGAATTGTGCTTACTTTTTCGAGCAAAATACCAAAAAATAGGATTCATTTTATGAATCCTATTTTTTCTATCTTTATCCTTATTCAACGTTTTGTTCTACAGTTTTCTCTGTCTCCTTTTTAGCTATTACATTCCTTATTATTAGCCCTATTCCTGTTGTAAGTATTATAAAGTTGCATAGTCCACCAATATATGGTAATTTCTGTAATATCCATACACATAATGCTACTACCATTAGTAAACATATTTCTAGTATTTTATTTTCTTTAACTGCCTGTATTTTATCTTTAGCTATTCCTGTTACTGAAATTGAAAATACTGCTGAACTAATATATATTATTATTGTCATTATTAACCATGCTATTATACTAATTGGTGACCCTATTGCTGTAAATAGTATCATTATAGACATTATGAGTGCTATAAATAATATTGCCCATGTTACTAATCCTACTACAAATGCTATTATTGATTTTTCTTTTAAATCTTTTGCAATAGATTCTGTAAATCTTGGTGATAATAATTTTAGTACAAAATATATTACAAGTGCATATATAATTGAAGTAACTGCACTAAATGCATAATCTTTTATTTTTTCAGCTAATGAAATTTCTACAGCGTCTTCTTTCTCTAATTTAAATTTTATTTCTCCATATGATACAATATCTTGTAAACCTTCTATTTCTTTGGCACTTGTATAATTAAAATCTCCACCAACTAATAATGATGTCTTTTCATCTTTTACATCAATATTATTTCCTGCTAAATATACATCTCTATAAATAGTTCCTCTAAGTTTAACATCATCTGCTGAAATTTTAATATCTCTACTAATATAAGCATTTTCCATTAACTCAAATCTTTCAGAAGCACCATATATATCATATATTGAACCGTTTACTTTTACTTCTCTTGCAAATATATATAATGAATCTATTATTCTTGATTTTTCTGTAAATTCAACTGTTCCATTTGCAAAAATAAATACTGAACCATTTACTTCTCCAGTAAATTTTACATTTCCATTTACCATAATAAATGCATTTCCATCAATAAGTTGGTTCATTTCATAGTCTTTATCTTCAAATACATATAAATCTGAATATGTAATATCATAATTTGGTGTATTATCAGTGCCTGTATTGTCATTATCTTCTGGTGCAGTTTCAGATATCGGCATTGTTCCATCTTCTTCTGGTGCAGTTTCAGATATTGGCATTATATCATCTTCTGTTACAGTTCTTGGTTGAATTTCTTTTGCCGAACAAAATGTACCTAATATAGATACTAAAATTATTAAAGCTATTAATATTAAGCTAATTTTCTTTCTCACTTTTATCTCCCCTTTTTATATTTTCTCTTGTCTAAAGCTCTCTCTTAGAATTATACTATCATAATGTTTATATTTATGCAAGATTTTTTGGATTTTTTTATTGTTTTAATTCTGATATTGTTTTTTTGTAGTCTTCTGATTTTATAATATAACTGCCAGATACAAGAATATTTGCTCCTGCCTCTTTTGCTATTTTTGATGTTTCTAAATTTATTCCTCCATCTACTTCTATATCTATTTCTATATTATTTTTTTCTATGTATTCTTTTAATTTTTTTACTTTTTCTAAAGTTTCTGGAATAAGTTTTTGACCTCCCAAACCTGGTTCAACAGTCATAACTAATACCATATGAATATATGGTAAAAATTCATAGATTTCTTCTATTCTTGTATTTGGTTTTATAGATATTCCTACTTTTACATTGTTTTCTTTAATACATTTTATTATTTCATATACCTCTTCTTTTGATTTTATTGCTTCTATATGAAATGTTATTATATTAGGTTCTAAATCTATATATTGCTCTATATAATCCTTTACATTATATGTCATTAAGTGTACATCTAGTGGTATATTTGAAATTTGTTTTATTGTTGTTGCATATTCTTCCATTATTTCATGAGTATTATTTGGTACAAATTTTCCGTCCATTACATCTATATGAAAATAATCTGTATGCGCTGTTTCTAAGTTATAAAATGTTCTTGTTGCCTTTTCTTTTTCTACACTTAATATTGATGTTGATATTTCTACCATTTTTTATGTTCCTCCTTGTATTTTAAATCTTCATATATTTTTACATATCTATCATATCTGTTTCTTGAAATTTTACCATTCTCCACTGCTCTTTTTATTCCACAATTTTCTTCTTTCACATGAGAACATCCTTGATATTCACATTGTGTTATATAATTTCTAAATTCTATAAAGTATTTATCTAAATCGTTTGATTCTATTTCATTAATATCAAAGGTTGAAAATCCTGGCGTATCTACAAGATAGATGTTTTTTTCTATCTCATAAAGACTTGTAATGGTTGTTGTATTTTTCCCTCTTCTATTTTTTGTGCTAATTTCTCCTTCTACTGCTTCATTTTTGTTTAATATTTTATTTATTATTGATGACTTTCCAACTCCCGAATTTCCTGAAAGTGCAATTATCTGGAGGTCTTTTTGATTTTTATTTAGTATTTCTTTTATGCCTTCTCCTGTTATTGCATTTGTAATTATTACCTTATACCCTATATTAGAATACTCATTTTTTATTTCTAATGCTGTATTTTCATCTAGGTCTATTTTATTTACAATGATTGTTGGTCTAATATTAAGATATTCAGTAAAAACTAATTGCTTGTCTAACATTAGCAAATCTGGTTTTGGTAGTTTTGTTGCTATAACACATATTAGACTTGTTAAATTTGCTACTTTTGGTCTTCTTGAAAAGTTTTTTCTTTCTATTATGTTTTCAATTATTGCCTTTTTATTTTGTTCATCTGTAATCTCTATTTCTATATTGTCTCCAACTGTTGGTGTTATTTCTTCTTGCTTGAATTTGCCTCTAGCTACTGCTTCATAAATAACTTCTTCTGATTTTATATAATATTTATTTGTTATATTTTTTATTATTAATCCTTTTTGCATTTATTCTCCTATTCATTTTATTTCAATGGGCACAGGTAGTCCCGTGCCCTTATAATAATATAATATTATTCTATTGTTAATGTTGTAATTTGATTTAAATTGATTGTTGTGGTTTTCTTTATTACATCATCAACATATACTTTTACTGTTACTGTTCCTTTTCCTGTAACTGTTGCTGTTATGTCTGTTTTATCTTGTGCAACTTTCTTTGAATAAATAGTATCTGTTCCTGCTACAATCTTTACCTCTGATACCTTGGCTGTTTTTATTGTCTCTCCTGTGTCTTCTTCTTCAGTTTCTACATATTCTATACTTGTTCCTAATAATGATTTTAGGTTTAGATTAACTGTTCCTGTAATGAATTCTTCTATTTTGTTTATTGTAATTGTCATATTTGAACCTTTTTCTACTGTATCGCCAGCATTAAGACTTTGTTTTAATACAATTCCATTATCTTTTGTTGTATCTTCTGCATTTAAAACTGTTGCTAATGTTAACCCAGCCTCTGTTATTAATTTTCTTGCATCTGCTTCAGTTTTGTCAAGTACATTTGGTACTAAACTTTTTTCTACACCTGTACTTACTTTTATTGTTACTGTTGAGCCAGCTCCAATTTCTGCATTTTCTGGTACGTCTTGACTTATTACATATCCTGCTTCTATTTTTTTACTTGGTTCTTCTTCTACAACAACTACTAAGTCTTCTTTTTCAAGTAATTCTTTTGCTTCTTCTAGTGTTTTTCCTGTAACTTTAGGTACTTTTACTATTTTTAGTCCTAGGCTTACAATTACATTTATTGTTGTTTTTTCTTTTATTTTATAGTTTTCTTTATATATTGGGTCTTGAGAAATTATTTTTCCTGCTTCTATTTCTGCATCATATCTCTCCTCTTTAACTTCTATTTGCAGTTTCTGTTCTTCTACTTTTGTTTTCGCTTCATCTAAAGTTAACCCTACTAATTCTGGAATTAATACATCTTTAGGTGTTGTCATATCAAATGCAAAACTCGTTATTGCTATAGTTAAAGCAAATAAGATAACTAAAGCTATTATTGTAGAAATGATTTTATGTTTTCCTATGAATGCTGTAAATTTGTTCTTTTTCTCTTTTTCCATATCTTTTTCCTTCTCTTTTACTTTATCTTCTATTGGTTTTGAGTAAATAGTTGATATGGTTTGTGTTGGATAGTCTCTTATTGTGTTGTCTATATTTACAAAGTCTGCATCTGGATTTTTTAGTGCTATACTTAAATCTTTTAACATTTCACCAGCATTTTGATATCTTAGACTTGAATCTTTTTGCATAGATTTCATTATTATTTTATTTACAGCTTGTGGAATTGTCGGGGTTATTATTATTGGCTCTATTGGTTGTTCTTGAAGATGTTTTAGTGCAACTGATACTGGTGTATCTGCATCAAATGGCAGTTTTCCTGTTAGCATTTCATACATTACTACACCTAAAGAGTATAAATCAGATTTTGCATCTGTTATTCCTCCTTTTGCATGTTCTGGTGAAAAATAGTGCACAGAACCCATCGTTGTTCCAAATGCTGTAATTGTGGAGTTTGAAACAGCTTTTGCTATTCCAAAGTCTGTTACTTTTGCCATTCCATCTTCTGTTATTATTATATTATGTGGTTTAATGTCTCTATGTATAATATTATTTTTATGTGCTGTTTCTAGAGCTGACGCGATTTGTATTGCAACATTTACACACCATTTCCATGCAAGTGCTCCCTCTGAAACTATAATTTCTTTTAATGTTCTTCCTTTTATTAATTCCATTACTATATAATATAAATTTCCTTCATGTCCAACATCATATACAGATACTATATTTGGATGTGTTAAACTTGCTACTGCTTGTGCTTCTGTATTAAATCTTTTAATAAATTCTTCATCAGTAGTAAACTCATCTCTTAATACTTTTACTGCAACATATCTATTTAATACATGGCATTTTGCTTTATAAACCGTTGCCATACCGTCCATTTCCTATTTGTTCTAATATTTCATATCTATTTCCTAATAATCTACCTTCTAGCCCCATCTTAAACCTCCTAAGATCTTTTATCTATAATATATTTACATTTTAACTATAACTGTTGTTATATTGTCTAATCCTCCAGCATTGTTTGCCTTTTCTATTAATTCTTGTGCTATATTATCAGATTCTTGTGTTATTATTTCTTGAATTTCTTTTACTGGTAACATGTTTGTTAAACCATCTGTGTTCATTTCAATTATGTCTCCATCTTGAATGCTTCTTTCTATAATATCTGGTTCTACAGTTAGTGCACATCCTAATGCTTTCATTAACATATTCTTTTTAGGGTGGTGTTCTGCTTCTTTTGGTGTTATTGTTCCTTCATTTACCAGTTCTTGTACATAGCTATGGTCTTCTGTTAACTTTTGCATTACTCCTCGCCTAATTCTATATATTCTACTATCTCCAATATGCCCTATGTATAATTTATCTTTTATTATTAAGCAAATTTCCATTGTTGTCCCCATTCCTAATAGTTCTTCATCTTCTTGTGATTTTTCATACACTACATTATTAGCATATTCCATTGCTTTAGATATCATGTTAAAAATTTTTTCTTTTTCTCCATTAGTTTGTTCTATATTTTCTTCTATATATTCTTTTACAGTATTTGTTGCAGTTTTACTTGCTATTTCTCCACCATTATATCCGTCCCATTCCATCTGCAACTATGAATAGTTTTAAATTGCTTTGGCTTGTATAATAATAGTCTTCATTTTTTTCTCTTATTTTCCCTACGCTTGTCCCTGCATAAATCCTCATATGTTGCCTCCTTCTTTTCTTCTTAACTGCCCACAAGCAGCTTCTATATCGTCTCCAAGTTCTCTTCTTATTGTCGCTACTATTCCACAGTTATTTAAGTAATCTCTAAATTTCATAACATTCTCATTTGTGCTTGTATCAAATTCTCCATTTTCTATTTTATTTATTGGAATTAAATTAACATGGCATAACATTCCTTTTAATAGTTTTACTAATGCTTTTGCATCATCTAAATTGTCATTGTTGTCTTTGGCTAGTGCATATTCAAATGATATTCTTTTGTTGGTTTTTTCTATATAATATTTACATGCCTTTATTAATTCTTCTATACTATATTTATTATTTATTGGCATCATTTTGCTTCTTTTTTCATTTGTAGTTGCATGTAAAGATATTGATAAAGTACATTGTAAATCCATGTCTGCAATTTCATATATTTTTGGAACTAATCCAGATGTGGAGATACTTATGTGCCTTGCTCCTACGTTTAATCCTTTTTGATTATTTATAACTTTTATTGCTTTTATAACATTATCAAAATTGTCAAGAGGCTCGCCTATTCCCATAAATACCACATTAGATATTTTAATCCCTGTATCTCTCCCCACTGCTAATATCTGTTCTACAATTTCTCCTGATGTAAGGCTTCTTATAAATGCTATTCCTGTTGATGCACAAAATTTGCATCCCATTTTACATCCAATTTGTGATGATACACATATACTATATCCATGTTTATATTGCATAAGTACTGTTTCAATGGCATTTCCATCTAGTACATCAAACAAATATTTTTTTGTTCCATCTGAAGACTCTTGCTTTTTTATAATTTTATATATATCTAATGTATAATTCTCTTTTAATTTTTCTCTTAGCTCTAATGAAAGGTTTGTCATTTCATTAAAATCAGTTACATTTTCTACATATATCCACTTAAATATTTGCTCTGCTCTATAGCTTTTTTCTCCTATTGATAACATTTCCTCTTTTAATTCGTCTAAATTATAATCTTTTATATTTTTCATATATTCCTTCATTTCTTATTTTTATATCATCTTTATACCACAAAAGAAAATTTTTTTCAATACATTTGATATTTTTTATATATATTGTTGATTTCTAATCTTCAATGGCGGACGACCAATAAAATTTAACAGAATACAGAAAATTAGCAAAAACTTAAATTAAACTATATATGCTAAAGAAGAAAGTCGGCGAGCCTATCTCTAGGTTCGCCTTTTATTAAACTATACATATTTCTTACTGATTATTAGATATAAATTATAGTGAAAATTAAAGTAACAAATATAATTAATAATTTTGTGCTTTAGATATAACTTATTTAGTCTTATATGTAAGTACTAAATTGTATATAAAGAGCCAAATCACATATATCTTAATAATGAATTGTCTTTATATTGTTTTATCATATTTTCAATTTGCTCATTTGTTACTGTACCAAAAGAATATTCATCGTCATATACTTTATTATCAGAAGAATATATCTTTTTGACTTCCATTCCTGTTTCTTTATCTATAAAAAACATATTATTTTCTAATTCAACAAGATAACATTCTCTTTTATCTAAAGTAGCATTTCTAACGACTCCAGGTATTAAAGCTAGTCCTATAGGTTTATTGACAAATCTCCATTGTAGATTAGCTTCTATACTAGGAGAATAGTCTGATGATTTATCTATTCCATTTTCCTCATAGTAATAGAAATTTTGTCCATAAAGTTTTCCCTTTATAATTTTATCTATAGTATTATCTGAGTTAATACAAGTAGTTATATATAAAAAGTTTTCACTACTTTGATAATATTCTGTTTTAGCACTATATTTTTGTGTTGTTGTTACAGATTTCTGATAATAATTATTAAAATTGTTACTTTTGCCTAAATCTATGATTCTGTTTAAAATTATAACATTTTTCACATATATAAATATATAAATTGCTATCACACTAAAAATAATTGCTTGTAATATTCTAATTTTTTTATGTACTTTTTTTAATGCTTTTATTTTTCTTCTATCATTACTATCTTCTTTAATATTCAAATCTTCACTCATGCTTTCATATATTTTTTTACAATTTTTACACTCTTCTAAATGTTCTTTAATGAATGTATTTGTTTCTTCACTTGTTAATCCTTCAATATAATTTGGTAATAAATCTTTAATTATTTCACACTCTTGATTCTCTTTCATTTTCATTAACCTCCTTTAATTTCTCCTTCCCCCTATAAAAAGTTACTCTGACCCAGTTTTCTGTTTTATCCATTATTTCACCTATCTCCCTAAAATTTAATTCTCCACTTAGTCGTAAATACATTACATCTCTCATATCTATATTAAAATTTTGTATCTTTTTAAATATTTCTATTTTATTTTCATCAGATAAAATAGTATCTTCTAATGTGATCTCTGTGCCTTTTTCATCCAATTCCTCCCTTTTATTTTTTTTCTTTACTTCGTCTATCCAAAGGTTTTTCGCAATTTTACACAACCATGTAGAAATTTTTGATTCTCCCTTAAAATGGCTTATATTTTTTACTGCTCTATAAAATGTTTCTTGGGTGAGTTCTTCAGAAATGTCTTCATCATGGCAATTAGCTAATAGATACTTATAAACTAATTCATAATTTTCCTTATATATTTCTTCTAAATTCTGCACTAAAATATCCTCCTTTCTTAGTCTGTATCTGAAAACTCATTTCTATATATTAGACTTTTTTCTTCCCTTTTTGTTACAATAATTCAAAAATAACTATAATTTTATTTTTTCTTATTTTGGGTTAAAATGTGTATATCTTTAATCTTATGTTAACACGGACGACCAATGGTCGCCCCTACAGTATATTTATTATTTAAATGTTATAATGTCTGCAATACTATTCACCAAATAGTCTATGTCTTGTTTTGTATTTTCTTTCCCTAGTGTTATTCTTAGGGCTCCTTCTGCTTCTTCATTATTTAACCCTATTGACATTAGCACATGTGATGGAGTTGATGCTCCTGTGTTACAGGCAGATCCTGCTGATGTACAAATTCCTTTCTCATCTAATTTTAATAATAACTCTGAACTGTCTTCTCCTAAAAATGATATATTTATATTTCCTGGTAGTCTATCTTTTCTTTCTCCATTTATCTTTATTTTACCTATTTTGCCTTGCAGTTTTTCTATGCAATACTCTCTTAGTTCTATTAGTTTTTTATTATATTCTTCTATATTTTCATGTACTAGTTCTATTGCTTTTCCCATCCCAACTATTCCTGCTACATTTTCTGTTCCTGCTCTTTTTCCATTTTCTTGATGTCCTCCATCTTGTATTTCTTTAAAGCCTATTCCTTCTCTTACATATAATGCTCCTACTCCTTTTGGTCCATAGAATTTATGTGCTGACATTGATAATAAGTCTATATTCATTTCTTCTACGTCTATTTTAATGTTTCCTATTGCTTGCACTGCATCTGTATGAAATAGTATTTTATGTTTTCTTGCAATTTTTCCTATTTCTTTTATTGGCTCAATTGTTCCTATTTCATTGTTTGCTGTCATTATTGATATTAATATAGTATTTTCTTTTATTGAATTTTCTAGTTCTTGTAAATTTATCTTTCCTTCTTTATCTACATTTAAATATGTTACCTCTATTCCTTCTTGTTCTAGTGTTTTACAGGTATTTAACACAGCATGATGTTCTATTTTTGTTGTGATTATATGTTTTTTGTTTTTGCTGTTTGCATAAGTTATTCCTTTTAATGCTAAATTATCACTTTCACTTCCACATCCTGTAAAATATATTTCCTTTGGTTTTGCATTTATGGCTTTTGCTACCTTTTGCCTTGCTATATGTATCGCCATTTTGTTTTGTCTACCTATTGTATATGCAGATGATGGATTTCCATAGCTATATGAAAAATATGGTACCATTTCTTTTAAAACTTCTTCATCAACAGCTGTTGTTGCCGCATGGTCAAAATAATATATTCTATTCATAATCTTTTCTCCTTGTTTATATATTATATTGTTTGATATTGGATTTAAGAACAATAAATATCCCCCAGTGGGGGATATTTATTTATTCCAGTCTTCTTTGTTTATTTGCCTTTCTCTTGCTATTGCTAAAGTACCATCTGGTACATCCTCTGTTATTGTAGAGCCTGCTGCTACTAAAACATCATTTCCTACATTTACTGGTGCAACAAAGTTTACATTTGAGCCAATGAAGGCATTGTCTCCAATTATTGTTTTGTTCTTATTTTTGTGTATATCATAATTACATGTAATTGTTCCACAACCTATATTTGTATTTTCTCCAATTTCACAGTCTCCCATATAACTTAAGTGTGGCACTTTTGTTCCTTCTCCTATAATAGTTTTCTTTATTTCTACAAAACTTCCTACTTTTACATTATCTGCAATCTTACAGTTTTCTCTTATATAAGCATTTGGTCCTATTTCACAGTTTTTACCAATCTTTACTCCTGATTTTATTGTAGTGTTAGGATGTATTACTGTGTCTGTTCCTATTTGTACATCATCATAGATATATGTAGAATTCATGTCTTCTATTGTTATTCCTTGTTCCATTAGTTCTGTATTTATTCTTAGTTTTAGAATTTGTGTTACTAATTCTAATTGAACTCTATCATTTACACCTAATATTTCTGTATTATCATCTATAATAACAGCACCTGTTTTTAAGCCTTTTTCATTCATTATCTTTATAACATCTGTTAAATAATATTCCCCTTGTGCATTATTATTGTCTATTTTATCTAAAGCTAAAGATAATTCTTCAATGTCAAAACAATAAACTCCTGCACCTATTTCATTTATTAATTTCTCTTCTTCATTTGCATCTTTTTCTTCAACTATAGATTTTACATTTCCACCAATATCTCTAATTATTCTTCCATAACCTGTCGGATTTTCATAAATTGCAGTTAAAACTGTTGCATATTCTTTATCTTTTATACTTTTCTTGATTAAATTTCTTAGTGTTGATGGTCTTATAATAGGAACATCTCCTGATAAAACTACTACCTTCCCCTTTTTTCCTTTTAAAAGTGGAAGTGCTTGCTTTACTGTATCTCCTGTGCCTAAAAGGTCTTCTTGATATGCATATTTAACGGTATCTTTTAAAACTTCTTTTACTTGCTCTCTTTTATGCCCAACTACAGTTATAATATTATTTATTCCTGCTTCTTTTGCTGTATCTACAACTCTTTTTACCATTTCTTTTCCATATATTTTATGTACACATTTAGCTTTTTCCGTTTTCATTCTTGTTCCTTTTCCTGCTGCCATGATTATTCCTATTATTTCCTCCATGATTATAATCATTCCTCCTTATTTATGACTTATAATATTACATATATTATAAATTGTTTTAAATTATTCTATTTTTAATAAATTATGTGTGTTTACCTCTCCTTGTAAATACCATATTGCATTTCTTACAATTTGAACTTCAATTACTTTTCCTATTAAATTCCTTTCTCCATCAAATACTACTACCTTATTTGTTTCTGTTCTTCCTGTTAGCATTTCATCATTGCTCTTACTTATTCCTTCTACTAAAATTTTTTGCTTTGTCCCAACATATTTTTCACTATTATTTTCTGTTTGCTCTTCTACTAATGCTTTTAGTCTATTAAATCTCTTATGTTTTATTTCTTCTGGAACTTGATTTTCCATCTTATCTCCTGGTGTCCCAACTCTTCTTGAATATATAAACATATATACTTGTTCATAGTTTATTTTTCTTACTACATCTAATGTATCTTCAAAGTCTTGTTCTGTTTCTCCTGGAAATCCAACTATTATGTCTGTTGAAAATACTACATCTGGTATTTCTTTTTTTATTTTTTGTGCTAATTCTAAATATTGCTCTTTTGTATATTTTCTATTCATTTCTTTTAAAACTTTTGTACTTCCTGATTGTAATGGCAAATGTATAATCTTACAAACTTTATCACATTCCTTAATTGCTTTTATTACATCTTCTGTAAAGTCTTTTGGATGTGGTGATACAAATCTTATTCTTTCTATCCCTTCTATTTTATTTACATCTTTTAATAAGTTGGCAAAATTATAGTTTTCACCGCCATTATACGAGTTTACATTTTGCCCTAATAATGTTATCTCTTTATAACCAGTGTTTGCCAAGTCTTTAATCTCTTTTATAATATTTTCTGGCTTTCTACTTCTTTCTCTTCCTCTAACATATGGTACTATACAATAACTGCAAAAATTATTGCATCCATACATTATTGTAACAGATGCTTTTAATTTATCATTTCTTTTTATTGGAATGTTTTCATATACTTCTCCATCTATGTCTATAATATCTTCTATCCTTTTTTTCTCCTTTATTGCATTATATAAGTCTTCTGGAAATCTATGTAATGTGTGTGTTCCAAATATAATGTCAAAATATGGATAACTCCTTCGCAGTTTTTCTTGAATATGACTTTCTTGCATCATACATCCGCCTATTGCTATTATTGTTCCTCTTTCTTCTTTTAATTTTTTTAGTTCTCCTAATTTTCCAAATAATCTATCTTCTGCATTTTCTCTTACACAACATGTATTCAAAACAGCTAAGTCTGATTGTTTTGATTCTTCTATTCTAGTATATCCCATCTCTTCTATCATTCCACATAGTTTTTCAGAGTCATTTTCATTTAATTGACATCCCATTGTAAGGATATTATAGGTTAATTTTTTACCTTCATTTAATTTTTTTATTTTATTTATAAATTCTTTTTGATATTCTATTTCTTCATCTATTTTCACTTTGTATTTCCTTCCTCCTAATATACATGTATTGTATTTTATCATAATTGTTTTATTTTTTCAACTATCTAAAAAATGGAGACAGGGTAATTTAATCATATTACAGAAATATTACAAAGACAAGAGCAGTATTTACATTAGTGGTGCCACAATTTTTAGTACTGCTTGAAATATGGATTTTATAAATCCAAAATTACATTCTTTTTCTGAAATTAAATGACTTTTTTCCATTGTTTCTAGTGCATCCTTTTTTATATCTTGTATTACTTCTGATTCATAAATATATATACCACACTCAAAGTGCAAATATAAACTTCTATAGTCTAAATTAAGAGTTCCTACTGTGGCTATATCGTCATCACATACAAATACTTTTGAATGTAAGAATCCTGGTGTATATTCATATATTTTTACCCCATCCTTTTTTAACATTTTATAGTATGAACGTGTTAATGTGAATACTATTTTCTTGTCTGGAATGCCTGGTGTTACAATTCTTACATCTACACCTCTCTTTCTTGCTAATGTTATTGCTGATATCATTTCACTATCTATAATTAAATATGGTGTGAATATATATACATACCTTTTTGCTTGATTTATAATGTTTAAGTATATGTTTTCTCCAACTATTTCATCATCTAATGGATTTTCCCCATATGGTAATATATATCCATCTCCTTTTACATCTTTTATTGTTGGTCTAAATTTTTCAAATGTTTCATCTTCTTCTCTATATGCATTCCATATTTTTAAGAACATAACTGTAAAATTCCATGTCGCTTCTCCTTTTATCATTATCCCATTATCTTTCCAATGTCCATATCTCTCCTTTTTGTTAATATATTCATCTGCAATATTAATTCCTCCACTGAATGAAACATTTCCATCTATTACCATTATCTTTCTATGGTCTCTATTGTTCATAATAACTGCTATAACAGGTTTTAATTTATTGAATACTACACATTTTATTCCTTTTGATTCTAAGAATCTGTCATACTTATTTGGCAAAGAACTTATACTTCCTACATCATCATATATTACTCTAACGTCTACACCCTCTCTTACTTTTTGTTCCAGTATTTCCAATATCCCTTGCCACATTTTGCCTTCTCCTATTATAAAGTATTCTAGAAATATAAATTTTTTTGCTTTTTTTAATTCTTCTATCATTACTTTATAAGTCTCTTCCCCTATTGGGAAGTATTTTATAGCTGTATTATTATATATTGGATATCCTACATAATCTGACATGTATTGAACCTGTCCATATATATTTAGATCTTTTTCTCGTATTTCATTAATTATTTTTGAATCTTGTATTAAATATTCTTTTGCCTTTTTTCCTTTTTCATTTATTTTTTTCAACATTGGTGTTGAATATAAGTTTGCACCAACAAATACATATAGTAATCCTCCAAAAAATGGTACTAATATTATTAATATAATCCATGGCAACTTATTGTCTAAATGTCTTTCGTTTTTTATTATTGTTAAAACTATTAGTATACTTAAAATAGTTAAAATTACATTTAAAGGAATATAACCTCTAAAGTTTGCAACTATTAAGAATAACCAAACTATTTGTACTAATATACATATTGCAATAATTCCAATTCTACTAAATATTAATTTCAATATATTCCCCATTTTTTACCTCTTATTTTTCTTCTTCATTATCCTCTATTTGCTCAATTTTGCAGGCTTTTACTTTTGAAATATGCCTATCTTTTACATTCTCAATTTTATATGCTACCTTTTCTGTTTCTATTACTACTCCTTTATCTTTTTCGGTTGGAATTCTTCCTAGTTCTTCTACTAAATATCCTGAAAGTGTATCATAATCTCCTTCCTCAATGTCTACCCCTAATATGTCCTCAACTTCGTATATTGCTAATTTTCCATTTAAAACAAATGTGTTTTCATCTAATTGATCAACCAATTTTTCTACTTTGTCATATTCATCATATATGTCTCCTACTATTTCTTCTAATATATCTTCCATCGTTACAATTCCAGATGTTCCTCCATATTCATCTATTACTATTGCAATTTGTTTTCTATTTTTTCTTAGTTCCTCAAATAATTCATTTACTGGCTTTGTTTCTGATACAAAAAATACTTCTTTCATTAGATTTTTTATTTTTGTGTTTTTATTTTTAGTTGATAATAAAATATCTTTTATATATACTATTCCTTTTATTTTGTCTATTTTCTCATCATATACTGGAACTCTACTGTATCTTAAGTCTTCTGATAGTTCCTCTATTACCTCTGAAATTGACATATTCATATCTAAAGCAAATATTTCTGTTCTTGGTATCATTATTTCTGATACTACTTTGTCATTAAATTCAAATACATTATTAAGCATATTCTTTTCTTCTTCGTCTATCGTGCCTTTTTCTTTTCCAACGTCTATCATCATTCTAATTTCTTCTTCTGTTACTGTTTCTTCTTCACCTTCTGATACTCCAAATAATTTTGAAACTATATTAGTAGACAGTGTTAAAAATTTTACAAATGGTGACGTAATTACTGATATTGTTTTTATTATTCCAATAGACGCAAATGCAATTTTTTCACTATTTTTCATTGCAAGTCTTTTTGGTACTAATTCTCCAAATATTAATGTAAAATATGATAATATAATTGTAATTACTATTATCGCAATATTGTTCCAAGCTGATAAACTTATTTGTGGTATCCACTTATTTAATATTGGTGCTAATTCACTCGCAAATGTTTCTGAGGCAAATGCACTTGATAAAAATCCTGCAAGTGTTATACCTATTTGAATTGTTGCTAAAAACTTGCTTGGATTTACTAACATTTCTTTTATTTTTTTTGCTTTTTTGTTACCATCTTTTGCTTGTAAATCTATTTTTGCATCATTCAATGATATAAATGCTATTTCTGCTGCTGCAAAAAAAGCATTTAATAATATTAAGATTATGATTACTAATATTTGCATGTTTATTCTCCTTTTTCTTTCTATCCTTTGTAGTTTACCACAATATACAAAATTTATCAAGATTTTATATTTTTAAATTTCAAATAAGGACTGACCATTGGTCGTCCGTTGATAAAATTGGAGCACATTGAAATGTGCCCCTACGATTTAAATGTAATATTATAGTTCAAATTGTGAATTGTATAGTTCTGCATATACTCCATTCTTTTCTATTAGCTCTTCGTGATTTCCTTGCTCCACTATGTTTCCATTGCCTATTACTAATATTAAATCTGCATTTTTTATTGTAGATAGTCTATGTGCTATTATAAATGATGTTTTTCCTTCTGTTAATTTATCCATTGCTTTTTGTACTAGTTCTTCTGTCCTTGTGTCTACATTTGAAGTTGCCTCGTCTAATATTAAGAATGGTGCATTTTGTATCATTCCTCTTGCAATTGTTAATAATTGTCTTTGCCCTGATGATACACTATCATCTTCTGTTATTTTTGAGTCATATCCTTTAGGTAGTGTTTTTATGAAATGGTGTAATCCTACTGTTTTACATACTTCTACTATTTGTTCATCACTTACATTTTCACTATTATATATTATGTTTTCTTTTATTGTTCCTTCAAATAACCAAGTGTCTTGTAATACCATTGTAAATAAATCATGTATGTTTTCTCTCGTTAATTCTGTAGTTGGTACTCCATCTATCTTTATATTTCCTGAGTCTATATCATAAAATTTCATTAATAGGTTTACTAGTGTTGTTTTTCCTGCTCCTGTTGGTCCTACTATTGCTATTTTTTGTCCTGGTTCTGCAACTGCACTAAATCCTTGTATTGTCGGCTTGTCATTATTATCATATTGGAACACAATATTTTCAAATTCTATTTTTCCTTTTACCTCTTCTTTTTTTAATGTCTTTGTAATTTCTTCTTGATTTGACATTTCTTTTTCATCTAAAAATTCAAATACTCTTTCACTTGCTGCTGCTGTGGATTGTAATGATGTCATTGCCTGTGCAATTTGACTTAATGGATTTGTGAATAATCTTACATATGTTATGAATGCTACTATCACTCCAAATGATATTATATTATTCATTGTAAGTAGGGCACCTACTATGCATACTGCAACATATCCCAAATTTCCTATGAATGCCATTATTGGATGCATTAATCCTGATAAAAATTGACTTTTTCTATTTGCTTCATATACTTTTTGATTGTATTCATCAAATTTCCTGTCTGCTTCCTTTTTTCCATTATATACCTTTACAACGTTTAGTCCTGAATATATTTCTTCAATATGTCCATTTAAATTTCCCAGTTCTTCTTGTCTTGATACGAAATATTTCTGTGATTTTCCTAATATTAAAAACATTAATATAAATCCTAATAGACTTGATAAAATTGCTGTTATTGCCATTATCCAGTTTGTGTAAAACATCATTATTATTGTCCCTATAAATAGTGTTACACTGCTTACTAATGTTGCTAATGATTGGTTCATTGATTGTGCTATTGTATCTACATCGTTTGTGACTCTTGATAATATATCTCCTGTTGAGTGTTTATCAAAATACCTAAGTGGTAAACTATTTATTTTTACAGAAATTCTAGTTCTTAGAACTTTTGCAAATTTGTTTGAAACATCTGTCATACAAATTGATTGTATGAATGTGAATAATGCACTTGCAATATATATAGTTGCTAAGAATAATGCTATTTTTGTTATTTCTTCCATATTCATAAATGGTTTTACTAGCTCTTGAATTGATTCTGGCATTTCATCTAATTTTTCATATACCTTCTCTACGGTAGCATCCTCTCCCATATCTTTCATTTTATTTAAGAATTCAATTTGGTCTCCTACCGAAATCTTGGTTCCATCTATTTCAATTTCTTCTATTCTTCCTGTATCAAAATTTGTGATTACTTGTTGCCCAAGAGTTTCTAAATTATCACTATTTACTGCTAATCCTTTAGATATTTCGTCTGTTAGTTTTGATAATCTATTTGGTGCACTTATTGAAAGGATTGCACCTAATGTTGCTAATAAAAGTGCTATTATGATTAATATTCTAAATTTTTTTAATTCACTAAATAGTCTTTTCATTGCTACTTTAAAGTCTTTTGCCTTTTCTGCTGGTGCACCTCCCATTCCTGGTCCCATTGGACCCCTTCTTCTAGGAGTATTTTTTAATTCATTAGCCATTGTCTAATTCCTCCTTTGATAATTGCGATAATGCTATTTGCTTATATACTTCACAGTTCTGTAATAGTTCTTTATGTGTTCCTTGCCCTACTATCTCTCCATCATCTAAAACTATTATTTTATTAGCATTCATAATTGTTCCTATTCTCTGTGCTACAATTAATGTTGTTGCATCTTCTGTATATTTTTTTAGTTCTTTTCTTAAAATACTGTCTGTTTTATAATCTAGTGCTGAAAAGCTATCATCAAATATATATATTTCTGGATTTCTTGCAATAGCTCTTGCTATTGATATTCTTTGCTTTTGACCTCCTGATACATTAGTTCCACCTTGTGACATTTGTGTATCATATGTATTTTCCATTTTCTCAATAAAATCTTTTCCTTGTGCGACTTCAATTGCTTTTTTTATTTGTTCTTCTGTGGCTTCCCCTTTTCCATTTTCTCCATATGCTACATTGTTCTTTACAGTTTCATTAAATATAACTGCCTTTTGTGACACATACCCTAATTTATTATGTAAAAATTCTTGTTTATAGTCTTTTACATCTACTCCATCTATTAAGACTTTACCTTCTGTTGCATCATAAAATCTTGGTACAAGATTTATTAAAGTTGACTTTCCACTACCTGTAGATCCTATAAATGCTACTGTTTCTCCCTTATTAGCCTTAAATGATATATCTTTTAACATGTATTCATCTGCATCTGGATATTTGAATGATACATTTTTAAACTCTACTGTACCTCTTTCATCACTTATGTCTTTGTCGATTTTTCCATCTTTTATTGTTATTTCTGTGTCTAATACCTCGTTAATACGTTCCGCTGAAACTTCTGCACGTGGTAACATCATAAATATCATTGCTAACATTAGGAATGATATTATTATTTGCATTGCATATGAGCTGAATACTACCATGTCTCCAAATAATGCTATTTTATCTGCCATTAATGCATCTTTTATTAAAGATGCTCCTACAAAATATATTGCAAGTGTTAAAAAATACATTACTAGATACATTACTGGTGAAAGAACTGAGAATGCTTTTTGATTAAATAATTGCATGTTCGTAAGTTTTTCATTTACATCTTCAAATTTATTTTCTTGATATTCTTCTGCATTAAATGCTCTTACTACTCGAATTCCTGTTAAGTTCTCACGGGTTACTCCATTTACTTTGTCTATTAATTTTTGAACCTTTTTAAATCTTGGCATTACTATTACCATAAGTATTGCTATTACTCCTAATAAAACTCCTATACCTACTGCTGTAATTGCACTCCATTGCCAACTTTTGTTTAGTATTTTCGTTATTGCCCAAATTGCTGTAATTGGTGCTTTTATCAAAAGTTGCATTCCCATTGCAACTAACATTTGTATTTGAGTAATATCATTTGTGGTTCTTGTTATTAGACTACTTGTTGAGAAACTCTTTACCTCATGCATTGCTAAGTTTCCGACTTTATCAAATAGCTTTTTTCTGACTGTCATTGAAAAAGTTGCTGATATATTTGATGCTAAAAATCCTACTATTACAGCTGAGATTAGGCTTCCTAGGGCACATGAAAGCATAAATGCTCCATTTTTTATAATCTCTGACATCTCACTTCCTTCTGTTTGTACTAATACTGTAATTTCAGACATATAATCAGGCATTTTTAAGTCTAGCCATACCTGTGCAATAATTAAAATTAAACTTATTATTGCTAAAATAATTTCTTTTTTTCCTAAGTTTCTTAGTAATTTTAACATTTTTTCTTTCCTTTCTTTTTTCTCATAAATGATATTAATAGATTATATAGTATATTTTTAGCAGTGTCAATTTGTGATTGCTAAATTCACAAACATTTCACATTTATTGCTACATAAACGGGCGCCCAGTAAAATTTGCATAGCAAATTTTACTGGGCGCCCCTACATCTATTATTCATCATTAACTATTCATTATTAATTATTCATTAAAAATATGTAATGTGCCCCTACATATGTTAAATTTATATTATTCCCAAGTGTTCCATTAATACTTTTATACCTATTAGAATTAATATTAACCCTCCTACAAATTCTGATTTTCTTTTATATTTTGCTCCAAATTTATTTCCAATTTTGACTCCTATAACTGATAATATAAATGTTATTATTCCTATTGCTAGGACTACTGATATTAAGTTTATTTCAAAAAAGGCAAATGTTATTCCTACTGCTAATGCATCTATACTTGTTGCTATTGCTAGTATCATCATTGTTTTTATGTCTATATTCTCATTTGCTTCTTCATTTTCTTTTTGAAAGGATTCTTTCATCATGTTTCCACCTATGAATACAAGTAATCCTAATATTATCCAGTGATCTATACTAGTTACTAAGTTTTCAAATTTTTCTCCAAGATAATACCCTATAATTGGCATTACTGCTTGAAATATTCCAAAATATAGTCCTATTATTATTGCTTTTCTCCAGTTCATTTTTTTCATTGCTAATCCTTTGCATATTGATACTGCAAACGCATCCATTGCAAGCCCTATGCAAATTAATAAAATTTCTAATATACTCATTCTTACCTCATCTTACTTTATCTTTACTGTTATATATTTATTCTATTTTGATTGCTATATTACATTATTTTAACGAAAGTCTATACTTTATACAGACGAACAATGCTCCCCCCTAGATATATTAATATCTTTTCTTCTATACACTGATAATACTAGTGCTAAACTTATTATGTTTATTATTAAGCTTGGTCTTCCATAAGAAATTAAAGGTAGATTAAATCCTGCTACTACTCCAAATCCTAAGTTCATTGCAACATTAAATAAACTTTCTAATATAAACATAGCAGAAATTCCTATTGTTATCCATTTTCCATACTCTTCTTTTATATTTATTGAATTTGTTATTAATTTTACACTTAATAATATAATTGCTAATACCATTCCTATACTTACAATCCATCCATAATTTACAAGTATTGATATAAAAGCCCAATTTCTTTCTTCTTCAAAAAGTAATCTAGTATATAGTTCGGTTCCTTCCGCTTCTCCTATTAATTTTGCAGATTTTATCATTTCATTTCTAGCTATTAATTGCCAGCCTGAGCCTTGTGGATCTATTTCTGGTTTAAAGTTTATTAATATTCTATTTATTCTATATTCAGCAAATCCATTACTTAAGTTCATAACCATTATTAGTGCTATTAGTATTATTGGTATTGTCCACAGTATAACTATATATTTCTTTGCTTTTTCCCTTAATTTTATGGTAGATATTATCATATATACTAATGCTAGGATTACTGATGTAGCAACACTTTCTCGCATTACAAAAAATAAGGAAATAATGCTTAATGTTATTATTTTGATTATATTTACATTTATATTTTTTCCACTTTTGGTTATGAATTTAATTCTTGTTTCTTCATTTACATTATGTATGAAACCTACAAAAGATATTATATACAGTGGAATCGCAATATCTGTAGGTAAAATGCTTTCATTAAATATCCTCATATATATTCTTCCATTAAGGTTCACACCAAATCCAGTTAAATATGGCATTACAAAACATAGTGTAGCTATTATATACAGTATTATTGAATATCTAGATATTTTTCTATAATCTATAAAATATATTATTATACTTAAAGTAGTTGCTACACATAAAGCTATTAAATATTTTCCCCCATTTATTGACACATTTGTTAAACCAGAATTATAGTTTCTTATTTTAATTGATACAACTAAAACACCAAAAGTAATTAAAATTACTATAAGTAATAATAATTTCCAATCTAATTTTGGTCTGTGTATTTTATTTAAATTTTTTCCTAACTCTTCTGCATTTCCCATATTTTGAATTACTGTTTCTTCTGCTATTTTTTCTTCTGTTCCATTCTGAATTAACTCGTCTTTTTGTTCTTCAATATGGTTTTTTAGCTCTTCAAATATTTCACTTCTAATGGGTTTATATTTTATTTTCTTACATACATTATTTAAAAATTCATTAGTTAGCAAAAGAAACACCTCCTATTACTCTATTTACTCCTGTACTGAATGTAAGCCATTCTTCTTTTTGGTTTTTTAATTGCTTTTTTCCAGCTTCTGTAATAGTATAGTATTTTCTTTTTTTGGCTGTTGTCTCATCCCAATAAGATGTAATTAGATTTTTACTTTCTAGTCCATGTAATATTGGATATAGTGTTCCTTCTTTTAATTCAAATACATTTTCTGATTTCTCACTTAGCTCCTTAATTATCTGATACCCATACATATTCTTATTCTGTAAAAGATTAAGAATAAGCATTGTTGTACTGCCTCTAGCTAATTCTTTGCTAATTTTCATATTTTTGACCTCCTTTTTATACCTAGGTAATCTATGTATATTATACATTGTACATCTAGGTATAAAAAAAGTCAATATTCATTTACAATTTTTTAAAATTTACTTGTATCAATATTTATCACTTCATTGTGTATAACTTTTACAGGATTTTTATAGGCTAGCTCATCAATTTCATTTTCTGATAAATATTTTGATATTTTTTTCATGTATTGAGATATGTTAGTATATATGGTTTTCTTGTTATGTGCATCACTTCCCAGAAATTGTATCATTTTATTTTTAAATAATTTTATAATTGTTTTTTTAGCTTGTGTTCCATAATAGCCATCTATACTTGCAAAGTTTGCTTGTAACAAAGCACCTTTGTTCAATAAATCTTTTGCAAATTTTATGTCTTTTTGAATATATGGATATCTTTCTGGATGTGCTATTATCGGAATATATCCATTTTTAACAATTTCTTGTATAATTTCTATATAATTTTTAGTAGGGTTATTGTCTAATGAACTTTCTATTAATAGATACCTACTATTATTTATTGTTGTGACTTTTTTATCATTTATAAATTTACAAATTTCATTTGATATATATATTTCATTACCTTGGTATAGATGAACTCCTACTCTTTTTGCATCAACTTCTAATTCTTGTAGTTTATTACTTACATAGTTTACATCTCTTTCATAGAATTGTTGCATATAATGTGGTGTGCATACTATACCAGAAAACCCTGCCTTTCTCGCCTCATAGAGCATTGCTACACTTTCTTCGAAACTACTTGCTCCATCATCTATTTCAGTTAAAATATGCGCATGTATATCTATCATTTAATCACCTTTTTCTTATCTATTTGTTATTATTTATATAATTCCAAGAATCTCTACACATGTCTTCTATTCCTTTTTCTGCTTTCCATTCGAGTTCATTTAATGCTTTATCTGGATTTGTATAACATATTGCAATATCTCCTGGACGTCTTTCTACTATTTTATAATTTACTTTAACATTATTTACTTTCTGGAAATTTTCTATAATTTCTAAAACACTATATCCTGTGCCTGTACCTAAATTATAAATATATAATCCTGATTTTTCTTTTTCTAATTTTTCCATTGCTTTTATATGACCTTTTGCCAAATCTACAACATGAATATAGTCTCTTACCCCTGTCCCATCTTTTGTACTATAATCATTTCCATATACACTTAAAATTTCAAGCTCTCCATTTGCTACTTTCGTAATATATGGCATTAAATTATTTGGTATTCCATTAGGGTTTTCTCCTATTAGCCCACTTTGGTGTGCTCCAACTGGATTAAAGTATCTTAATATACATATATTCCATGAATTATCTGAATTGTATAAATCTTTTAAGATTTTTTCAATCATGAATTTGCTTGTGCCATATGGATTAGTTGTTCCTCCTACTTCACATTCTTCAGTAATAGGAGTTACTTTTGGGTCACCATATACAGTAGCAGACGAACTGAAAATGAAATTTTTAACTCCAAATTCTTGCATTACTTCTAATAAGTTAATAGCTCCTCCAATATTGTTGTGATAATACATTAATGGTTTAGCGACAGACTCTCCTACTGCCTTAAATCCCGCAAAGTTTATAACTGTTTCAATATCATGTTCTTTAAATACTTTTCTTATTTTTTCTTTATCTAAGTAATTTATTTGGTAAAATTTAGGAGTTTTATTTGTTATCTCCTTAATTGAATCTAATACTTCTATTTTACTATTTGATAAATCATCTATTATAATAACATCTTTACCATATTCTAATAGTTCAACTACTGTATGGCTTCCTATATATCCTGTTCCACCTGTTACCAAAATTGACATTTTTATTTTTCCCCCTTAATAAAACTTTCTATATTATTTTATATTTTAACTCTCATTTTTTCAAGTAGTATTTGTACTTTTATAGAAAATTCACCAAATTTACATTTTTGTAATATTTGGTGAATTTTAATTTATAATTTTATCTATTTTTTTGCTAATGGTTTCCCAACTTTTCCTGTAACTGTAACATTATGATAATCGTTTACTTCTTTCATAAATTCTTTTATAAATGCGCAAAACGCCTCATATTCTTCCTTTTGTTGGATATTTACTGGGTGATATTTGTCGTCTTTAGTGTTGCTTGGTCCTGCTAAAACTGATACAATTTCTTTTCCTTCTAAATCATAAATGCTCATCCAGCTGTCCCCTTCTTTAGCATTTATCATTCCTGTATTCTCTTTTGTAAAGTTCATAGGTTCACCATAACTAATGTCCCCACCATCAAATGATAATGGTACTACATAAAGTTCCCCTGGCTTAAATCCTACTGCATAGTACCAATAATGTGTTGTGGTTGTAACAGTTCTTCCTCCTCCACCGATGTCAATTTTTTCCCATACTGCATATAGTGCTGTATAGTCTTCTCCTTCTGGTGTAATCTTTTTAATTATGTCTTTAACTTTTTGCTTTTCTTCACTGTTTTGTCCTTTTTTCTCATCTATTGTTATTTTTATGTAATAAAATACAAATAGTACCACTATTACTACAACACCAATTATAATATACTTAGTTTCCACTTTCTTTTCCTCCGTTTTCTATTAAACTTGATTTAAGTATGCCTCATTATATGCTTTTTTAGGTTTTTCTATATATGTTACATTAAAATTGCGTAAATTCGTTTTCATGAGTTGTTGGGTCATAATTCCTGAACGATAGTCACAAAAAGTAATGTCTCCAATGTCTGAAAATAGATATTCTCTCCCATTTACAGATATACCATTTTCATAAAATGCTAAAGAATCTCTTAAATGTATAAGTGGATATAATCCTATTGCCATTCCTATTATAAATAGTATGGAAAATTTCATTATCCCCGCAAAGCTACTAAACCATTCTTTTAATCCATTAAATCCTCTTACTCCTGCTAGACATATAATTATAACTATTATTACTCTACACAATACATATAAAAATATCTTGGTTTTATTTAGGTTTGCTTGTGTTAACATCCTTCCCATTTTTTTCGCTCCAAACTCACAATTACAAATTTTATTATTTACTTAAAAATAATAGCACTTTTATTCGATGTTGTCAATTAATTTTTATCCAATTTTTCTTTTGTGTCTAGAGACTATATTAGTAATAATTGTAAATCCAATTGCAAATATTAAAATAATTCCCATGTTTGTTAATACTGGTTTTATTGTTTCAAAATTTATTACTTCTAAATCTGATATCATCTCATTACTACTTATATAATAGTATGATGGTAATATGTGAGCAATTTTTATGACAGTGTCTGGTAGCCATTCTAATGGTACAAATGCACCACATAAGAAACTTGATCCTAATGCTACAACATTTATAATTCCATTTATTGCATTTTTGTTTCTTACTAAGTTTCCTATTAAAAATGATATTGTTAAGGCACAGATTGTAAATATTAATGAGTTTATAATGTACATTAGTCCATGTATAGTAAACATTATATCTCCAACTAATATGAAACTTAATGCTATATAAAATATCCACAATATTATTGCAAATAGACTATTTGATAATAATAATTGTAAATTGTACTTTCTAAAGTTCATACTACTTATAATTGTTCTTTTTGCTATCTTTTCTTCTTTGAAACTAGATAATATTAAACATATTACATAAACACAACCTGCTAATATACTATAATTTGCGAAATTATAGTAAAATGATGCTTTAGCTAAGTTATTTGTATCTAATTTAGATGTAATTTGTATTTCTGTTTGTTTTGATAATGTTTCATTTATCTTATTTATTAGCTCATCTTCATCTTCTATGTTTTCTTTATATATATTGGCTATTTGTATGTATCTTTGTAACATCATTTCTGCAAAGCTTGATTGATAGTCTCCTGTACTTTTTATCTCAATTTCTGGATTTTCTCCATTTAGAAATTTTTGTCTATAGTTTTCTGGTATATATATAATATAGTTTACTTCTCTATAAAATAATGCATCATCTATTGCTTGTTCATTATTTTCTATTTCTTTTATATTACTATTTTCTTTTATATACTCTATTAGGTTTTTAGTTATCCCTTCTTCTTTATCTTTATTTATAATTAAAATGTCTGGTTTACTTGCTACAAAGTTTGTACTATTTTCACTTGTCTGCATATTAAATGCTCCAAAGAAAACTAATATTACTGTATACAAAATAATAGGCATTTTACTTTTATTTAATACTTTTAAAAATGTTTTAAATACTATCATATCTTTTTCCTTTCCTAGACTTAAATAATTTGGAAAATTATAGTTATATTGCTAGGCACACAAATTAAAAATCTATGAGGCGTACTATTGTACGTTGATTAGATTTTTAATGAAGTGTAACGACGCAAGATGGCTATAAGCTTTCAAATTTCTGCCTCCTTAAACTTGTATACGATACTATAATCATAATAAGACTGAAAACTAACAGACTTATTATATTAAAATAATATCTATCTAAGGTATCATAATAATATAATGAATAAAACCCATCTGTTATCATACTAGCAGGATTTATTTTATTGACAATAGGTAAATTTGTATCAATTATATACTTCATTGTAATTCCCATCATTCCAGATAAAAAACATCCTAGCATTGTAACTGCTATAATAATTCCTATTTTTACATTTTCATTTGACTTAAGTATTGTTCCAATTGCTACTCCCATTGATAGTCCAGCTAGACTTCCTACTATTCCTAATAATATTATTAGTGGCAAATTAGTTCCATAATCTACTTTTAATACAAATATCGTAAAAATAAATAATAAAGTTAAACCTATTAATTGTGTTATATAACTTGCTAGAATACTACTAAAAATGACTTTTCCTTTTGGTGTAGGTGCTACTGATACTCTTTTTCCATTGTTACTCATGTTGGCTAAATTTTTATTAATAGCAACCATTCCAAGTATCCCACCATATAAGCAAGCCATTGCAATTAAAGTATAAAATTCTATCATTGTATAACTTAAATTGTTATTTGATATATCTTTTATTTTTACATCTTGATTTTGTGTTTTTTCTAATACATTTTTATATATTTTTTCATAGTCTAAATTGTATAAGTTATAAATTCCTGCCCCTATTCCATTTTGTATTTCTTTTTCCATTATATTTTCAACTATTTCACCATTTGTTACTATCTCTTCTACTACATATTTTAAAATTGTTTCATTGATTCCACTTGTAGTAACTACTATTTTAGGGGTATCTTCTTCTAATAACATATATCCTGTTATTTCGTCTTTTTCTAATAGATCTTTTGCTTCTTCTTCTGTAACATACTTTGTATTAAATAGTCTATCTTTATTTTCTTCATCACTTAATGTTTTAAATGCTTGTTTATATAATTCATTATTTTGAAATTCATCATTGTCTATTATTGCTATATTTATTATTTCTAATTTTTCACTGTTTTCAATATTTGAAAATGCCATATTGAAAAAGGCTCCTAATATAATTGGAAAGGCAAAGGTCCAAAATATTAGCATTCTATCCCTAAAGAGAGTTTTTAAGGCATATTTAAAGTTGTGCATAAACATTAATCTCTAAGTTCCTTTCCTGTTAATTCTAAGAATACATCATTAAGTGTTGGTCTTTCTGAATAAATCTTGTTATATTTAATACTCTCTTTTTTTAGATAATCAATTAATTCTACTAAGTTGTTTTTGCCTTTTTTATATGTAACAAGTAATATGTTTCCATTATATGTTACTTCATCTACATTCTCTAATTTTCTCATTTTTTCTATATATTCTTCATTTAAATCATTAACTTCTACCGTTACTTTTTCTTCTATTTTTGCTAGCTCTTTTAGTTCATCTGTTGTTCCTGTCGCTAATACTTTACCTTTATCTAAGATAATTACTCTATCACAGATTATTTCAACTTCTTCCATATAATGTGTCGTATACACTATTGTTGCTCCATTGTCTCTTAATTTTTGAATTCCATCTAATATGTTGTTTCTACTTTGTGGATCAACTGCAACAGTTGGTTCGTCTAAAAATATTAATTTTGGTTTATGTGCTATTCCACATGCTATATTTAATCTTCTTAAAAGCCCACCTGATAATTGTTTTGGGTGAAATTTTTTAAATTCTTCTAGTCCCACTAGTTCTATCGCTTCTTCTATATATTGTTTTCTTTTCTCTTTATCCTTTATATATAATCCACAGAAATAGTCTATATTTTCATATACTGTTAGTTCTTCAAATACTGCTACATCCTGGAATACAACTCCTAATTTTTCTTTTATATCATATGCATCTGGACTCATTTCTTTTTGAAATATCTTTATACTTCCTTCACTAAAATTTAATAGTGATAATATACAGTTTATTGTTGTAGATTTACCACTTCCATTTGGTCCGTAATAGTCCTAATATTTCTCCTTCATGTACTTCGAATGATAAATTGTCTATAGCCTTTAATCCTTTGTATTGTTTTGTTAGATTTTTGATTTCTATTATGTTATTCATTTATTTTTCTCCTTTCTAAAAGACAAATTTTAAAAATTTCTAAGCGGTAATAACCACAAAGAAACTCTAATAATTCACATAATTTTATTTTATGTAAAGTTATCCCTCTGGGATAACTTTACTAGAATATAAAAACATAAGAGCTTTAAATTCTTCTGTTAGCATTTCAATTATTTGTTCTTCTGGGATTTCACAGGTCTTTGTTACTATCATTGTTGCTATTCCATGTGTAAAAGTCCACATTTTTGCATGAAAACTTTTTATCTCTTCTTCCGAAGTTATCCCTGTTACAGCACCCACATATTTTAAAATATCATTATAAACTTTTTCATCTTGTGTGATAAAGTTTTTTGTTGTTAGGTTATTGGGACTCATAAATATTAGCTCAAAAAGTTTTGGTTCTTGTTTTGCAAATCTAATATAACCTTCTCCAATTTGCCTATATAGATGTGGTGCTTTTTCGTCTACTGCCAAATATTCTCTGTAAACTTCTATTATCTTTTTTAATAATTCTTCTTTTAGTTCTTCCATATTCTTAAATTGGTAGAAAATTGGTTGTGTTGAACAGTTTAATTTTTTAGCAATATTTCTGGCTTGAACACTTTGTATTCCTTCTTTTCTTACAATATCTAAAGCAGTATTTAAAATATCTTCTTTTTGTATCTTTTTTACACCTGGCATTAAATCCCCCTTTCTTATAACTTTTGTTATATTATAACACTTGTTATATTATTTGTCTATATTTTTTTTATATTATATTAATTTTCTATATTTACATATGCAAATCAATAGCAAAAAACAGAGAAGAAAATAGTCTATCGCACCATATTCTTCTCTGTTCATTCTATGGGAATGTAATTCTTATAATAAACTTATAACAAAGTTTTTATTAATTCCTCTTCTGATAATGGACTTAACAGTTGTGGCGGAATAGCAAACATCGTTCTTGCTCCGCTTTCGCCATTTTTGTTCATACGATATGCTGCTCTTGCAGCTGCTACAAGAATGTTTGCAGTAAATTCAGGATTAGACTCAAGTTTTAGTTTATACTCAATTACATGCTTATGTCCATTTCCTGTTTCCCCGCTTCGAAGTACATTACCACCATGAGGCAATTCTGAATGTTCTTTTAATAGTTCTTCTTCACTTATGAAATGAACTGTTGTATCATAATCTGCAAAATAGTTAGGCATATTTTTTATTTCTGCCTCGATTTTTGCCTTGTCTGCTCCTTCCTCGGCAACTACAAAACATTCTCTTAAATGCTTTTCTCTTGTTGTTAATTTTGGGTTTTCTCCGTTCCTTACACGGTTTACAGCTTCTTCTATTGGTATTGTGTACTGACGAGCGTCCTTCACTCCTTTAATACGACGTATCGCATCGGAGTGCCCTTGGCTCACCCCTTTTCCCCAGAAAGTATATGTATTGCCTTTTGGTAATATTACATCTGCATAAAGCCTGTTTAATGAGAACATTCCTGGATCCCAGCCACATGATATGATGCCGATGGTTCCTGCTCTTTTTGCTTCCTCATCAACTCTTGCATAATGCTCTGGTATTTTTGCATGTGTGTCAAAGCTATCCACTACATTAAACATTTTTGCTAGCGCTGGTGTTTGCTCTGGTAAGTCTGTCGCAGATCCCCCACATGCAATCATTACATCAATAACACTTTTGTAGTAGCTAACGCTACTAGCTGATATTACTGATATTTGATCGTTATTCACTTGTGAGGCGATTTCCGCTGGATTCCTCCTAGTGAATATAGCTACCAATTCCATGTCTGGATTCTGCTTGATTGCCTCCACTACACCTTTGCCTAAATTTCCAAAGCCATAGATTGCAATTTTAATTTTTCCCATAATTGTTGTCCTTTCTGGAGCATTATAATGCTCCGATATTAAATTTTTTGTATCGGCTTGTTAATTATAATATATTTTGTTAATAATTGCAAGATATGCCACAGGGAAATTTAATCATATTACAGAAATATTATTAAATTACCCTGACAGTTTTGTTTTTTATCTCCTTACTCAAAAACACCCAGAGAAATTGCCAAAATTCTCCGTCCCTATTGGCAAAATTCTCCGTCCCTATTGGCATTGGCATTACACATTTCTTATATCTTTTTGTTTAAAAGTTGTAAATGTTATACCTATTACAATTATAAAATAAATGACACACAGTATTGCTGAAAAGCTTTCATTTAAAAATTCGGCTTCTGGTAATGCTCCATATAAATATCTAGTAAAATCCCAATTAGTCGCTAAAAAGTATTTGTTAATTTTCATGTTTTCATTTACCTGTATTAAGTTTTTTGATAAATATAATAAAATCCCTATTATGATTGATAATGGAGTGTTTGCTGTAATTGTACTAACTCCAAATGTTATAGCTAAAATTAATATATACATTGGTAATTTTGCTATTAATGATGTAATTAAACCACTAACTATATTTACTTCTATTACCTTATTAGTCCCAAAATCATATTCCATTATTGGAACTAAATAATCAGAAAAGCCATAAATAATTCCACCAGCTAAACACTGAACTATTAATATAAATACTACAGTAAGTATCATTATAATTATACAAGTAATAAATTTTGCCAGAAGTATTTTTCCTCTACTAAAAGGTTTTATTAATAATAATTTTATTGTTCCTTTATTAATTTCATCACTTATTATAGAAACAGATACTATAATTGTTATTGTAATAATCAAAATTTCATAATATTTAAGAGAATTCTTTAGCATATCTCTTGAGTTGTCTTTATTAAGTGTTGGAATTTTATTATATAACATATATTCTAGTTTTTTAACATTAGCTAAATCTTCATTATACTTTATTTTCTGAGCATATTCCATTTCATCATAATTTTTATTATCATACATTTGTTTGAAACTATTTTCAGTTCTTTTATACTCTAAAAGTAATGTGTTCCTATCACTAAATGCATAACTAATATCTTCTTTTATCCTAATATCTAAAATTTCCTTTTTAGATTTATATCTTGATATTTGTTCTTCTATACTAATAGTTGAATTCTGATTAATAAAATCTGTTATTTCCATTGGATTTCCAGTATTATTTATAGACATTTCATTATTTCTTTTATCAATTTGTTGATTATTATTTTTTTTGCTTTCTTCTAATTTTGATATTTGATTATTAGTTTCTTTTTGCTCAAATTTAGCAAATTCTTTCCAATCGCATTTATCTAGTAAATACAAAACTTCATCATACTTTTTCTTTGTTATATCTAATTGTTCTTTATTTTGATTTTTATATGTATATAGATTTATATTTCTTATTATATCTTGTAATTCATACTCATAGCTACTAATTGCTCGTTCTTGCCAAGAACCATACTCATATTTTAAGCTTAATTCAGCAATTTCTAATTTTGTTTTTGTTTCTATATATTCATCTATTTGACTTCTATTAGTATAATCCAAATTCTTTAATCTTTCTTGCATTTCTTCTCTTTCATTCTTAATTTCCTCTAGACTATGGTCTATCATTTTTCCTTCATAAATACTTACTCCTACAATTGTATTAGTTAATATTACTATTGTTGTAATGATGAATAATATATATATTGTTTTTTTCTTAAATATTTTTCTTAATTCATTTTTAATTAATCTAATCAATTTTATTACCTCCTATTCTTTTTAAGAATGCTTCTTCTAATGAGCTATTTATTTTTGTTATAGTATAAACTGCTATATCATTTTGCTCTAACGTTTTTCTTATATTAGGAAGATTTGATTTACTTGTATATATTTTGATATTATTTTGGTCAATCATCTCAAATTTTTCTCTTATATAGTTTATTGCCATACTTGTATTACTTGTTTCCAGAATATAGCATTCTTCTTGTCCCTCATTTTTTAGCTTATTAATAGTAGTTTCTTCAATTATAGTTCCATTTTTTATAATACAAACTTTACTACATATATTCTCTAATTCACTTAAATTATGGCTTGAAATTAGAATCGACATATTTTCATTGTGTGATAACCTTTTTAATAACTCTCTTATTTCGATAATTCCTTCCGGGTCTAAACCATTTGTAGGCTCGTCTAATATTAATAAATTTGGTTTATGCAAAATTGCCTGAGCTATTCCCAATCTCTGTCTCATTCCCAAAGAGTATTTACATACTTTGTCTTTTATTCTGTTTTCTAGCCCTACAATATGAACCACTTCATTTATTCTTTCTTCTGATATATTATTATAATAATCTTTTACTATTTTTAAGTTGTCATATCCAGACATATACATATATAAATCTGGGTTTTCTACTATTGCACCAACTTTTTTTATTGCATTAATAAAATCTTTTTTTATATCAAATCCATTTATTTTTATCTTTCCATTAGTAATTTTCTGTAATCCTAAAATCACTTTTATTGTGGTAGTCTTCCCTGCTCCATTTGGCCCAATAAATGCCAAAATTTCCCCTTCATTAATTTCTAAATTAATTCCATTTAATATGTTTTTTTTGCCAATCTTTTTATATACATTGTCACATTGTAATATACTAGTATTCAAATTAATTCCCCCCTTTGTTATATTGATTATATACAATAGAGTAAATTATTACAATAAATATTACAAAATATAGCAATTTTTTTTCCACTTTCTTCCTTTTATTTCACTTTCTTTCCATATTTACTAGACAATTTGTAAAATTTACTTTATAATTATGTTTTAACTTCCATATATTTGCAATTTTATTTTGTTATTTTTAAGGCTTCGCCTAAATAATTTTATTACTCCTTTTGTATGGCATTAGTTATTACTATTGCTATGTCTTCAAACTGTGTATTAGCTGCTGAAGTATCTAACTGTACCGATATTTCTGATGCTAATGATGGAATTGTACCATATGGTTCTTTGTCTGGGTATGTTTCGCAAAATATACCAATTAATATTTCCAAAGAGCAAAATGTTTATATTCCAATAGAAGTAAGTGGCTCTTGGAGTCCCTGGGCTGGGTGTACACTAAAAACAAGTGGCTTCCCAGAAAATACGCAGCTCCAGCTTCGTGTTTGCTATCATGTTGGACCAAATGATGGTAGCCAGGATGTAGAAAAAATCGGCTGGAAAAGTTTTGGACCAAGCACAGAGTATACCAATATTCCTATGATTAATGTAGAACCTGGTAATTATAGAATTTATATCGAAGTTATAGGTAATACAGGTAGTGGAACAGTTGAGTGCTGGATTTATTAATTAATACAGCATGTAAAGTGTATATTTAGGTTTACAAATGTAATATTCTGCAAATAGTTAAAATGAGTGTCCTATATATAGGACACTCTCTCTATTATTAAAATCTTGTATTTATGCTCATCTCTAAGGTACTAAAAAAATAATCTATTTTTTAATACCTCTTATTACCGTTTTTCGTTTATAGAATTTTTATTCTTCTTTTATTATATTTTTGCTTCCAAAATAGGTCGCTAGGAAATATACTCCATAGATTATTCCCATAATTATTATTGTTGTAATTATTGATGGTAATAATTCTTTTTTTTCGGCAAGTCCTGATAACATCTCTAATACAAATTGTATTCCAAATAATGAGTGTATTATAGCTAATATTAATGGTAGTCCAAAAAATATTCCAATTTGCCTAAATAATGCTTTGCTTATCATTTTTTCGTCACAGCCTATTTTTCTTAAAATTTCATATCTTTGTTTATTGTCTGAACTTTCTGTTAGCTGTTTTAATGCTAAAATTGCAGCACTTGCTATTAAAAATATTATTCCTAAGTAAATTGCTATAAAAGTTATTATTGTTGCTAGTCCTACACTTGCATCCATTATAGATATTTTTGAAATACCAGTAACATTTAATCCCTTATCAGATAATTTTTTTATAATTGTAGAACCATCTATAAATAACTCTTCTATTTTCTCTTTTTCCTCATCTGTCTTTGCATTATAATTTGCTACTAAAAAACTTTTTTCTTTTGACTCCTCTGCTAAAGCACAACTGTCTGGTACTAAAATAATTCCTGTATTTGTATGATTTGTTGATATTTCAATAAATCCATTTTTACATTCATTATATTTTGATTTATATTGTTTTCCTGATATTGTAAGTTTGTTCTCTCCTATACTTAATACTTGATTTCTTAATGAAGCTATATTATCAAAGTTGCAAATTACTATATATTCATCATCATTTAATTCATACTGCTCTATTCCATATAATCTAGCTATTTTATTATAATCTGATATTTTAATTATTTCTTCTGGTGTACTATAATCCATCATTGCATATAGTTGTTTTACATTTTCTATTTCGCTTCCAAAAAATTTCTCTAAGGTTATGTCATTAGTTGCATATATTGGTATTTCTATTACATCTTTTAATACATTTATATCTAGTCCATTATTTACTAAAGTTTCTTTTACTGTTATTCTAGAGTCCTCTTGTTGTTCTTTTGAGTATGTTACTTTATTTCCCAATCGATTTATATAACTTTCAGGTAAGTTTGCTGTCTTATACATGTTTATATCTACTGGAGTCATTTCTACTAAACCTCTCTCTAGTGTGTTCCTTAAAGCTAAACTAGATGATAAAATTGTAATTGTCATAAATAGCATCAAACAAATAACACTCATACTTATAACTGTTGTATTAATTTTATTATTAATCTGTCTTAATACAAACATATTTGTACCTTTTAAATATATGTTTTTCATTATTTGTACTATTCTTAATATAAAACCTGATAAAGACCAAAATATCCCTAAAGTTCCTGTGATTCCCATTAAGATTGGTGGTAACAGCTTAACAGCTTTATCCATAGATCGAAAATCAGCTGTTACTTTCCAATAAGCATATCCTAAAATACTTGCTGATATAAAAAATACTAAAATAGATAATATTGGATTTCTCATTTTTATTTCTTCATTTTTCTTAGTTGCATTTAGTAAATTTATTAATTTATATCTGGAAACAGTCATAGTATTAAAGAACATTACTGCAATGTACATTATTCCAAAATATATGCAAGTTTTTATACAAGCATCTTTTGAGAATACGAATTTAAATTCACTCATGTTTGCTTCAAACATTTTTGCAACTATTATTGACATAAATTGTGATACAAATATACCTATTACAAGTCCTACTACAAGTGAGATTATGCCTACAAATATTGTTTCTAGTAATATGATTTTTGATATTTGTCTTTTTCCCATTCCTAGTGTCATATATATTCCAAATTCCTTTTTTCTTCTATTAATTAAGAAATTATTTGCATATACAATTAATAATCCCAATATAATTGCTACAAATACTGATACCATTCCAAGCATACTTATCATAAGTTTTATTATTTCTTTTTGTGACTGTGATACTTGTAACATTGCTTGTTGGCTGTCTAACGAATTGAACATATAAAAGATTGCAACTCCTAATACTAATGTTAGAAAGTAAATCGCATAGTCTTTTATGCTTTTTTGCATGTTTTTAACTGATAACTTAAATAACATCGTTTAAGTCACCTCCAAGAAGTGTTTGTACTTCAATTATTTTTTCAAAGAATTGTTTTCTTGTATCATTACCTTTGATTAACTCATTAAAAATTTTTCCATCTTTTATAAATAAAATTCTATTTGCATAAGACGCTGTAAAAGCATCATGTGTAACCATTAAAATGGTTGCTTGTAATTTCTGATTTAAATATTCAAAGTTTTCTAATAATTGTCTTGCTGATTTTGAATCTAAAGCCCCTGTTGGTTCATCTGCAAGTACTAACTTAGGATTTGTTATTATTGCTCTTGCTGATGCAATTCTTTGCTTTTGTCCTCCTGATACTTGATATGGGTATTTTTTTAGTATTTCTTTTATTCCTAATTTTTCTGCAATAGCATTTATTTTACTATCTATTTCTGATGAATTAACTTTTTGTATCGTTAATGCAATTGCAATGTTTTCATATGCTGTTAAAGTGTCTAGTAAATTGAAGTCTTGAAATATAAAGCCTAGTTCTTCCCTTCTAAATCTGTTTAATTTGTTCCCTTTTAATTTTGTTATATCTTCTCCATTAATAATTATATGTCCTGATGTTACTTTATCTATTGTTGATATTGTATTTAATAGTGTTGTTTTTCCCGAACCACTTGCCCCCATTATACCTACAAATTCTCCTTTTTCAACATCAAAACTAATGTTGTCTATGGCTTTTGTTAAATTTGATTTGCTTCCATAATATTTTTCTATGTTTTTTACTTGTAATACTTTTTCCATGTAAAAGCTCCTTTCATTTTGTTACACCTCAGAAAAGATAGTTTTTAAAGTGTTAAGGGAAGACTTTACAAATTCTATCTTTTCCAAGTATCCTTTAATTTGTTTACAGCGTCACTTCGTTCCGCTACATAAGTTATCCGTAAAACGGCACAGCATGCTATATCTGTAACTCGCTTTGCTTGAACAGCTATAACATCCTCTGTCGTTAACGGCTAACTTAATTATAACCTCTTTTTTTAACATTTGCCATCGATTTATATTACAAAAACCTTACAATTTTGTAAGGTTTTTATATTTAATATCTACTTTTCCAACAAATCAGAATGTGAACCTGTTCTAAATGCTGTTAATACTAATTCGTTTGAATTAATTGAATAAATTAAAAGCCAATTAGGTTGTATATGACATTCTCTATAGCCGTTTATAATTATTTGATAAATAGTGGTCTCTGTATTTATCTGGTAATGTTTCGTTATTTGCTAAAAGTTTTATCACTTCTTTTAATTTGTTTATGTCTAGACCTCTTTTTCGCATAAGTTTCAAATCTTTTTTAAATAAATTACTATATTTTACTGTTAACATTACTAATCCTCTTCCTCTAAATCTTTCCACATTTCGTCTAAATCTGTATATCCTTTACTTAAATTTATACCTTTCTCTGCATCTTCGATTACTTTTATAGTTTCTGCATTTAATCTAGGCTTTTTTATCATAAATGGGATACTTTCTGTCATTATAATTTGTTTAAAAAATATTGTTACTGCATCTGTTATATTCATACCTAAATCATTTAATGTTTCTTCAACTTCTTTTTTCAATTTTGGTTCTACCCTTATATTAATATTATCTGTTCTTGTCATTAAAATCACCTCCAAAATATATCTTCATAATATCACATTGTTATCACATTGTCAATACTATTTTATTATTCTTTGTTCAATTGTGTGATATTATTCATTTAAAATATAATGAATTATGTGGAAACACTATTCTTATTTCTGTACCTTCTCCATAAACAGAGTTTAGTTCTATTGCTATTCCTAATTTATCACATAGTTTTTTACATAAGTATAAACCTATCCCTGTAGATTTTTTATTAGATAATCTTCCATTAGTTCCTGTAAATCCTTTTTCAAATACTCTTGTAATTTCTCCTTTTTTTATTCCTAAACCATTATCTTTTATATATAAAATTACATTTTCCTTGCCTTGCTTACAATATATCTCTAGTTTTAGTTCAGTTTCTGTTTTCTTATATTTTATACTATTTTGTATTATTTGGTTTAATATAAATATTATCCATTTGCTATCTGTGTTTACCTCTAAATCTAAATCATGAATATTAATTAATACTTTTTCCTCAATTAATATATTTTTGTTTTTCTTTATGCTATCATTAACAATATCTTTTAAACTACTCTTTTTTATATAGTAATCTTTTTCTACTGTGTTACTTCTTGCATAAAATAATGCTTGCTCAATATAATTTTCTACCTTGTCTAGTTCTTCATTTATACTTTTTGTTACTGTATTTTTATTGTTTTCTATTATCATTTTACTTGTTGCTATTGGCATTTTTATTTCATGTATCCATAATTCTATATATTCTTTGTAGTCTCCTTGTAAATATTTATATTTATTAACATTTTCTGTCATAGATTTATCTATTTCTTCTAATGTTTGTTTTAATATTTTCCCTTCAATAAATTCTGGTGCTTTTATAAGTTCAGTTATTAGATACTTTTCATCTAAATCATCTAATATATTTTTTAAATTAGCATAATATCTTCTTTTTATAAAATATTCCACAAGTATCCCAATAGCTCCAAAAAATATTATGCTTAGAGGAATGTAAATTTTTATAAAGTTTCCAAATGGATATGCCATTAAGAATATCTCTATAGTTGCTAAACTAAATATTATTAATATTATTGTTAGCAATTTACCTTTTATAAAGTTTTTTAAATTCATTTTTGGTTCTCCTATTTAATTTCGGTTTGGAAAAGAAACGAGTATATATCCTTGTCCTCGTTTCGTCTCTAATAATTCCTTTAACCCCAATTCTCCAAGTTTGTTTCTTAGTCTGGTAATATTTACAGTTAAAGTATTATCGTCTATAAAACTTTCACTATCCCATAGGCATTCCATTATATCATCTCTTGATACTATTTTTTCTCTGTTTTGCACTAAAAAATTTAATATTTTATATTCATTTTTAGTTAGTTCAACTATTTTACCATCCTTTTCTATTGTACTTTTTGAGTTATTTAATATAAAGTCTTTTGCATCTATCTTTTCACTTGCTTCTCCTGACATGTTTGCCCTTCTTAATAATGAATTTATTTTTGCAAGTAAAATCTGGATGTTGAATGGCTTTGTTATATAATGGTCTGCTCCATAATTAATACAAAGTAATTCATCTATTTCACTTTCCCTACTTGTAACTATTATTATAGGCATATCTGATTTTTTTCTTAATTCTTTACAAATATATTCTCCGTCCGCTTCTGGCAAGTTTATATCTAATAATAATAAGTCAGGATTTATTTCTAAAATTTTATTTATAGTATTCTTAAAATCTTTTAGAGTTTGTGCTTCATATCCATTATTACTTAAAAATATTTCTAATTCATTTCTTAATTTCTCATCATCTTCTACTATCAATATTTTTGGCATCTTTATTTCCTTTCTAATCCATAATGTTCATTTTTCAAAACTTAAATTATATCATTTTTTCCTTTTCTAAATTATTTAGATTTTCTTTTCCTTAATTTTATTTGGTACTTTGTAAATAATAGTGTAAATATTACTGTTATGCATAAAAATACTGAAGAAATACTTAAAATTCCTATTCCTATATAATTTAAATTGTATTCTTGTACTTGTTCTATAACTGTGTTTTCATAAGTTTTATTCGTTTCGTCTTTTATACTATTTATAACCTCTCCTATCATTTCTGATTGCTGTGTTTCATTTGTATCTTTTATTTGAATATCTTCTACTTTTTCTGTTTCGTTATTTATTATTGATGCATTATCTTCTATCTTACTTTCTTTATTAAATAAAGTTCTTAGTCCTATAACAAATGTCAAAATAAACATTACTAGATTACTTAGTAGTAATTTTAATGTATGTACACTTTTATAATATCTCCATTTTATTGTTCCAGTTGGTTTATTTAATAGTTTTGCAATATCCTCAAAAGTTAAACCTGCTATTATTTTTAATGTTATTATCTCTCTTTCTTTTTCTTCTAATTTGCCAATTAATTTATTAAATTGTTCTTTATCTATTAAATTGTTTATTTCATTATCTTTATCCTCAATATCATAAATTGTCTCAATATCAAAATGTTCTTTCTTTTTTCTTAATACTGAGATAGTTTCATTTTTAGCTACTGTATATATCCAACTTGCTATTTTCTCATTTGGTAATTTTTCTTTTTCAAGTGTATATAACTTTGAGAAAAATATTTGTACTATGTCTTCTGAATCTTCCTTATTTTTAAGAATTCCGAAAGCAATTCCATATATTAATTTGTTATACTGTGTATATATTTTTTGAAATGCTATATCTTTATTGGTTCCTTTTAGTTCTAAAAATAATCGTTTTAATTCTTCTTCTCTAATATTTACCATACTTCCATCATTCCTTTCTAAGCTACAAACCTAAGTTGAAAAAGAATTGTTACCAATTCTTTTTCAACTTATATCCATTCTTAATGTACAAATAAAATTACCATATATACTACATACATAATTAAATATATAAGTCCATTTGACCTATTCATTTGATTTTTCGGTGGTATTATTGGAAATAGTGATAATAATAATATTCCAATTATTAATATTATCATTTCTAGATTGTATGAAGAGTTATATATGATTGGATTTATAAATGCTGATACACCAATTATAAACAACATATTAAAAATATTTGAACCAATAATATTCCCTATTGCTATATCACTATTTCCCTTAATTGCTGCTGTAACACTTGTTACTAGTTCTGGCAAACTTGTACCAACTGCAAGTATTGTTAAACTAATAATTTTTTCACTTAAATTAAAGTATCTTGCAACTACTAGAGCATTATCTACTGTTAAATCTCCTCCAACTTTTAAGCCAATTATACCTAATATAATAAATATAATACTTTTAAATATTGATACTTTTTCCCCCTCTGCTTTTAATTCTATAATAGTGTCTTCTTTATCGAATTCTTCACCTTTTTTGCCCATAATTATTGTATATAAAATAAATATTACAAATAGCACTAATAATATAATTGCTTCTATTTTTGATATTCCTGTTCCTGTATTACAAAATATCATAAAAATAATTGTTATTAATAAACACATTGGCATTTCTATTAGTCTAGTTTCTTTTTGAAATTTTATGGGTCTAATAACTGTTGATAATCCTAATATTAATAATAGGTTGGCAATATTACTTCCTATTACATTTCCCATTGACATATCTGAGTGTCCTTCTAATGCAGAGGTTAAGCTCACAAATAATTCTGGCATTGATGTACCTATCGACACTATTGTTAGCCCTATTATTATTTCTGGAATATGGAATTTTTTTGCTATACTACTTGAACCTTCTACTAAAAAGTCTGCTCCTTTTACAAGTAATGCAAATCCTATAATTATTAAAAAAATTGATAAAATCATCTCTTTTACCTTCCTCCTGTGTTGATATGTTAATATTACCATAAATAGAGAGATTTATCAATACAATTATTTATTATATTATCTCATCTCATGTTTAGAGACACATTGAAATTTCAACGGGTGCCCAAATGGTGCCCCCTATAGTTCACAGATTAGTTCTTGCATTAAATCATGTAATGGAACAATTTTATCAATTTTACTGACATTGCTACCACAAAAGATTAATCCTTCCTCTACTTTTCCTTTTACAGAATTTATTAGGGCTTTTGTAATACAGTATGGACTATTAACTATATCACATGTTTTTATACAGTTATAGCATTTGTCTATTTTACATTTTTCTGTTTCTACTTTTTTTATAAAGCTATTATTTATTGCTCTTCCTGGCATCCCTACAGGACTTCTAATTATTTTTATATCTTCATTCTTTGCTTTTACATATGCTTGCTTAAATTCTATTGAAGCATCACATTCATCTGTTGCAACAAATCTGGTTGCCATTTGTACACCACTTGCGCCTAAATCTAAAAATTTCTTTATGTCCTTAGAGTCCCATATTCCTCCTGCCGATATAACAGGAATTTCTTTCCCTGTTTCTTTTTCTAATTCTTTAATATATTTTACTACCTCTGTTGTAATTTCCTCTAGTTTAGGTTTTTTATCTTCATCCAATTCTTCTCTTTTAAATCCTAAATGCCCCCCTGCTTCTGGTCCTTCTATTACTATCATATCTGGTACATAATTATATTTTTTCATCCAATGTCCAACTATTAGTTTACAGCATCTAAATGATGATACAATTGGAGCAATTCTTGTATTGCTACCCTTTACATATTCTGGTAATTCCTTAGGTATTCCTGCACCTGATATAATTAAATCAACTTTTTGTTTTACACATTCTTTTACAATTTCTACATAGTTCTTTAAAGCTACCATTATATTTACACCTATTATTTTGTCTTCTCCTGCAATTTCTCTTGCCTTTTTTATTTCTTTGCCAATTGCTCTTAAGTTAGCTTTCATCGGATTTTTTACAAAATCTTCTTCTAAGTAGCCTATATCAGCAGTTGATATAATTCCAATTCCACCTTCCTTGCTAACATTTCCTGCTAAATTGTGCATTGATACTCCAACACCCATTCCACCTTGAATAATCGGATATTTTGACTGTTTTTTTCCAATCTTTATCCCCTTCATATTTTTATCATCCCTCTCTATAAAGTTCAGTTTATTTATCATAAGTCTCTGTATCTAGTTTGCTATACTAGATTAACATTTATGATATACTCTGTCAAACTATCGACTATATGGTCAAGAACGTTCTAAATAAGTTTTTCTATAATATTATAAAAGTTTTCAAATGTATATCCTTCTGATTTTAAGTATTCTATAGATTCTTTTAATGCTTCAGAACTATTGCTTACATCTTTTGTGTCATGCATTAATATTACTAAAGTGCCTTTTCCTTTTGATGATTTTTTTAGATTATCTGTAAGTTGAGCTTTTGTATATTTTTTAATGGAATCATTATTCAGTGAGTTCCAATCAATATATGTATATCCCATTTCTGTGAGTACTTTTGCCATATTCTTTTTCTTAGATTTATATAATGGAGACATAAATCCATTTGGAAATCTAAATATATGAGATGAATAATTTTCTATACCTATTGCTTTTCCTATTGCTTCATCTGTCTTTCTTATTTCATTTACAAAGCTTTCTTCACTTTTATATAGATTTTCGTTATTATGACTATATCCGTGGTTTGCTATATAGTGACCTTCTTCATATGCTCTTTTTACAATTTCAGGATAATTCTCAACTGATTTTCCAATTACAAAAAAGGTAGCTTTCACATTTTCTTCTTTTAAAATGTCTAAAACTTTTGGTGTTATATTTTTCGTTGGTCCATCATCAAAAGTTAAGTATGCTACCTTTTCTCTTCTATTACATAATTCTTTTACTTTATTATCAAATTCATCTTCTACTGTACTATCTTGTTTGACTAAGGAATATCCTTGTACATATATTGAACTTACTATTAATATTATAAATAAAATTACAAAGCAAATATATATTTTTTTTCTTGAAATAATAAATATCTTCATCCTCATTCCTCCTTGCAATATCATATTATGTATTTATGAGGATTTTATCACTATTCTTCAATCTTTATTTGGTTTTAAAAACTCCGATTCTTCCTTTTTGAACTTCTCTTTTTTATTGTAATTTCCGCATGTTAAGTCTTTTCTTTTTACTTCTAATATTTCTTTATCAATGTAGTTATATATTGTCTTAAAACACAATGTCGTTTCAAATTTTGCTTGTTTTATTTTATATTCTATTACTTCTGGTGAACTTTTTTCTTCTTTTATTTCTTTCTCAATAAAATTAGCTAGCTTCATATCATTTCCTATTTTTAAGTTTGTTCCTTTTGCTGTCTCATTTTCCTCATTTTTTCTTTGTGCTACTTCTGCACAATACTTCCATACTGGTAGATATTTTATGTCTACAACGTGCATTTAATTATACAATATTCAACAATGTTTACATTCGATTTTTAAATTATAATAAAAATGCCTAGGTGGTAGCGTACTTAACATACGCTTAGCTTTTAGCTACCTTACCTAGGTCTTACTCTATAAATATTTTACCACACAAAAAATTGCATGTCAAATATTTCACTAATATTTTATGTATTATTTTGTTTTTTATTCCTACTATTTCTCGGAAATAAACTTACTCTAAAGTTTTTAGGTTTTAATTCTTTTATTAAATTTTCAACAATACTTATATCTTTGTATGAATTATAAAAAGTATTAACTGTTAAATCTGCTAATTGTATTCCATAATTTGTTTTAGAATCATAATATGTAATTTTAAAATCATCATCATAAATACAAAATTCAGTTTTTAAATATGTTTCCAAATTGTTTAATTCCCCTACTCTTATGTTTCTGTTATCTATACTAATAATAAACTCTATTGGCTCGTCATTTTCTTGTAAGTTCAATTCTGGCAATATGCAATCTTGAATTAGAACTTTTACAGCATAATTGAAAAATATATCAGAATCAACTATCTCTTTTTTCATATACTTTTTATCGAATACTTTAACACAACCATGAAAAGTTTCAATATCTTGTATTTTATTGAAGATTCTTACTTTTTCATCTTCAGTCATATCATATGATTTTATTTCAGTATCTAAATCTAAACTTTTTTCTTTCTTTAATTTAAGATTTTCTTTTTTATATTTCGCTTTTATTTTTAGTCTGTCTTCTTCATAAGAAAAATATCCACCTACTGCAAAATATCTTGTTTTACTATTTTTATGAATTGATCCGACTTTCATCTAAATATACATATATTTTCATGTTATATCACTCCTTACGTTGTATTCTATAATCGTTTTTATACAAAATAATCTAGTTTAAATATAAAATCAACATATTCTCATTAAGTGCTATAAAGATTGATTTTGAGCATCTTTATTTTGTTGCATTGCTCTTTGTTGTTCGTTTAGTGTTCTTTCTGTTTCATCCATTAATTGTATATCTTTTAATTCTGCAACAACTTGCCTTCCTAATCCTTTTGTCTCAATTTTATTAATTTTTTGATATTTTTTTTGTTCTCGTTTATTAACCTTTCTTCTTCCCAAATCAGGCATTCCATCTTCATAGTCCTTATCACTTTTATATCTTTCTTTTGCATAAGACATAAAATTATCTAATATTTCATACATTGGACTATCTTGTTCAGGTACTAATGCTCTAAATTTTGAATACGATTCTAATGCAAAGCTTAAGGCATCCGTTCTTCCACTTTCTGTTTCTATAATTTTTAACCTATCACTCGAAATTGTCCTTTCGCCTATTTTTGTATTCATATTCCAATTTTCTTGTACATTATTAGGATTATCTAAAGTTCCCCAATCACTAAATTCACCATATTTCCAAACAGCTCCTCTATATGGCACTCCATTTTTATCTCTTGCTAAAACCTTTTTTACGTCTATATCTACATACTCAAATTCTCCATCTTTTCCCTCTTTTAAATCTACTATATAATACTGTCTATTTTTAAAATCGTTATATAATTTATCAAAAATAATTTCTTTCATAACAGATTTATCATAACCTTGATAACCATAATTTATATCCCTATCTGATTTACTTACATATGTATCGTATTCCCATCTTGCCCAAACATCTATTGCTTTTAAAACTCCACTTATACCTTTTGAAAAATAAATAGTCTTGTTATCTCTATCATTTCCAGCCTCATTTTCTCCACCTGCAACAGCTTGTAAACCATTCTGTTCAATACTGTCTCTATTATCAATTCTTGAAAAATGAAAGAATGAATTTATATAATCTAAATCTTTACTATTTATATATTGCATATTCATCTCCTATTTTAAATTAAGAAAAGTTTTTATTTTATTAATACATTTTTTAATAAAGTTTTCTTTATAAACTATCATTTCTGTAACTTCTTTTACTTTAGTTTCATTGTTAATATTTCTTTTCCTAAATATATTTTTAACATCATATAATGACTTTTTTTGTTCTTCTAAAACAAATCTATCATTTTTTTGTTTTATAATAATTTTTTCTCTTTGTACATCAGTTGCCCAATAATCTCTAAATAATAATCCTATTATCGCTTTTGCTCTTTTTGAAACATTTTGTTCATCTAATGTCTTTTCAGGATTATATATAAATTTATATTCTTTGTTTGAATTTGTTTTAAATAATTCTATTTTATTTTGTGGAATCTTACTATAATCTTCTTTAGAAATATATTTTAATATTTCTAAAACTTCACTATAGGCATTTGCATATTCAATATTTACCATTTATTTCTCCTGACTTTATTTTTTTGAGTATATAGATTTTAAAGTTTTTTTAAAAATATATCATAAATTTCATAAAATTACAATAATTAAAAAATTAATTCCTTGATACTATTTTTTATAATTTCTAAAGAGCCAGCCAAGCCAGCTCTTAAAATTATCATATCTCATATTTTATAATATCTTCAATTGTTTTTGAACTCATTAAATTGTCAAATACATTACTTACATCTTTCTGATCTTCATCAGTACTAGATATATAAAAGTTTTCAGTAGTTTCTATATATTTGTGTCCTAAAATATCTGCAACAGCTCTGATTTCTATACCATTTCTTAAATTAATAGTTGCATAACTTCCTCTTAAATCGTAAAATCTACAATTTTCAATACCAAGTTCTTTATGAATTATCTTAAATGGATAATTTAAAATATTTCTGCCAACATATTTGCCATTAAGTCTTGTAAATACCATATCTGCTTTGTTTATTTGAAGGATATTACTTTCATTCTGCACAATTCGTTGTTCTACCACTTTTCCATATTTATTGAGTACATCTTCAAAATGATAAGTTAAATATTCTTTACCATATATTTTTTTCATATATTGTTGTTTCTTTTTATAATTCATTAAAGCATTATATACAGTTTCACACATATTAATTTGTCTTGTCCATTTTTTAGTTTTAGTAGTTCCTATATACCATCTTCCTTTATTATCTTTTGGCTTGTCATATACTGTATGCCTAACATTTATAACTCTATTTTCGAAATCTATATCATCCCAAGTTAATGCACATACTTCCCCTGTTCTCATTCCAGTAAAACAACTTGTAATAAATTCACAAGTAAAAGTATCATCATCTTTAAATCTATCTAAAATTATATCAATTTCATTTTTATTATATAAATGTTTCTTAAAAGCCTTCTCATCTTCTATTTTAGGTAATTTTAAAGTTAATGTTGGATTATACCTTATAAATCCATATACATCTGTTGATACTCTAAAACAGTTTTTCAAAACTTTTAATATATTTCTATAATATGATTTTTTATAGTTATATTTGTTGCATAAATCAACGATATATGAATTTAGCTTTACACTTGTTAAAGAACTTAATCTATACTTGCCTAGTTCTGGTTTTAAATATTTATCAATTATTGTTTTATAAGTTCTTCTTGTATTATATTTTAAGTTTATTTCACAATAATTTTCATACCAGTAATCTAAATAATCACTAAATGAAATTGCCTTTTCTTTAAAACTCAAACCAGTGTTTAAATATTCTGTATAAGCAATATTTCCTGCTTTAATTGCTTCATCTTTTGTTTTAAACCCAGATTTATTTATGAATTTTCTTTTGCCCTCTACCTTAGCTACTTCAAATTTATATTGATAATATTTGCCTCTTTTTTGAATTGTAACATTACCCATAACTTATTATCTTTCTATATCTTCGTATATTGATATTTTCCTTATACTATCAATATCTGATAGATCATTTCCTTCATTTTCTTTTAAAAAATTTTCTAAAGTAGATTTAAGAATCCTTATACTTTTCAATTTTACTGCTTTAAGCTTTCCTTTTTTGACTAATTCATATATATAATTAGGGCTTGAGTGTAATATTTTTGCAGTTTCTTGAACTGTATAAATAAGTCTTTCGTTTTCTAATTTTGCCATTATCCAACACCTCCCAAACATAAAAGAAAACAAGAATAACCATATATCGTTTTTGATACATAATTACTCTTGTTTTTTCTTTGTTAAATTTTCATATTATAAGTATAGAACATATTTTTTCTAAATACAATGAAATAATTTTGAAGTGTTTTTGAAATCTAGGTATTATATATACTCTAAAATTCCCCTAAACTCTTTATATCCATATTTTTCGTTAAAGTGTCCTGCATTATTTATTAGAAGCTTTTTTGCTTTGATATTATCTGCAAAGAATTTAGCTTTTTCCATTGGAATATATGGATCATTATCAGAATAAATACATACTATTTCATGACATAATTCGCTTATTTTTGTTAATTCTTCATCTAGTATATAAAACGAATCATATAAACTATTATCTTTATCAAAATGTATATTGTTAAATCCTGCAACTGTAATAATTTTCTTTACTTTTACTTTATTTTCTATTAAGAACTTTAATAGAAAAATTCCTCCTAAACTATGTGTAATAAAAGTTGTTTCTTCTGTAATATATCCAACTTTGGCATAAGACATTAGTATAGTGTTCCAACTTTCATAATCTTGTTTATATGGAGTTGTAAAGCTTGGCACTATACAATTTAATTTTCTTTTACTTAATTGAGACTTTAAATATGGAATCCAGTTTTTGTATGGATTTCCATAAGAGCCATGAATGATAAAATAATTGTTCATAGATTATAATTCTCCTTACTATATTAAAATATAACTACCATCCAAAGTTGTCAAACATAACATTATTTTGATAATTTTCTATAGCCTTTCTAACACATGGAATTATATTACTTGGCAAATTATTAATATCATACCAACTTAATTCACAACATTTATCTGGTTCTTTATTGTCAATCTCTCCATTCCATTTCTTACATTGTAAGAAAAAGTCGAACCTTTCTGGATCAGTTTTTCTATGTAAAAAAGTTGCTATTTTGATGTCTTCTTCATATATTATTATTCCTGCTTCTTCTCTAGCTTCTCTAATCATTGCTTGTTTAATTGTCTCATTTCCTTCCATATGTCCTGACACTAAACTATAATTTCCATCTTCATATCCTGTATTATATCTCTTTAGTAATAATATTTGATTTTCTTTTATTAATAGCAAATAAACTGCACATATAAATTTATATCTTTCTTCTTTCATAATTTACTCCTATCTCTTTATAAAAAGTTTTAATCATTATACCATAATAATTAAATTTTGTCTTTGCTTTAAAACTTTTTATTTTTATCTTTTTTAGACAATATGTATTTTGCTCATTATAATAATAGCCTACGCAGGAAAGTGTTCATAAGAAACACTGAAAACACATAAAAGGGCAAGCCTTTTAGATTATTAACATTCATTTTTCTTATTAATTTTTTAATAACATTCCCTTGCATGGTACACTCTTATTTTTTATAAATTTAAGGTAAATTGCTCAAATTTTTGTACTATATCTGTTTCCATTTTTGTTGTTACTCTTACATATATTTCATAAGTTGTTTTTATTGTACTATGTCCTAATCTCTTTGATACTGCTTTTATATCTGCTCCTGCTTCAATTAATCTTGTTGCATGTGTATCTCTAAAATCATGAAATCTGCATGGAATTCCTAATTCATAATGAATTACTTTGAATGGATATTTGCAAGTATCTGTTCCTTCAAATACTCCATTATTTTTTAAGAAAACTAAATTGACTTCTGGCAATGTAACATCAATTTCAGCATAAGCATTTACTATTTTTATTTCCTTCTTTTTAGTATATGGATTTTCTACTTCTTTTGCATAATGCTTCATGTATGAATCACCATATTCTTCTTTATATTTTTCTTGCTCTTTTTTGTATTCTTTTAAAGCATTTACTAATGTATCTCCAATATCAATAGTTCTATAACTACTTGTTGTTTTGCAAGTTCCAAAATACCAAACTGTTGTGGCATTTCCACTAATATTTCTATTTTTTGTTCCTCCTTTTTGATTTTTCTTCAAGACATTTTTATTTACTGTTAATCTTTTGTTTTCCAAATCAATGTCCTTCCAAGTTAGTCCAAACACTTCTGAAACTCGAAGTCCAGTATAGTACGCAGTTAAAAAAGCATAATAAATTGCATGATTATTTTGAAATCTATTTAAAATCATTTTGACTTCTTCTTTTGTAAAAATATGAACTGGATCTTCAGCTTGAATATCATATTTAGGAAGTCTAACCTTTAATGATGGATTTTCCTTCACAAATCCTACTACATCTGTTGCATAGGTAAATGACGTTTTCAAAACCTTTAAAATATTCCTTAAAAAATTTTTCGAAAAGCTCTTTTCTACATATATGTTATTGATAAATTCTTGAAGTGTCGCTGTTGTTATTTGTGATAATCTATAAAATCCTAATTTAGGTTTTATATGATTTTTTACAATATTTTTGTATGCCTCTATTGTGTGATATTTCAAATTTATCTCGCAATGTTCTTTCATCCAATAATCTAAATAATCACTATAAGATATTTGTGATGGAATAAAAGAATGTCCTGTATTGTTATATTCATTGTATGCCTCTATTCCTGCCTTTTCTGCTTCTGCTTTTGTTTTGAATCCAGATTTTGTAACTCTCTTTCTTTTGCCGTTAATAGGTGCAATATCAAATTGATATTGATACACTTTTCCTCTTTTACTGACACTAACCATAACTATTTTTACCTCCTAAAAAATTTAGTAAATAAAAAACAAGTCAACACTTTTTATATGTTGACTTTTAGTTCTCGTATTCAATTTGTCGCCCAAATTGTTGTCATAAGAAATGTATCATTTTTAAAGCTTTTAGAGATTTCTATCTTGTTTGGCAACAAATCGGCAACAATTTGTGTTTTTAGATTAGTTTTTTATATTTTATACATCTCTCAAACTATTGATTTTACTCATTTCTTCCGCAACAATTCTTATACTTCTTTCCACTTCCACATGAAGACTTTATTTCTGTATTATCAATACTATAGAATACTATGTATACTAATAATATCACGGATTATAGCCATTTATATTTTTGGTATTATTAGTATTATTTTTGTATATGTTTTCTTATTTTTTGCAAACAAAATGCAAACAATGTTTACATTCGATTTATGAAAATAGTATATAATAATCTTATAAAAAATACAATGCCCATATTAAATTTTTCAATTATTGTCGCTTTTATATTCCTTACATTTTTGTTCTAATAACTTAAAATCTACAACATTATTTATATAAGATACATCATAATTATTAATTTTTTGATTATATATAATACTTGCATACTTCTTTATCATTTCTTCATTTTTCCCAATAAATTCAAGTTCCTTTTCAACTAATATCTTATAATTTTTGTTTCTTTCATATTTAGGCTCATATAATATTAATTCACTATCTGGAACAGGTATCATATTACTAATTCTTAATGTTCCTTTTAAAACTGGTACATTATCGACTTCCTCATTTGATACAATTCTTACAATAGGAACAATAGATTTTCTTATTTCATTATCTTTATAATCACTCTTTTTAGGAGATGACATTGGTATATAATAGTTCATTTCATTTATTGTTAAAACTATACCCAAATATTTTCTCATTACTTTTCTTCTATCTTCTTTATTGTCATAAACTTTATAATCAAATTGTCTTAAATAATCTATATATTTATCTGTTACTGAATATAGTTTCATTTTTCCCTCCTAAAAAATATAAAAGGTAAAGACCTAGATCTCTACCTTTTGATTTTACAGCTCCCACTTATTGGTAGGGTTCACCTGATTTTTAACTGTAAATAGATATTAAATATCTATTTCTATTATATTCATTATAACCCGTTTTTATACCATTTGTCAATATTTTTTGAATTTATTTTCCCAAGTTTGCCATTTTTGTTCCCAATAGAAGACTTTAATAATTTAAACTTATTTATATAATGACAATCTTTTTGTAATAGGATTTATTTTTTCTATTTCTCCAAATGCTAGTAATCCAAAATAATTGTGTTCTTCTGTATTTATCTCTTTTGTTTTTACCAACTGCTCCGCATATGTATCTCCTGTCATTGTTTCTATAAAGTCCACAAATAATATTCCTTCTTCTTTAAATTGCCTTCTAGCCTTTTTTATTTCGTTATTTTTTCCGCCCAAAACGATTAAAGATAATCCAGATATACTCTTATGTAACTCTTCGTCTTTATCTGGGAAATCAACAAAAGACATATTTTCTTTTGTTTCTTCATCTGCTATATTTACTAATCCTAATCCCATATGTGCAATTGCATTTAATGCCTTTCCTATTTCTATTTTTTCATTAATAATTGCTACAAATTTATATTTATCATTATATACCATATTAATATTCCTCCCTATGAATCTTTTTACGTGGACAAATCGTGGACATTTATTTCCAACTCGTACTGCTTTTAAAATAAGGCTTCCGAAAAAGCCTCATTTTATACTATTTTCCACAGCAGTTTTTATACTTCTTCCCACTTCCACAAGGACAAGGGTCATTTCTTCCTACTTTTGGTCCTTGATTTACTACAGGTGTTCTTTTCACATCTGATGTTTGTGGAACTTGTTCCTTATTTTCTGTTACTACATTTATACTATCTAATGTTGCTTGAGCAACAGATGTTATCTTTGCTGTTTGTTCTCTTTTTAGTTCTCCTGCTTTTTGAATGTTTAATAGGATTTTTACTACATCTTTTTGTATTTCTGCTACCATTGCGTCAAACATGTCAAATCCTTCTATTCTATATTGTGCTACTGGATCTTTTTGTCCATAAGCACGTAAACCAATTCCTTCTTTTAAGTCATCCATTGCATCTATATGATCCATCCACTTTTGGTCTACTACTTTTAACATTACTACTCTTTCTAGTTCTCTTATTTCTTGTTCGCCTAGTTCTTGCTCTTTTTCTTCATATTTCTGTTTTGATTTTTCTACTACCTCATTTATTATATCTACTTGATTTAGTTTTTCTTCTTTTAATGCTTCTATATCACTAATCCCAAAATTGTTTTTTATTTCTTGTGCTAATGATTCTTTATTTATATTTTCATTTTCTTCTGTCCCAAAGAAACTTGAAACTACTTCTGTTGCTACTGGCTCAATCATTTTTAATATACTTTCTTTTAAATTTTTACCGTCTAATACATCTCTTCTTTGTCCATATATTATTTCTCTTTGTGTGTTCATAACATCATCATATTGTAATACATTCTTACGTATACTAAAGTTTCTTCCTTCAACTCTTTTTTGTGCATTTTCTACTGCACTTGATAACATTTTTGCTTCTATAGGCATGTCTTCATCTGCGCCTATTTTATCATATATATTTGTTATTACATCTCCACCAAATATTTTCATTAAATTATCATCAAGTCCTATGAAGAATTTTGATTCTCCGACATCTCCTTGTCTTCCACTACGTCCTCTTAACTGATTATCAATTCTTCTTGATTCGTGCCTTTCTGTTCCTATGATTTTTAGTCCACCAGCTTTTATTACTTTTTCCTTCTCTTCTTTTATTTCTTCGTCAAATTTCTTCTCTAAATCTCTAAATATATTTCTTGCTTCTAATACTTCTTGGTCATCTGTTTCATTATATGCATTTGCCTGCTCTATTAGTTCGTCTGAATATGCCTTTTTTTTCATCTCTTGTCTTGCTAAGTATTCTGAGTTTCCACCTAGTATAATGTCTGTACCACGTCCTGCCATGTTTGTAGATATTGTTACTGCACCATATTTACCTGCTTGTGCTATAATAGCAGCTTCTCTTTCATGGAATTTTGCATTTAATACTTGGTGTGGTATTCCTTCTTTTTTTAATATACTACTTATCTTTTCAGAGTTTTCAATTGATATTGTTCCTACTAATACTGGTTGACCTTTTTCATGACTTTTCTTAATTTCTTCTACTATTGCATTAAATTTCGCTTTCTCATTTTTGTATATTACATCATTTGAGTCTTCTCTTATCATTGGTTTATTTGTAGGTATTGTTATAACATCTAATTTGTATATTTCTTGAAATTCTGCTTCTTCTGTCATCGCAGTACCTGTCATTCCTGAAAGTTTTGAATACATTCTAAAGTAATTTTGGAATGTTATTGTTGCTAGAGTTTTTGATTCATCTGCTATTCTTACTCTTTCTTTTGCTTCTATTGCTTGATGTAAACCATTATTATAACGTCTACCATACATTATACGTCCTGTAAATTCGTCTACAATTAATACTTCTCCACCTTTTACTATATAATCTATATCTTTTTTCATTATACCATGTGCTCGTAATGCTTGGTTTATGTGATGAACTAAATCTGAGTTATCTAAGTCATCTAAATTCTCTAAGTTAAATGTTTTTTCTGCTTTGTCAATTCCCTTTGCTGTAAGAGATGCAGATTTTGCCTTTAAATCTACTATATAGTCGTATTTTTCATTGTCTTCTGCTTGATCAATGTCTTTAACATCTTCTTCTACAATTATTTTTGGTGTAAGTTTTTTTACAAAATCGTCTGCTTTTGTATACATTTCTGATGAAGCTGCTGCTTTTCCTGAAATAATTAATGGTGTACGTGCCTCATCTATTAATATACTATCTATCTCGTCTACAATTGCAAAGTTTAATCCTCTTTGAACTGCTTGGTTTTTATATATAACCATATTATCTCTTAAATAATCAAATCCAAATTCATTATTTGTTCCATATGTAATGTCTGCTGAATATGCCTTTTGTTTTTCTTCTGGCTTCATTCCACTTATAACTAGTCCTACTGTTAGACCTAAAAATTTGTAAACTTTTCCCATCCATTCACTATCACGTGTGGCTAGATAATCGTTTACTGTAACTACATGAACTCCATTTCCTGATAACGCATTTAAATATGCTGGAAGTGTTGCAACTAAAGTTTTTCCTTCTCCTGTTTTCATCTCTGCAATTCTTCCTTGGTGCAAAATAATTCCACCAATTAATTGAACATCAAAATGTCTCATTCCTAAAACTCTTTTTGATGCTTCTCTCATTACTGCAAATGCCTCTGTTAAAATATCATCTAGGGTTTCTCCATTTTGTAACCTATCTTTAAATTCTTTGGTTTTATTTGATAATTCTATATCTGATAGTTTTGAAATTTCCTCCTCTAAACTATTTATTTTTTCCACAAGTGGCATTACCCTTTGTACTTCTCTTTCTGAATATGATTTAAAAATTTTGTTAAAAATTCCCATTATACCTTTTCCTTTCACTTATGTTTTTTCTAAAAACATACTATATCACTTTTTTCTATTTTTTACAAGAGGAATTTTATAGAATTCATGAAATTTTACACTATAGTTAATAAAAAGGAAAAAGGTACATTGAATTCTTTTAAATACAATGTACCTCTTAACCATTGGGTATTGCAACTCCCACACACAACTATATATTAACATTAACCTATAAGTATGTCAATACCTTTTTTAAATTAATTTAATTTTTACCCCTATGGTTATATTTTTGATGATAATTGATGAAATCCTTTTATTTTGCTCTTGTAATTACCTATATATTAAAATCCTATTCTTTTTTCTTTATGTATCTCAATTTCTGGTATATCTTCTACAGTTATTGTCTTTAGCTGTTTTATATCTTGAATTTCTCTGCACCTTTTTGCATGTTGCATTAATGTTTTCTTAAATACATTTATTACAAATCTTGCATTTCCAAAGTTTTTTGTTTTTATGTTTTGCTTTATTATATTTAATATAGCCTCTTCTGCCTTTTCATCAATTTCAAATTCTGCTTTTTCAACTTCTTTCTTAAATATAATTAATAGTTCTTCTTCTGAATAATCACTAAATTCTATTGTTTCTCCTACCCTTGAAATTAGACCCGAGTTTAATTCTAAAAATTCTTTCATTTCTTCTTTATATCCTGCAAATATTATAGTTATTCTTCCTTCATAGTCTGTCATATATTTTGTTATTGTTGATATTGCATCTTGAGAATAATTGCCATTATTTCCAGCTTGATTCATTAATGTATATGCTTCATCTATAAATAATAATCCATCTAATGCATTTTCTAATACTTTTGCTGTTTTGTTTGATGTTTGCCCTACATATTCTCCAATTAAGTCTTTTCCTGTTACTTCTATTAATTTGTTATTTTTTATATATCCTAAATTATATAAAATTTCTGCAAAAATTCTTGCAACTGTTGTTTTTCCTGTTCCTGGATTTCCTATAAATATCATATTTAGGTTTAATGGTATCCTTTTTTCCAATTTGTTATTTAGCATTACTAAGTCTATTAAACCGTCTAATTCCTTTTTAACATTAGTTAATCCAACTAATGTTGATAATTCTCCTTGTATTTCCTCTGTACTTTTCTTTAAACTAAAACTTTCATTTGTTAATGCTATTACATCTTTTTTTGTTATAGTCATCAATTTATCTTCTTCAAATTCTTGGGCATGTATCATAACTAATCTTTCAAATAAATTAATCATAAACCTTGCATTTCCAAAGTTTCTAGTATTTTTATTTATTTCTAATATTTCAATTATACCTTTTTTAGCTTCGTCTTCTATTGTAAAGCCTTTGCTCAAAGCATATTTGTCTAATATCTGTATTAATTCTTCTGTTGTATAATTGCTAAATTCAAAAGTATATCCTATTCTTGAAGCTATACCTGGGTTTGAATCTAAGAAGTTTTTCATTTCTAAAGTGTATCCAGCAAATATAACTACTAGTCTGTCTTTATATTTTTCCATAGCTTGAACTAATGTTGCAATAGATTCTTCTCCAAAACTTGCATTTTTATTTGCTGATACTATTGAATATGCTTCGTCTATGAATAATACTCCATCTAAAGCATTTTCTATTATTCTAGATGTCTTAATTGCTGTTTGTCCTACATATTCTGCTACTAAATCCTTTGCAGTTACATCTATAAATTTATTTTTCTTTATATATCCTAATTCATATAAAATATCCGCCATTATACTTGCAACTGTTGTCTTTCCTGTTCCTGGATTTCCTAAGAATAACATGTTCATATTCATGTTTTTGTTTTCTAATTTATTTGGTATCTTTTTATTAAATGCTAACAGATTTCTGAATTTCTGTACTTCTCTTTTTATTTCTTCTAGCCCTATTAAATCTTTAATGTTTTTCTTAGATGTTCCATTACTTTCTTTTTTGTCATATTTAATTCTTTCATCTTTTAATTCTGCTGATACATTTAAAGTATTAAAATTACTATATACAATATCTCTGTATAAATCTTCAATATAGTCATTATTTTTAACATTACTTTGCTTATAATCACTTTCAATGAATTTTCTTACATTTCTTTCAATTTCTTCTGATACTTCATAATTATTTTTTAGCCTTTTCATTATTTTATCTTGAAGTTTTTCTAAACTATATTCTTCTATTTTTATATTATGTCTTATTTTTGACTGAAGTAATGGGTAACCTTTTATGAAATTTGTCATATCATTTTTTGATGCAATTATTGTTATTGTTCTATCATAAATCTTCATACTACTTTCTATTGCATAAAATAAGTTTTCCATTTTACTTTGTGATAATGAAATTTTTTCAAGTTCCTTTACTACAATCATTCCACTATCTTTATACATTTTGTCAATATTATTGACTATTTCTGCATCTTTTTCACATTTACTATATAAAAATTCAGTGTCTATAATTAGCATTTTCTCCTTTATATAGCCACAGCTAGTTGCAAATCTATATATAATTGACATTATCTTTTCTAATAAACTCTCATCTTCAATTTGTACATTAATATTTAATTGAATATATGGTAAATGATATTGATATTTTGTATGATAATTCTTTATATAAGTAATTATCTCTATTAATTGTTCTTTTACATCTTGTTCGCAGTCTAATTCCTTTATTTGATATACATACCATTTATAGTAGGTGTTAAATTTACTTTCTGCAATATTGCCACATTTATATATCGCTCTTTCTAACACTCTTTTTGGGTTTAATTTTTCTATGGCACATAAGTATAAAACATATGCTGCTATTTTATATGGTGAGCATTCATACATATGTGTTTGTATGTTATCTGTTAAGTTGTTTAAATCTATTGTTTCTTCTATCGTATGTCCTGTCTCTGTATAATAATTATATAAATTATTAATTAAAGAATCACTATTAACCTTTAGGTCTATTCGATTATATTTTACTATATCATTTATAGCTTCTATTAGCTTTACTGTCTTTGTTTCAATTAATAGTTGTGCTACCCTTAATTCTGAAAAGTCATTACATATTTTTAAGACCTTATTTGCTACACTTTTCTCTAGAACTTCATTACTTATGGTCTTCACAATTGGTTCATCTACTAATTTTTCCATTAATTTATCTATGTCTAATTTGTTATGTGTTGCATAGTTTCTTAAATCTGCATATGCTTTGATTGGACAAAAGTCTGATTTTACATCACACCAATTACATTTTCTTCTAATACTTTCTGAATACTGATTATATTCAATAGTCCAGTTACTTGTTTCTCTCATCATATTATAGTTTGCAAAATTAACTGCTAATAAATCAATATAGTCTTGTTCTTCACTTTCTCTATTATATGTACATAAATTTAAGTATGAATATTTTAAAATTTTATTATTGTTATCTTCTGTACATGTATATAAACATCTTGATTTATGTATAAAATTCATTATCTTTATAGTTACTGGCTCTAAGTATTTACTAAGTTCATATCCCTCTATCATCATTTTTCCTTCACTTTCTACAATATTCTACATTTTTTATTATATTATCTCATCATATAAAAGTCAATTGAAAATTTTAGAAATTTTTATGTTATAGGAATAATGGGGTTATTATATAATAACTGTGAATGAATGATGAATAATTAATAGTTATTTTTCTAGTTGTTTCAGTTTGTTTAATACCAATATAAACATTGCATGTGACCAACCTAAGCCTATTATCCAGGCTGGTTCCATTTTTTGATTATCTACTTGTTCTGCTAAAAAGCCATGAGGATTTTGTGTCTTTACAACATAGTCAAAACATTCTCTTGCTTCTTTTATATTTCCTATTTCTATGTAATATAATGCCATCCATAGTGTTGCTATTACCCATGGTCTATCTCCTGTATAATGGTCATTTTCAAATCTTAGATATCCTCCTGTATATGTTCTTAATGTCATATTTATTCTCTCTATTGTATTTTGCACCTTTTTTTCTTTTGCAGAAAATACATTAAATGGTACAATTGCACCTAACACACTTATGTCTATTTTTTCATCTTCTAAGTTTCTTCTATAAAAGTTATTTTGCTCATCATAAAAATTATTTATTATAAATTCTTTCAGTTTTCCTAATCTGTCCTGTAATGTTTGAATTTGCCCTTTTATCTCATTCTGCTTTAATCTATTGTTTACAAATTCTGGAAGTATTAGCTCATTTATTTTTATCATGGCTTCAAAACTTGCAAAAATACTAGATAGCGAATATAAACTAACCCCTTCATGCATTTCCCATAAATCATAGCTTATTTTTTCAGGACTTTCACCTTTTAAAATTTTATCTATATATTTTTCTAGATATTTTACTGCTTTTTCTAACATTTTAAAATTATCTTTTAAAAATCTAAAGTCTTTTGTCTTTAAATAATGACTATATACTCCAAATATTACACTTGAGGTTTCGTCTATTTGATATCCCCATGCTGGAGCTAGTCTTCCATCTGTATAAAATCTCTGCTCCCACATACCATTTTTACTTTGTGTGTTTCTACAGAAATTTTTATAGAATTTTTCTGTTTCTTTTGCCATATTTAATAAGTCTAAGGCATTTGTTATAAATACTGCATCTCTTGGCCATGAATACGCATATCTTCCACATGCTGTTTTGCCTTCATCTGCCTCCATTGCTGCTGCTATACCACCTGTTTCAGAGTTTCCTAATAATGGATACAATAATATTGTTCTATCATATATTTTCTTTAACATTTGCTCATAACTACTATTTTCAAATTCTATATTAGAGTGACTTTTTAAGTATCTTCTCCAATATTTTTTTGTTTTATATATCTCTTCCTTGTAATCCTTTTTTACAATATTGTCTATTTCTTTTTCTATGTCCGATAATCTAAATTTTTCTCTATTATCAGTAATATATATGTATAATGGAATTTCGATTTCACTACCTGGCTGTATTGTCTGTACATCATATATAATTCCTGAATTGTTTGTCATTCCTATATAATCTTTATCGTTTAGAACTCCACTTTCTATTACATCGTCTATTCCATGTAATTTATGTGACATTATATTTTTATTTGAAAATATAGAAAAATTATAATCATGTGTATATTGTATTAAACCATTATCTATTATTCTTGATGCAACATCATTATTTTCATTTGTTAATAGTTTAGATTTTACTATTAATTTAACCTCTAATGGAATTGTATTTTGGTTTATTAATTTATATTTTCTTATTAGTAAATTGTCTTCTCCTATTGGAGCACAATCTGTTTGGATTATTCCTAATTTAAAATATGTGTTTTCCACTTCTGTGTTTAATACATTTGTACCTTCTGAATAGTATTGATCATATACATTGTTTATATCTTGTTCTAGATGAATTAGTCCTGAATCATTCACTTTTACCCCTACTTTGAATTCTTCTATGAATTGCTTAAAATCTATATTTGGATAAAATAGCCTTATTAGTTCTCCTTTTTTTGTTAAACCTGCTCTAATTTTATTATTTCCTATAATTGCATCATTAAAATATTTGTTCATTTGTTTTTCTCCTTATCTCGCATTTCTCACTGCTATTGTATTATCTCTACAATTAAACGTTCAATTTCACGTAAACGTAATTTAATTTCTTTTTCTCTATTACCAATACCCTCTTGAATTAATATATCTTCTTTTAAAATTGTTTCCATATCTTCTATCTCATTTTTAATAGTTTTTACTTTTGCTAATATATCATCATTTACAGATTCTATTCTTTCTGGTAATTCTATTGTTTCTAATAAATGTATTTTATCATTTTTAAGTTCATATTTTTCCCCTAGCTTAGGTATAGTTACTGGTATGTCTGTTGTTTCTTCTATTTTTTGCTTTAATACATTTTTTGCCTCTTCTTCTCCATGTACTAAAATTATTTGCTTTGGTTTGGTAAAAAATGAATATACAAAATTTAGTAACCATTCTTGGTCTGCATGACCTGAATATCCCTCTATATATTCTATTTTTGCGTTAACAGCTATTTCATCTCCAAATATTTTTACTTTTTTTGCCCCATTTACTATTGCTCTACCTAGTGTTCCTTGTGCCTGATAACCTACAAATAGTATAGTTGATTTAGGGTTCCATAAATTATGCTTTAAATGATGCTTTATTCTCCCAACATCACACATTCCACTTGCTGAGATTATTATACATGGCTCTATACTTTCATTTAATGCCTTTGATTCTTCTGCTGTTTTTGTAAATTTTAAGCCATCAAATTCAAGTGGATTATCCCCTCTTTGTATTTCTTCTTTTACATCATCATCAAATAAATCCTGATTTTGCTTAAAAATTTCTGTCGCTGATATTGCAAGAGGACTGTCTACATATACTGGTGTATTCATTAAAATATTGTATTTATTTATAAATTCTGCATCATTTGTACCATCTTTTATTTTATTTAATTCATATAATATTTCTTGAGTTCTTCCCACTGCAAAAGATGGGATAATTACATTTCCTCCTTGTAAAAGTGTGCTTGATGCTATATTTAGGAAGTCTTCTGCTTTAGTTTCATTTTTCATGTGTAATCTATTGCCATATGTAGATTCCATAACTAAATAGTCAGCATCTTCTATCATTGTTGGAGATGATAAAAGTGGTATATCATTATTTCCTATATCTCCTGAAAATACAGCTTTTTCTGTTTCTCCATTTTCTGTTATCCATACCTCTATTATACTTGATCCTAACATATGTCCTGCATCATTAAATCTTACTTTTATATTCTCATCTATATCAATTATTTCATTATATTTTACTGGTTTAAATATATCTAATGACTTTTGTGCTTCTTCTGCTGTATATAAAGGATTTAATAACGATTTTCCTTGCCTCATTCTTTTTCTGTTTTTCCATTCCATTTCCATTTCTTGAATATGCCCACTGTCTGGAAGCATTATTCTGCACAAATCACAGGTTGCTTTAGTTGCATATATTGGGTTCTTAAAGCCATCATTATATAGTTTTGGTATTCTTCCTGAATGATCTATATGTGCATGTGTTAAAAGCATAAAATCTATTTCTTCTGGATTAAATGCAAATATATCAAAGTTTTTTTCTTCCTCTTTTGCCTGACCTTGATACATTCCACAGTCTACTAAAAATTTTTTTCCTGCTCCTTCTACTAAAAAATTAGAACCAGTTACTCCCGTAGTTGCTCCTAAAAAACTTATTTTCATTTTTCTATCATTCCTTTCTAAGTCACAATTTTGTAAAAGTGGCTTCAGTCAAATAATTTTATTTTTTTATTATATTTTAATTTAATTCCTTCGTTTTCTATTGCAAATTTCTTTTCAATTGTTTCTACATCATAGAAAATGACCTCATTACTGTCTACAAATTCAATATTTATATTTTCTAAGTTTATCATTCTCATACTAAAAATATTCTTTATTATATTTTTATCAAATTCCTTATTTCCTGATAATTTATTTACTATCTTAAATTCCATTAGTTTGTCTATAAGTATGTCTTCTGTTTTACTTATTATTTGTTTTAATTCTTCTACATCTTTAATATATTTTTCACTAAAATATGGTAAAAACTCATAATATCTAAAGATATACATTAAATCTATTATTTGCTTCTTATTTTCTTCTAAAAGAATTTTTTCTGTTATACCTTTAATGAAATATTTCTGTGTTTTTAATATATATTCTTCTTTTTTATCTGTCTCTTCTATAGTTTTTAGTAAATCATTTTCCTTAATTATCTGAGATTTTACTGCCATATATTGTTTTACATATAACATCTTATTAGCTTCTTTTATTTGATTCTCTAGTTTCCTTCTTTGCCTATTTAGTCTAATCTCCAAATCATCTGGAGTTAAAATTCTAAGTTCTTCCTCTTTTGCATTAATTCTTTTTAGTTCTTTTTCAAATAATTTTTTGTCATTTAAAGTTTTATCAATTTTTTCTATTTCTTGTATTGCTTTTGTCTTTATGTTTGAACTTTCTTTTACTAATTTTACTGTATCATTTAATCTTTTTAGTTCTTTTGTGTTCCATATAAATTCTTCTTTTATTCTTTTCTTCTCTTTCATATCATTTTCTGAACATACTATTATTGATACTTTAAATATTAAATATAGAAATTCCTGTGCCTCTTTTTTCTCTAATATAGCACTTAATTTATTACTTAACATTTCTAAAGAATTTTTTGTGTTTTCTAATTCCATCCATTCTTCTAAGTACTTTTTTCCCAATAGCATTTGTAGGTTTTGATAAATTAAGTTAGATTCTATATTTGGAATTTCGCTAAAAGTTGTATTCCATGACCATGCATCAAAATCTCTTATTATCTCTGCTCTATTCATGCTTTTACCTTTTTCTAGTATAAATGGTAATGAGTTTCTTATTGCTGAATGCTCTTCATCTAAATATACTTTTTTTTCGATAGGTAAACTATATATAGCATTTAACATAGCATTTTCATTTTGCTCTGTCTCAATTTTTTTCTTTTGTTGATCTACTTTGAATTTTATATTCTTTTTCTTGAATTGCTCCATTTTTGCTGAACTTACAAGTTTTATGTCATTACAGTCTTTTATTATATTTAGTATGTCCTCTATTACTTGTTTTTTAGGATCTACCATTCTTTTTACTGTCTCGTAATCATTATATGATGTATCTATTTTATATAACATACTTAAAAGGAGATTTTTACAGTCAGCTGAAAAAGTCTTCTTTTCTAAAATCTCTTCTAATTGTTCTGTATATGATAGTTTATGAAATAAGTCTTTTTTAGCCATACTTTCATTCATCTCCTTATCACCTTATTTTTCTATAATTTTCTCTCATTTCGTCCGCCCCTACAGTCTATTTTTTATTCTTGTTTTTCATCTGTATCTTGGTTTGGACTCATTTTTAGTTCTTCCCATCTTTCTCTTGTCATTAACACTTCTCTTGGCTTACTGCCTTGATAACCTGATATAATTCCTCTTTCTTCCATTTGGTCTATTATTCTTCCTGCTCTTGCATATCCTACTTTGAATTTTCTTTGTATTGCTGAGGCTGAGGCTTGCCCCATGTCTATTACTACTTCTATTGCTTCATTTAAGAATGGGTCTGTGTCATCACATTCTTCTGCTTCTAACATTGCTTTTTCTTTGTCTGATGTGTTTGCATTTTCTATTTTTTCTATTATTTCTTCATTATATGTTGCTTCTCCGTCTTTCTTTAAAAAATTTACTATTTTCTCAACTTCTTTGTCTGATACATATGCTCCTTGAACTCTTACTGGCTTTGGCACACCTGTAGGATAAAATAACATGTCTCCTTTTCCTAAAAGTTTTTCTGCTCCTGCCATATCTAATATTGTTCTAGAGTCTATTTGAGAAGAAACTGCAAACGCTATTCTTGATGGTACATTTGCTTTGATTAAACCTGTAATAACATCTACTGATGGTCTTTGTGTTGCTATTACTAAGTGCATTCCTGCTGCTCTTGCTTTTTGTGCTAATCTACATATTGCATCTTCTACATCTTTTGCCGCAACCATCATTAAATCTGCTAACTCATCAATAATTATTACTATTAATGGTAGTTTTCCTACAACATTTTCTTCACTACCAGCTTCATTAATTAGTGATTGATTGTATCCTTTTAAATCCCTTACTCCTTTTGAAGCAAATTTAGCATATCTATCTTCCATTTCTTGTACTGCCCATGCTAATGCTCCTGCTGCCTTTCTTGGATCTGTAACAACTGGTATTAATAAATGTGGTATTCCATTATATACTGAAAGCTCAACTATTTTGGGATCTACCATTACAAGTTTTACTTCACTTGGTTTTGCTTTATATATTATGCTCGTTATTAAAGTATTTACACATACACTTTTTCCTGAACCTGTACTTCCTGCTACTAGTAAGTGTGGCATTTTTGCTATATCTGCAATTATTCTTTGTCCACTTACATCTTTTCCCAAACCTACTGATACTTTAGAGTTTGATGTTGCAAATTCTTCTGAATCTATTACATCTCTTAAATGTACTACTTCTGTTTCTGTGTTTGGTATTTCTATTCCAACTGCTTGCTTTCCTGGAATTGGAGCTTCAATTCTTATACTTGGTGCAGCTAAATTTAATGCAATATCATCTGCTAAGTTTGCAATTTTGTTTACTCTTACTCCTTCTGCTGGTTTTAATTCATATCTTGTAATCGCAGGTCCTACTGCAACATTTTCTACTTTTGCTGATACACCAAAACTAAATAATGTTTTTTGAAGTTTTGTTGCATTATCTGTAATTGTCCTTTTTCCTCCCTTTAATTGTTTTGGTTCTCCTGGTTCAAGTATTGCAATTGGTGGTGTTTCGTAGTTTTCATCTTCTACTACCTGAGTATGTTCTAGTTGTAATACTTGTTTTGTTTTCTCCTCTTTTTCTTCTTGTGCTTCTTTAAATAGATTTGGCTCTATTTCATCTGGATTACTTGGCTTTTGTTCTTGTCTGTCTTTAAACAAATCCGCTTCTATAACATCTGGATTTGCTTGTTTCTGTTCTTGTTTATCCTTAAATAAGTCTGCTTCTATAACATCTGGATTATCCCTTTTTTCCTGCTTTTTATTTTTTCCTATAAAAGGTAATGATATATTATATTTCTCTTTTGGTTCTTCCTCTTCTTCTAAGTTGTTTATTGTCATTTGTCCATCTATATCATTCATTTCAGCTTGAATTGCTGCAATCTCTTTACTAACTTGGTTCATTGCCTTTTTCTTGTTCTTATTTACTTTTTCTTCTTTTATTCTTCTCTTTTGTATTTCTATTTCTTCTTCATTTATTATTTCTTCAGGTTCCTCTTCATCATCTTCATCATCATCTTTTCCTTTTAATGCATTAATAATCATATCTAATAATTCTGCTGGCTTAATTCCAAATGTAAATATTATTAGTATTAATGCCATACCGATAGATACTGTAGTTGCTCCTAACATTCCAAATAATTTTATTAATGGATATGAAACTAATACTCCTACAATTCCTCCCCCTTTATTTTGGGCACCTAAATTATATGCTAAGTCTATTATATCTGATAGATCATCATTAATATTTAATTCTTGACTATTTATTTGTATTATTGTCATTATTGAGCATATGCACATTATTACTAAAGTGTACTGAATTAATTTGGATTTTAAATAATCTTTATCTTCTTTTAGCATTGTCACCCCAATTATAAATGTACCTATTGGTACTATGTATTTTATTATTCCCATTAATCCACCAAGCATAGGGCTTAGACTTTTTCCTATATATCCTGATTTAACATAAATTAATATAGCTAGTAATATGCTTACTATTGTTATCATAAAAAATCGAATATTTTTATCTATTTTTCTTCTTTTATTGCTACTTCCTTTTTTTGATATTGTCTTTTTTGATGTCGTCGCTCTTCTTTTTCTTGCTTTCTTTGCCATGTTACATTCTCCTTCTTAATGAATAGTTAATAATTTTTAATTATTCATTCTTCATTATTCACTATTAATTAATAATAGACAGGGGTATTCCCCTGCCCCTCATTACAATTTAGGTTTATTTTAGTTCTTTTCTATTATTTTGAATTGTCTTTAGTGTATCTAGCAGTACAGTTTCTATTTTTTCCAAAATTGCATCTGCATGTTCTTTTGTTCCATTTGAAATCTCTCTTGCCATTTCATTTGCTGTTTGAATTATTTCGTTCTTTTGTTCATATGCTTTTCTTGTTATTTCGTTTTCGTCTACCATAGCAATTATTCTATTTTCTGCCTCTTTAACTACTCCTTCTGCTTCTTTTTGTGCTTCTACTAATATTCTAGTTCTTTCTTCTTTAACCCATTTTGCTTGTTTTAATTCTTCAGGTAGTTTTAGTCTTATTTCTTTAATCAAATCTAAAACTTGTTCTTTATCAACTAATACTTTGTTTGTAAGTGGGATAGATTTGCCTTCATCCATTAATTCTTCTAAAGCCTCTAATAATGTAAAAATCTCCATTTACTATTTCTCCTTTCGATTTAAGAAAAACAAACTAACTCTACCATAACTTCTTAAATCATATACATTTATGTCTAATTTATCTAACATTTCTTTCTTTTCTTTTTCTTTATCTGTCTCTAGAATTATTATTCCTTCATTTGACAGCATTTCATTTTCTATTATTATCTCTAAAGCCTGAATATCAAATTGTGTCTCATATGGTGGGTCTAAAAATATTATATCAAATTTTTCATTTTTTAATATTTTTAAAGCCTTTTTATAATCTTCATTTATAATCTGGGTTTCATTTTCAAAATGAGTTTTTATAATATTTTCTTTTATTATCTTAATTGCCTTATTTGAGTTATCACATAAAGTTGCTTTACTGGCGCCTCTACTAAGCGTCTCCAATCCCAAAGCACCACTACCTGCAAACAAGTCTAATACTCTAGAATTATAAATTTGATTTTGCACTATATTAAATAGCGATTCTTTTATTCTATCTAAAGTTGGTCTTGTATCTAGCCCTTCTAATGTATTTAGTCTTGTCCCTCTTGCTTTTCCACTTATAATTCTCAAAATTGTCTCCTTTTAACCCTATTAATATCCTATGTATATATTTTATTTGTTTTCCAATATAAGTCAATAGGATTTACTAAATTGTAATAAAAATTTAACACTTCTGTAATATTATATATTTTTTTTGAAATAATAATATAGACATCTTTTGTAAATATTAACTTTGAAGTGTCTTTTAACTCATTTTTTAACATGTTATATTACTATTAGAAAACTTTTTTTGGGAGCAAAGTTTTCAAAGAATGGGGGCGTTATTATGGCTGTTGATTATAATCTTATCGGCGAACGCTTAAAGAAGGCAAGATTAGCTAAAGGGCTTACCCAAGATAAACTTGCTGAATCTCTAAATATTTCTGTTGCATATTTAAGCAGAATTGAGACTGGTACTACAAAAGTCAATTTAAGACGTCTAAGTGAAATTTGTAATCTTTTAAGTGTATCTGAAGCCGAAATTATATCAGGAGTCTCTGATGATTCACAAAATTATTTAAATAATGACTTGAGTGATTTATTAAAGAATTGTTCACCTGAAAAGCAACGTCTTATTTATAAAATTGCGAATATCATATCAGAGAGTGAGTAAAAAATAAACAGGTAAATCCTGTTTATTTTTTACCTTAAATTTACGCCAACTATCCCCCCTATTGCCCCAGCAATAATTCCAATAATAATCATAATAATTGAATACATGTTTAAACCAAACTGTGCACTTAAAATACTTGAAATTAGATATAGTATAAGGATATATACTCCCCCTATTATCATGCCATTTATAATTCCCTTTTTCTTTATTTTAGAGGTTGCAATTGAACTTCCTGATAATATACTTATTCCTGTTATACCTATTATTACAGGTACAATTGTCGCTTCACTAGTATTGGTATATGCCAAAATAATTGAAAAAACAAATAGTAAGATTAGTGTTAATACAATAGAAATAGCAATTCCAATAGACATCCTAATTATATAATTATTCATTTTTAATATCATCCCTTTCTGGAGAACAAGTCTAATTCTTGCCCTCTTTCCTTTTTAATCTTTTTGTTAATTATATTCAGTGGGTTTTATTTTTATGATAATTCTAAAATGTAAAGTAAAATTATTAACTATTTGTGGGTAGTTAAGGTTTCATTATTCCCATTTTGTATTATATATATGTTTATATAATAAACTCGAGCTTAGCATAAAATGCTAAGCTCTTTTTTAGCAGTACCAATAAAATTACTTGCGGGTGCCACAATGATAATCTTCGTAGCTTACCCTGAAGGCTCCATTTCTGAACCTTTTCTTTGAAAAGCTTATAATATCTGCTATTTGTTGTGTTGCAAACAAAAAGATATCTCTGACAGCCTCAAGTGTCCTTGTTAGTTTGTTGTTTAATAATTTGTTTTTTTTCATCGTTATTTCCTCTCTATCAGCACTGTTTTGTCACTCTTCGAGTGACTGTTACATTTTCATTGTACCAAATTTCTAGCGAAAAGTCAAGTTATGTAAATCTTTTACCAGGGAAATTTAATCATATTACAGAAATATTACAAAAACCAAAAGCATTATTTAGAAATAGTAGAGAGAATGTAGGGGCGCACAGTGTGCGTCCGCTCTCCAACGGATTACTTTTGTCTTAAAAATAGCAGTCTTCTTTCCAATTTGCAATATTATTTTGTATATATTATTTTATCTTTAAATATTCTTTCTCGTTTCGTATAATATGTTCGTAAAATAATTTTTGAAATATTGCATATCCTAATTTTTTGGTTATACTTTCTTTATATTGTTTTATAACCCTTGAGATTGTTATCCCTTTTTTTGTTAATTAATAGAATTATATGTATATGATTCGGCATTACTATATATTCATCTATTTTTATGTTAAAATATATTTCTTCTATCATTTTTATATTCTCTTATACTATAACTCCTTCTTTTGTTAATTTTATTGTATTATTTGTTATTTTCCCTAATAGCTCTATTCTGTCTTTTATACATATTGTTATAAAATACATTCCCTCTTTCAAATAATCATAGTCTTTTAAACGTATATTTATTCTTCTAGGCAGATATTCTTTCATATTTACTCTTTTTCTGCCCCCATCTTTTTAGTAGTATACTACTTTTTATTTATATTTGCACTATATTAATTCGTTACAAAGTGGACTCACACTGTGCTCCCCTACATTCTCTCTACTATTTCTAAATACTGCTTTTGGTTTTTGTAATATTTCTGTAATATGATTAAATTTCCCTGATCTTTTACTTCTAAAATTATTTAACACGCAAAATTGCCGGTATCCAAAACGTGAAGTTTTTTGATTTATGAGGTATCAAAAACGTGAAATTTTCTATTTAATTAGGTGTCAAAAACGTGAAAATTTTCGCATATTCTTCATGTCCTTTTAATATGATGTATTGAATGGAGGTATTATGGATAAAAATAATTTTGATTTTTCTAATTTTTCACCCTATGATAATATGAATTTTGACCCCACTGCTATGAATAGTGATATGTACAATAATCCTGCTTTTAACCCTATGTTACAATATGAACAGGCATATATGTATTATAGATTTATGTGTATGCAAATGGAATATAAAATAAAATGTAAAGAATATGAAAAATTGTGTGGACGCGATAGAAAGATTGAGTAATATGTAAAAAAACAATGGGCAAAGCCCATTGTTTTTTTACATATTACTTATTCTTTCTTCTATGTTTGCTAACATCTCTTTGTATTTTTCTAGTTTTACTTTTTCTTCATTTACTCTACTTTCAGGTGCTTTATTTAAAAATCCCTCATTCGATAGCATCTTACTTGCTTTTTCTATTTCAATCTGTAATTTTGCCTTTTCTTTATCTAATCTTTTCTTCTCTTCTTCAATATTAACCAACTCTTCTATTGGAATATATAATTCTATTCCATCTGTTAATATTGATAATGCATTATTGGGTATTCCTGCTTTGTCAGATTGTATTTGTATCTCTTCTGCATATCCCATTTTCCTTAAAAATCCTATTGATGAATTTATACATTCTGTATGTCTAGTAGTTACAAAAATTAATTTTGTTTTCCTACTATTAGGTACATTCATATTTGCCCTTAGATTTCTTATACTTACTATTATCTCCTTTAGCTTTTCTATTTCTTCTTCTTCTCTTACAAAACTTAATTTTTCATTATATTCTGGCCATGAAGAAATCATTATGCTTTCATCATTATTATATAGTTTTGTATATATTTCTTCTGTAATAAATGGCATCATTGGATGTAATAATTTCAATACATCACATAATACTTTGTTTATAGTATATTGTGCCACTTTTCTAGTTTTTGCTTCTTTATCATATAAACGTGTTTTTATAATTTCAATATACCAATCGCAAAATTCCTTCCATATAAAGTCATATATCTTAGCTGCTGCAACTCCTAAATCGTAGTTATCTAGATTTATCTTTACTTCTTTTACTAAGGTATTTAATTTTGATATTATCCATTTATCTTCTTTGCATAGTTCAGAAATCTGCATTTCTTCGCCATTATAGTCCTCTAAATTCATTAATGCAAATTTAGATGCATTCCATAGTTTATTTGCAAAATTACTTGCTGAGTCTAACTTTTCAGGAATATACCTAATATCGTTTCCTGCTGTAATTCCCATTATTAATGAAAATCTTAAAGCATCTGTGCTATATTCATCAATTATTTCTATTGGGTCAATTCCATTTCCTAAAGATTTAGACATTTTTCTTCCCTTAGCATCTCTTACTATTCCATGTATTAATACATCGTGAAATGGAATTTCATTAGTGTATGCAAGTGATGAGTAAATCATTCTTGATACCCATGCCTGAATAATATCATATCCTGTAACTAATGTATTGGTTGGAAAAAATGTTTTAAAATCCTCTGCTTCTGTATTTGGCCATCCCATTGTTGAAAATGGCCATAATGCCGAACTAAACCATGTGTCTAAAGTATCAGTGTCTTGTGTGAATTTATCATGTCCACATTTACTACATTTCTCAGGTTCTGTGTTTGAAACTGTAATTTCTCCACATTTATCACAATAATATGCTGGAATTTGATGTCCCCACCAAATTTGACGTGAAATACACCAATCTTTTATATTTTTCATCCAGTTAAAATAGGTAGTTTCATACTTTTTCGGTACAAATCTAACCTTTCCCTCTTCAACTGCTTTTATTGCAGGCTTTGCAAGTTCTTCCATTTTTACAAACCATTGCTCTGAAATCCTTGGCTCAATTGTACTTTTACATCTATCACATTTTGCAACATTATGTGTATAATCCTCTGTCTTTAATAAGTACCCTTCTTTTTCTAGTCTATTTACAATTAATTTTCTTGCCTCATATATATCCATACCTTCATATTCTGGTACAATGTCTTTCATTTTTAAGTCTTCATCAAATACCTCTATTATTTCTAGATTATGGTCTAGCCCTGATTGATAATCATTAATATCATGTGCTGGTGTTACTTTAACACAACCTGTTCCAAATTCCATTTCAACAAATCTATCTGCTATTATAGGAATTTCTCTTCCAACTATTGGTAATTTTACTTTTTTGCCTATTATACCTTTATATCTTTCATCTTTTGGATTAACTGTCACTGCTGTATCTCCTAACATCGTTTCTGGTCTAGTTGTTGCAACTACAATAAATCCTTCTTCTCCAACTATTGGATATTTTACATACCATAAATGTGATGTTTCTTCTTTATATTCAATTTCTGCATCTGAAATAGAAGTATTACAACCTGGACAGTAATTTATCATTCTTTTTCCTTTATATATTAAACCTTTATTATATAGTCTTTTAAATGCTTCATGAACTGCCTCTGAAAGTCCCTCATCCATAGTAAATCTTGCACGTGACCAATCACAAGAACATCCTAATTTTTTCTGTTGTGATACTATTGTTCCTCCATAAAGGTTAGTCCATTCCCATGCTCTTTCTAAGAATTTTTCTCTTCCTATATCAGATTTCTTTATTCCTTCTTTCTTCATTTGTTCTACTATTTTAGCTTCAGTAGAAAGTGCAGAGTGGTCTGTTCCTGGAACCCATAAAGTATTATATCCTTGCATTCTTTTATATCTAATTAATAAATCTTGTATTGCTCCATCTAAAGCGTGTCCCATATGTAATTTTCCAGTTACATTTGGTGGTGGCATAACAATTGAATAGCTTCCTTTTGATTTGTTTCCATTTGGTTTAAAATATCCCTTTTGTTCCCACTCATTATATATTTTATCTTCAAATTCTTTTGGATTATACTTATCATTTAACTTATGTATTTTTTCCATAACTACATCATCCTTTTTTATAATATATGTGTTACATTTTATAACACAATGTGGAAAATATCAAGCACTTCTTGTAATTTTATATATGATTATCGGACGCCCAAAGGGCGCCCCTACTATTAAATGTTGTCTGAAACTGAATTTGTATTTGATGGATTTACTGGTTGTGTTCCTGTTTCTGTTGTATCTCCTTGTGATGGTACTCCTGTTTCTACGTAAGTTTTCCATGGATTTTTAGTATCTGGGTCTGTTGGATCCCAACTTTTCAATTTTTCATCATATGATGATATTTTCTTTGATGTTGGCTTTCCTAATGGACCTGGGTCAGATGAGTAATAGAATTCTACTTGTGTACCTTTTGGACAATTGTCATAAATCCATTTTGCATCTTCTACTGTAAGCCTTATACATCCTAATGATGCATCTGTTCCAAGTTTATCATATTCCCACCATTCTAAAGTGTCTTTGGCTCGCTTTTTGTATGGGACTGAGTGAAATAAGATATGTCCTGTTATTCTAACTGCATATTGTCCATATACATCTCCTTGTAGCAATCTCCATGTATACATATCTGAAGTTCTATATACACCTGATTTTGGTGTCGCCTCTCCTATTGAACAAATCATTGCTTTTACAGGTACCGTATATTTTCCTTTTGAATCTTTTGTGTAAATAGTTACTACATTTGCTTGGTTATTTATTTTTATATAATATGTATTTTTATCTTTTTTTGTAGTGTCTACCTTGTTGCCATTGTCTTTATTATTCACATTTTCCTCCCCTTGCTCATTACTATTTGGGTTGTTATTATTTTCATTATTTTGATTATTTTCATTATCATCATTATTTTTATTGTTTTCATTATCGCTGTTATTATTATTTTCCTCATCTTTGTTTTTATCATCTATTACTACTTTTATTATATTCTCTTCTTCTTTTTGAGCTATATTTTCTTTTATATTATTCTCTATATTATTATTTTGTGAGTTAGAACCATTAAATACCACTGCATTTACAGCTATGATTAGAAGAATTACTATTAGTAGCAATAACATTAGGAATAATAGCAATTTAACTTCTTTTTTTAACTTTCGCTTCTTCATTTTTTATATCATTTCCTTCCTTAAAGTACAAATTCAAAAACAATATTACTAATTATGTTATTAGACTATTCTAAATGTAAATTATTTTTTAAGATAGATAAACTGCAATTCCTCCCATTATGGCAATTATAAAACCTGATATTCTTAATATCATAGCTGAACTGTTTTTATCAGAATCACTAAAAAACTTCTTTGATAAGTCTCTCGCATCACATATACTTATTACTCCTATTGTTACTATTATAAGACCTATTATTTTTATAATTAATACTCCCATTACAATTTACCCCTTGTTTTTAATATTATAATAAATTTATTTTAAATATTTATGGAAAATCCTTCGAAGAACGGGCGATTACTAATCGCCCCTACAAGCTAATTATTAAGTTTCATACTCAATGACGAGTGAATCTACTATTTTTTCTTTTTCATGCTTAATGTCGAGTGAAATTTGCTTCGCAAATTTCCCACGTCAGCGCATGAAGTTAATTAATTACATTGAGAAAGTGATATTATCACTTTCTCAATGTAATTAATTAAGCTTCATGCTTAATCCTACTTTTTGTCTGTCTTTGTCTATTTTTATGACTTTTACCTTTACTATGTCTCCTACTGATACTACATCTGATGGATTTTTTATGTAACTATTGCTCATTTCTGATATGTGTACTAGTCCATCATGTTTTACTCCTATGTCTATAAATGCTCCAAAGTCTATTACGTTTCTTACTGTTCCTGTTAGTACCATTCCTTCTGTTAAGTCTTCTAGCTTTAATACATCACTTCTTAATATCGGTTTTGGCATTTCTTCTCTTGGGTCCCTTCCTGGTTTTGTTAATTCATCTATTATGTCTTGTAGTGTCATTTCTCCTATTTCTAGTTCTTTTGCTGTTTCTTTTATGTTTATGTATTTTAGTTTTTCTTTTAATTCTTGTAATTTGTCTTTGTTTCTTAAATCTTCTTTATCAAATCCTGCTTTATTTAATAGTTTTTCTGTTTGCTCATAGTTGTCTGGATGTACTGCTGTTATGTCTAGTGCATTGTCTCCATCTGATATTCTTAAGAATCCTGAACATTGTTCATATGCTACATTTCCTAATTTTGGTACTTTTAATAATTGCTTCCTGTTTTTGAATTTTCCGTTTTCATCTCTATATTTTACTATGTTTTTTGCAATTCCTGAGTTTACTCCTGATACATATGATAGTAGTGATGGTGTTGCTATATTTACGTCTACCCCAACTTTATTTACTGCATCTTCTACTACTCCTGTTAGACTTTCGTTTAATGTTTTCTGATTTACATCATGTTGATATTGTCCTACTCCAATAGCTTTTGGGTCTATTTTTACAAGTTCTGCTAATGGGTCTTGTAGTCTTCTTGCAATTGATATTGCTCCTCTTATTGAAACATTTATATCTGGGTATTCTTCTGTTGCTAATTTTGATGCTGAATAAACTGATGCTCCCGCTTCACTTACTATTGCATAATGTACTTCTCTATCTACTTCTTTTATCATGTCTGCTACAAACATTTCTGATTCTCTTGATGCTGTTCCATTTCCAATAGCTATCATATCTATTTCATCTTTTTTTATTAGTTTTATTAGTTTTTCTTTTGCCCCTTGTACATCATTTTGTGGTGCTGTTGGATATACAGTTTCTGTATCCAATACTTTTCCTGTTTCGTCTATTACTGCTATTTTACAACCTGTTCTATATGCTGGGTCAAATCCCATAACTGTTTTTCCTTTTATTGGTGCACCTAATAATAGTTGTTTTGCATTTTTTCCGAATACTTTTATTGCTTTGTCATCTGCCTTTTCTGTTAAGTCGCTTCTTATTTCTCTTTCTATTGATGGCTCTATTAATCTTTTAAATGCATCTAATATCGTTGTTTTTAACATTTCTTCGAATTGTGTTTTTCCTTTTATAATATCTCTTTCTATATATGATATTATTTTATCTTCTGGTTTCTCTATCTTTACTTTTATTGCTTCTTCTTTTTCTCCTCTGTTTATCGCTAATATTCTATGGCTTGGTATTTGATTGATTTTTTCTTTATAGTCATAATACATCTCATAATTTGTTTGTTCATCTTCTTTTGATGCTTTTGTTACTATATAGCCTTCTCTATAACAATAACCTTTTATCTTTTTTCTATATCTTGCATCATCTGATATGTTTTCTGCTATTATGTCTAATGCTCCTGCTATTGCTTCTTCTACTGAATTTACCTCTTTTTCTTCATCTATATATTTTTCTGCTATTCTGTTTATGTCTTCTTTTTCTTCTTGTGCATAAATTATTATACTTAATGGTTCTAATCCTTTCGCTTTTGCAACTGTTGCTCTTGTTTTCTTCTTTTGCTTATATGGTCTATAGATATCTTCTACCTCTGCTAATGTAATTGCATTTTCTATTGCTATCCCTAGTTCTTCTGTCATTTTTCCTTGTTCTTCTATGGATTTTCTTATTTCTTCTTTTCTTGTTTCTAGGTTTCTTAAATATGTAAGCCTTTCATTTAGGTTTCTTAAAGTTTCATCACTTAATCCTCCTGTAACCTCTTTTCTATATCTCGCTATAAATGGTATTGTGTTTCCTTCATCTATTAATTTTATTGTATTTTCTACTTGTGTATTTTTTATTTGTAATTCGTTTGCTATTGTTTGTATTATTTTTTCCATTTTTAACCTTTGTTCCTTTCCTTTGACTTTTTTATCATAATAGCATATTAATACTTTTTTTTCAAGATTTTGCAACTAAAAAACGAATTTTGGCAAGAGGGACGGAGAATTTTGGCAATATTGCCGAAATTCTCCGTCCCTCTTGGCATTTATTGTATACTTAACATTTTTATATATAATTCTTCATTAGGTGAATACATTTTTTGTTTTTCTATATCGTTTATCTCCATTCTATATTTTTTAGTTTCTTTAATTTTATTAATAGCTTCTATATAATCTTTATTGTTTATGTTTTCAATAATTTGATTTAATCTATCATTTATTATTACTACATCGTATAATTCCTTTTGCTTAAAAAACCAATTTAGCATTTCTAACACTTCTATGGTTTGATTATTATCTAATGCATTTGAATCAATGATTTTACATAGTAAATATGGAATCATTCTTGCACAAAGCAATCTATAAAAACTTAAGTTATCTGTTGTTTCAAAGTTTTTAAAAATCAACTTATAAGAAGTATTTAATTTTTCGAAATAATGCTTTGTACAACTAGTTGATACTGATGTGTTTAGTTGATTTTGCCTATAATTATATACTATATCATTTATAAAATAACATTTATCAGTATGAACATAACAATATGTTGAGAATACTGCATCCTCCGCAATATCGCTATTAATAAAACGTAAATTATGTTTTTGTATAAATTCTTTTCTATAAATTTTATTCCATATAATTGTATTCATTATAAAAAAGGATTTTTCATAATTATTAATTTCCAATTTAAAACCATTACAATTATCAAAGTCAAATACTGGCTTTTCCCACTTTTGCCCTTTATAATTTGTATGAAAATAATTACCAACTACATAATCAGCTTGTGTTTTTTCTATTTGATTATATAATAATTCGCAAGAATTCTTTTCATAAAAATCATCTGCATCTATAAACATTATATATTTTCCTGTAGCTACATCTAAAGCCATATTTCTTGCACTTGATGAGCCTCCATTTTCCTTATGTATTACCTTAATTCTAGTATCTATCTTACTGTATTCATCACAAATTTTTCCAGATAAATCTTTAGAACCATCATCTACAAGTATTATCTCTATATTTCTATGTGTTTGTATTAATAGAGAATTTATACTCTGTCTTATGAACTTTTCTGCATTATAGACTGGCATAATTACAGATATTTTTTCCATTCTTTCTCCACCTTTTTTTATATTTATGACTTATTAGGATCCATATCAGAACCTGCAAAGAATTCCATATTATTTATAAATTTCATGTCTTCATCTGAAATTGTAAAATCAAATACATCTTTATTTTCTAACATTCTGTTCCAATTTGTTGTCTTAGGTAAAGGTACTACATCATTTTGTAAACACCATTTTATACATATTTGTGCTACTGATTTATTATATTTATTAGCTATTCTTACTAGCTCTTCGTTTTGCAACATTTTTCCTTTCCCTAATGGTGCCCATGCTTCAACTACTATATTCTTTTCCTTGCAGAAATTTAATGTTTCTTGTCTTGTTAAGCCTGGATGGAATTCTAATTGGTCAACCATTGGAACTATTTCACAGTTATTCAATATAATTTCTAAATGATGTTTTAAGAAATTTGATAATCCTATTGCTCTTACCTTTTTTTGTTTATATAAATCTTCCAATGCTTTCCATGTATCTATATTTAACTTCTCATCATTATTTCTTGGCCAATGGATCAAAAATAAATCTATATATTCTAAGCCTAAATTTTGTAATGAATTATTAAATGATTTTATTGTATTTTCATATCCCATAGAATCTTTCCAGACTTTACTTGTTACAAAGATTTCTTCTCTTGCTATATTACTTTCTTTTATTGCTTGTCCTATATAAATCTCATTTTTATAAGCTGAGGCTGTATCTATATGTCTATATCCTGCTTGTAATGCAAGTTTAATATTATCTATACATTCTTCTCCTTCTATTAATGATGTTCCAAAACCTATTTTAGGCATTTCAATTCCATTTTTTAGTTTTACATTCATATTTAATATCATTCCTTTCTATATCACAAACCTGGTTGAAAAGAATTGTTACCGATTATTTTTCAATTTTATATTCTTCTTGTAAACTTTCCTTGTAAATCTCTATTAATTTATCTATAAATAAATCTTGCATATAATTACTTTTGGCATATTCAGCTAGATATTTAGAATCAAATATAATCTCTTTATCCAATATTTTAGAAATAGCATTCTCTAATTCTAAAATATTTTCTTCTTCTATTAAAATACCACCTTTGTTATTTACAAAATTTGGCAATTCTCCTTTATTTGTAGCTACAACAGGTGTACCACATGCAATAGCTTCTAATGCCACTAAACCAAATGCCTCTTTTCTTGATGGTACAGCACATACGTCTGAAATATTATATATCTTACGTAGTGTATCATGGTTCTGATTTCCTAAAAAAACTACATTTTTTAATTTCAATTTCTCTTGCATTTCTTTCAAATTTTTTAGTTCTTCACCATCACCTACTATTAGAGTTAATACATCTTCTTTTTCATAATTTTTAGCAGCTTGTAATAATAAATCTACACCTTTATTTTTGGCTAATCGCCCTGCAAAACACACTATTTTATCATAGTTCTTATATATTTTTAATTCATTCAATATATCTTTTTTATTATAATCTTCCTTATAAAAAACTTTCTCATCATAACCATTTAGAATAGTTACTACTTTTTCCTTATTTTCTTTAAAGATATTATTAATAATATCTTTACTATTATTTGATATAGCAATTATCTTTTTGCATTTATCTACTACTTTATACATTATTTTATGAAATTTAGGCCAAATTTCATATCCCATAATATCAGAGCCATGACAAGTTACTACAACGGGAATATTATAATCTAATGCTACATTCGATATAATCCATATATGCTGTGCATGTATAACATCTGGCTTAAATTCTAATATTTCCTCTTCTATTGCTTTTCTAAAAGCCTCTTCATATTGTTTTAATTGCAAGTCTGTCATATTGCCAAACAGTAGGCTACTCCTAGGATGTGGATCAATACAACCAAAATTAAATGATTGTTGACCTTCAATTTTTTCTTGAAATTTAAAAAATACAGGATGTAATTTTATATCTTTTAAATCTGAAAAATGACTTGTGTTTTCAGGAGTTATAATACAAGTTTCATGTCCCCTTTTTTTTAGGCTTTTTGCAATATTTGCAACATAAACTCCACTTCCTGAACCTTGAAGCGGAAAATGATTTATTAATAAAACTTTCATTTTTGCCCCTTTTCTTTCTATTTTTTATTTCACACTAAATAATATTTTATCACATTTTGTCATGTTTAGTCAATGGCTATATTTAACTATATTTTTATACAAAAAATTCCTTAGGTAATATATAGCTTAATATACTTCTAAGGAATTAATTATATTTCTAATTATTATTTATCTACTCATCTCTCTATCTACAGTTGTTATCTCTGGGTCATCAATTTCTCCTCTTATGAAAACATTTCTATTATGTCCAATTTCTTCTCTAAGCATTTGTGTTAATTTTGGCTCATTACAATATATTCTTTTTAATTCATTCCTAAATGCGATTTCATCGAATTTTTGGGCATTTAAAATAGCTTTTAGACTATCATATTGTTCTAAGTCTAATGTAGAAGGACACCATGCTAATTTAATTTTATCCCCAAATACTTTCTTAAACTGCCTTGTTGCTCTATTACCATGAGTACATGTAGTTACAAGTATTGCTGTCTTAATTTGCATACCTGTTTCTATTTCTTCTGAATCAAAAATATTTTTACAGAATTCTGCATTTTCCTGTGTAGTTGTTGACATTGCTTCTATTATAATATCTTCTGGATTTATTCCTACTTTGTTAAGGAATTCGTCTGTTAATTTCTCTGAATGTTCTTGGTAATCTTCATCAAATTGTTCTTTAATAAGAGTTTCTGAACCCCAATCTGCTTCTGTACGGTCATTCCATTCTTGCCCTTCTACTAATTCATTGTTCATATAATCCTCTAGTGATTTAGGATGCATAATACTTTTTTTATCTCTATCTTTGCCTATACCTCCTGTAAATATAACTTTTTTAACAAGTCCTAATTTATATAATTCAAAAGCTTTTATGGCTCTTTCTCTAGTAGTTGGTAATCCAATATTCCCCAACACTATAGCTATATCTGCTTTATTTTCACTTTTATTTTGGGCTTTTGCTAAGTCTGTTATGTTGTTTCCAATTACAAAATCAAAAAGCTCTTCTGGAGTTAGCTCCCTACCATCTGGAGTAGTAACACTCTTTATGTCCTTTGAATTATCTATCCAAGTTAAATGTCTTACTTTTTCGCCTTTACGAATCTCTCTTATTTTCTTTTCCTTATCTTCTTTAAGTCTCTCTTCGTCTATATAATTTGGATCCTCATTATCAATTATTAATTCTGATATTTTATATGTTTTTTTCATATTATTTTTCTTCCTCCATTATTTAATTATAAAACTTCATACTTTGCATACTACATTTTGATTGTAAATACATACTACTGCTCTACATCTCTACTATCCTCTTTACAGCTTCTTCTGTATTTTCCTTTGTTCCAAATGCTGTTAATCTAAAGTATCCTTCTCCGTGTGGTCCAAATCCGCTTCCAGGTGTACCTACCACATTTACTTCTTCTAATAACTTGTCAAAGAATTGCCATGAAGTAAGTCCATCTGGAACTTTTAACCATATATAAGGTGAATTTACTCCACCATATACAGTAAATCCTGCTTTCTCTAGTCCTTGTTTTATTATTTTAGCATTTTCTAAATAATATCTTATATTCTCTTTTATTTGCCTTTTTCCTTCTTCTGTATATGTAGCTTCTGCTGCTTTCTGTGTTATATATGGTACTCCATTAAATTTTGTACATTGTCTTCTATTCCATAACTTATTTGCATTTATTTCTTCTCCATTTTTTGTATATAATTTTAATTCTTTTGGTACTATTGTATATGCACATCTTACTCCTGTAAATCCTGCTGTTTTTGAAAAACTTTTAAATTCTATTGCTACTTTTTTTGCTCCTTCTATTTCATATATAGAGTGTGGGACATTATCTTCTGTTATAAATGCTTCGTAGGCTGCATCAAATAATATTACAGCTTTGTTTTCTATTGCATAGTCTACCCATTTTTTTAATTGTTCTTTTGTTAAAGTCGTTCCTGTTGGGTTATTTGGAAAACATAAATATATCATATTAACTTTCTCTTTTGGAAATTCTGGTACAAAATTGTTTTCTTCTGTAACTGGAATATATACTATATTATCATAAATTCCTGATTCGTTGTTATATTTTCCAGTTCTTCCTGACATTACATTTGTGTCTAAATATACTGGGTATACAGGATCTGTTATTGCAACTTTATTGTTTTCATCAAATATATCTACTATATTTCCACAGTCACATTTTGCACCATCTGATACAAAAATTTCATCTATTTCAATTCCTAAATCTTTATAATCGTTTTCAGCTATTACTCTTCTTAAAAATTCATATCCCTGTTCTGGTCCATAACCTTTAAATCCTTGTTGTGTTGCCATTTCATCAACTGCTTTATGCATTGCTTCTATTACTGCTGGAACTATTGGTTTTGTTACATCTCCAATTCCTAATTTTATTATTTTTTTGTCTGGATTTCTTGAACTATATTCATTTACTTTTTTGGCAATTGTAGAAAATAAGTAACTGTCTTGTAATTTTAAAAAGTTTTCATTAATATATGTCATATACACCCTTCCCTTCTTTTAAATTCACTCTGAATTATATCATATTAAATTTTTATAGTCTATATTCTGGGAAAAGTTACACAAATTCTAATTATTTTTTCTTCTTTTGAACTGAAAATCCAAATTTTCCTAGTTTCTCTCCTAAAGGATAATACCCTCCATTAGCATAAGCTATTAAATCACATTTTGATATATCAAATGCTCCATTTTCATCTATGTATTTGTCATCTGCATTTATTCCTAGGACATCTGCTATAAACATATGATGACTTCCTAGTTCCCTAATTTCTGTTACTTTGCATTCTACTGATACTGGACTTTCTTCTATCATTGGACATTTTACAAAATTGGCTTTTTGCTTAGTTAATTTCATTTCTTTAAATTTGTCTACATCTCTTCCTGATTTTACTCCACACCAATCTGTAGCAAATGCTAAATCCTCTGTTGTAAGATTTATTACAAATTCTTTTGTTTCTTTTATTATATTGTATGAATATCTTTCGGGTCTTACAGATATGTATATTTTAGCAGGATTTGTGCATAAAATTCCTGTCCATGCAACAGTTATTATATTTGATTTTTCCATATTACCACATGATACCATTACTGCTGGTATTGGGTATTCAAATGTACCTGGCTTCCATAGTGTTTTTGACATATTTTCTTCAATCCTTTCTTATACAAATTAAGTGGCAGAAATAATATCTGCCACTGTAAATTATGATTTTATTACTGCCTTAATGATGCATTCTCCTGTATTCCATTTATTTCTTTATTTAATTTACTGATTGTTTGAATCTGGCACGCATACCCAGCTATGAATCCTATTATAAATACAGCTATTATAAGTACAATATTTTTAATTTTTTCTTGACTTTTATACATGTATTTATCGTAAATTTTCATTGGTTCCTCCTCTTTAGGGTTAGCTTTTTTTATGTCTTCTTTTACCATATTATTCCCTCTTTTCCCCTTTTTATTCTTTTTCGTATCCCTGCACTACTAATCTTTTGCTTCCTGAATTAGAACATGTTATAAGTGTTATCTGTTTTCTACCATTTGTTAATTGGCTTGTACATTTTACATCATCAGGTTCAATTACATATTTGTCTGATACTACGTATTTTACAGTTCTTCCTGTTAAATCTGTAAGTTCTACTAAGTCTCCAATTTTAATGCTTTTTAATTTTCCAAACATTTTTCCACTTTTATAGTTATGTCCTATTACGACATAATTCCCGACTTCATTTGGGGCTGGTCCCCAAAGTTTATTTATAGATATTTTTAATAGTTCATCTGATGTTTCTGATAAAACAGGATATTCTATTCCTAAGCCTGGTACTCTTACTATTGATTCAGCCGAATATTTGGTTCCTCCATCTTCTGTAGTATATTCACTAGGTATTGGTACTGTGGCATTTTCTCCTTCTGAACCTTCTTCAACAGTATGTTTTACATCTTTTAAAATATTACCTAATTTTACTTCTTCTACTGATTCCGATGTTCCACCTATTATTACTTTTAATATATCATCTTGTACTGTTATAGAATTACTTGCAATAAATGTATTATTATCTATAGTAGTATTGTCTTCTTCATTAATTCTTTCTTCAATATTCAGATCTTTTAAAATTGCTTGCGATTTTTGCTCAAATCGATTTCTATCAAATTCTGCATAAACATAGTATGAACACAAAATACACATTAGAAAAATTGATAAAATTATATTTCTTTTATAAAAGTTTTTCTTCTTGCGCATTTCTTTAGTAACAATAACTTTATCTGTAACTAAAATTTGATTCATATTATTTTCTCCTCATGTTATATTATACTATGTTTTTTTATAAATTTCAACAGGTTATAATTATTTTTTATTTGCACTCACAAAAAGGGCACATAGTGCCCTTGTACCAACATTTATAGAATTATTTTTCTGTTTCATTTGTATTTTCTTCCGTTTTTGTAGTTTCTGTTGTTTCAACATTTTCTACAACTTCTACATTTTCAACATTTTGTGCTGTTTCTACTGCTTCTACATTGTCTTTTACTTCTTCTTCAGTAGCATTTTCTTCAACTATTTCAGTATTTTCGTCAATTGCTTCTTTTAATACTACAACTTTATTTTCAATTCTTGCTCCAACTTTTTCTTTAGTTTTAGCTTCTTTTCCAATTCTGTCTCTTAAATAGTTTAATTTAGCACGTCTAGCTTTTCCTACTCTTACAACTTCAACTTTTTCTACCATTGGTGAATGTAATAAAAATGTTTTCTCAACACCTACTCCATAAGAAATTTTTCTTACAGTAAATGTTTCATTTAATCCTCCACCTTGTTTTTTTATTATAATTCCTTCAAAGACTTGTATTCTCTCTTTTTCGCCTTCTTTAATTTTAACAGAAACTCTTACAGTATTTCCAACATCCAATACTGGAACTGTTTCTTTTAATTGTTCATGTTCAATGGCTTTTATTACGTCCATTTTTAATCCTCCTTCTTTCTTATTAAGTCTGGTCTTTTGACCATTGTTATTTCTAACGATTTTTCTTTTCTCCATTTATTTATGTTTTCATGGTGACCACTTTTTAATATTTCTGGAACTTCACGACCTAAGAAATTTTCTGGTCTTGTATATTGTGGATATTCTAATAATCCATTAGAAAATGATTCTTCTTGTGTCGATTCTTTACTTAGTACTCCTTCAACATATCTTGATATAGAATCAATCAAAACCATTGCAGGTATTTCTCCACCAGTTAAGACATAATCTCCTATTGATATTTCCTCATCAACAATTTCATCTATCACTCTTTGGTCTATTCCTTCATAGTGACCACATAATAATATAAGATGATTTTCTTTGGCAAGTTCTTGTACTTTTGATTGATTAAATACTTTTCCTTGTGGAGATAGATATATTACTTTTGCTTTTTCATCATTTATTGATTTATAAGCATTATATACAACGTCTGGCATTAATATCATTCCTGCCCCTCCACCATAAGGCGTATCATCAACCTTTTTATGTTTGTCTTTAGAAAAGTTCCTAATATTTATTAGCTCTATATCTATTAGTTCTTTTTCTTTTGCTCTTCCTATTATGCTTTCATTTAATGCAGAAAACATCTCTGGAAAAAGTGTTAATATACTGAATTTCATGTTTTTCTCCTAATTTAGCCCTGCTATTAATTTAACTGTCATTTTCTTTTCTAGAATATTTACATTTTTTATTACTTCTCCTATTGCGGGTAAAAGAATTTGCTTTCCTAATTCATCTTTTACAACATATACATCATTACTTCCTGTTGGAAATATGTCTACTATTTTGCCTAATGCTTCCCCTTCTTCTGTGTATACATCTATATCTATTAAGTCAGTTATAAAATAAGTATCTTCTGGAAGTTCTACTGCATCTTTTCTGTCTATTTTTAAGTAACAGTTTTTATATTGTTCAGTGTCATTTATATCATCTATCCCTTTGATTTTTACTAAAACTAGGTTCTTATGATATTTGACTTCTTCTATTTCCTTTTTTTCCAGTTTCTTATTTTTTTCAATATATATGTTTTTTAAATCGTCAAACCTTGTAATATCATCTGTAAATGGTACAACTTTGAAAAATCCTTTTATTCCATATGAATTAACTATTTGACCTATTTCTAGAAAGTCGTTCATATACTAAAACTCCTCTTTCTAATCTTTAAATTCGACTGTTACTTTTTTATTTTCCTTAGCCCCAATAGCTCTTATTATATTTCTAATAGCTTTTGCATTTTTTCCTTCTTTACCTATAACTTTTCCCATATCTTCTGATGCAACTTTTACTTCAAATACTGTTTGGTTGTCTTTTTCTTCTTGACTTATAGATACTGCCTCTACATTTTCAACAAGATTTTTTAATATACATTCCAAAATTTCTTTCATTTTAGTCTAATTCCTTCCTTAAAAGAATAATCCTTATTTTTCAATTTTAGCGATTAAAGCCTTTACTGTATCTGTAGGTTGTGCACCATTTTTCATCCATTCTTCAGCTTTTGCTTTGTCTAAAACTATTGTAGCAGGAGTTGTCATTGGATTATATGTTCCAATTTGCTCTATTATTTTACCATCTCTTGGAGATTTAGAATCAGCAACAACTATATGATAAAAAGGCGCTTTTTTCTTTCCTTCTCTTTGTAATCTTATTTTTACCATTATTTTTTCACCTCCCCAGTAGGGGCGATTAGTAATCGCCCGTGTGGCAAAGCCACATTTGTTTTATATTTATAAATTTAATAACAAATTAAAATTTAAAATTTTTTAAATCATTTGGGTTCATTCCTTTTAACATTTTATTGAATCCACCTTTTTTGTTTTGCATTTGTTTCATCATTTTTTGCGTCATCTCAAATGATTTTATAAATTTATTTACTTCTTGCACAGATGTTCCTGAACCTTTTGCTATTCTTATTCTTCTACTTGCATTTAATATTTTAGAGTTTCTTCTTTCTTTTGCTGTCATAGAACATATTATCGCTTCTATTCTTATAAACTCTTTGTCATCTATTTTTATGTCCCCAAGTTTGTTTGCTCCTGGTATCATTTTTAATAATGATGAAAATGAACCCATCTTTTTCATTTGTCTTAACTGTGTTAAATAATCGTCTAAGTCAAATTCTTGCTTTCTTAACTTCTTTTCTAGTTTTAATGCTTCTTCTTCATCATATGCTTCTTCTGCTTTTTCTATTATTGATAATACATCACCCATTCCTAAAATTCTTGATGCCATTCTCTCTGGATGGAATGATTCTATATCACTTAACTTTTCTCCTGTTGCTACAAACTTTATTGGTCTTCCTGTAACATTTTTTACTGATAATGCAGCACCACCTCTTGTATCTCCATCTAATTTCGTAAGTATTATTCCATCAATTCCGACAGCCTCATTAAAATTTGTCGCAACATTTACTGCATCTTGACCTGTCATTGAGTCTACTACTAATAATATTTCATGTGGCTTTACACTTGATTTTAAATTCTTTAACTCTTCCATTAATGCTTCATCAATATGTAAACGTCCAGCTGTGTCTAAAATAATTACATCATTTAATTTTGATATAGCTATATTTTGAGCTTGTTTCGCTATATGTACAACATCTTTTGAAGATTCATTTGCAAATACTGGTATATTTAAACTTGCTCCTACTACTTGTAATTGCTTTATTGCCGCTGGTCTATATATATCACATGCTACTAATAGTGGTTTCTTTCCCTGTTTTCTTAATAAATTTGCAAGTTTTCCAGCTGTTGTTGTCTTTCCTGAACCTTGAAGTCCTACTAACATTATAATTGTTGGTGGATTTGGAGTAAAATTAATTTTACTTTCTGTTCCACCAAGGAGTTCTACTAATTCATCTTTTACTATTTTTATAACTTGTTGACCTGGTGTTAATGATTTTAAAACGTCTGCACCTTGAGCTTTTTCCTGAATTGTATTTATAAAGTCTTTTACTATTTTATAGTTTACATCTGCTTCTAATAATGCTAATTTTACTTCTCTTAACATTTCTTTTAAGTCACTGTCTGTAATTCTTGCTTTTCCTTTTAATTTTCGTGTAATTTCTTGCAGTCTTGAAGATAGTCCTTCAAATGCCATAGATTTTTCCTCCTACACTAAGCAATTCAATTCACGCACAACATTTTCGATGATATCATTTATGTGTTTATCAGAGTCCTTTTGTTGAATCTGAGATAATTCTAATAAAATCTTTTGTAATTGTTTTTCTTGATTGTCTAATTTTTTCATAACTCCCAGTTTTTCCTCCAAATTAAAAAGTTTTTTTTCTCCTTTCACTATACAGTCATGTACTGCCTGTCTTGTTATTCCAGTTTCTTCAGCAATTTCTGCTAAAGATAGATTTTCATTATAATATAAGTCCAAGACATCTTGTTGCTTGTCTGTTAATACTTTTCCATAGATATCTAACAAAATACTAACTGTAACGCTTTTTTCCATTTTTTAATATCAATCCTCTCCAATGTACATAAAAATTATCAAAATTACATTTGATAATTAATCATAAGTGCAATGCTAATATACTTTACACCATTTTTATTGATTTGTCAATAGTTTTGGTGAATTTTTATGATAATTTTATTATTTTCTCCCATGGTAACCCTTCTTTTCCAAAATGTCCATAATTTGTCGTCATTGCATATATTGGTTCTCTTAATCCTAAATATTCTATTATACCTTTTGGCGTTAAATCAAATTTTGACTTAATTTTATGTATAATTTCTTCTTCTGATATATTACTTGTCCCAAAAGTATTTATATAAATAGATATTGGCTCTGCAATTCCTATTCCATAAGATACTTGTAGCTCACATTTTTTTGCATATCCATTTGCTACAATATTTTTTGCAAGAAATCTTAACATATAAGCTGCTGACCTATCAACTTTTGTTGCATCTTTTCCTGAAAATGCCCCTCCACCATGATGGGCATAACCACCATATGTATCTACTATTATTTTCCTTCCTGTAAGACCTGTATCGCTTAATGGTCCTCCTATTACAAATTTGCCTGTTGGATTAATATAATATTTTGTTTTTTCATCTAAATATTCTTTAGGTATAACCTTTTTTATTACTTTATTTATTATGTCTTCTCTAATGGTATCTAAACTAATTTCTGGCTCATGTTGATTTGATATTAGTATTGTATCTATTCTTACTGGTTTATATTCATCATATTCAACCGTTACTTGTGTTTTTCCATCTGAACCCAAATATGGTAATATTCCATTTCTTCTTACCTCAGTTAATTTCTTAGATAATCTATGTGCCATGCTTATTGCAAATGGCATGTATTCTTCTGTTTCATCACAGGCATATCCAAACATTATACCTTGATCTCCAGCTCCTCCTATATCAACACCTTGTGCTATGTCTGCACTTTGCTTTGTGATATTTATACTTATTTCACAGTTTTCAGGATTTATATCTATAAATTCATTTTTATAACCTATTTTTTTCATAGTACTACGTACTAATTTTTCTACATCTATTACTGCATTTGTTGTTAATTGACCTCCAATAGTTATTTTGTTATTAGATGCAAAAGTTTCTACTGCTACCCTTGAGTTTTTATCTTGTTTTAAGCATTCATCTAATATAGTATCTGATATTAAGTCACATAATTTATCTGGATGCCCTTCTGTCACACTTTCTGAGGTAAATAGATACCTGTTCATTTTTATCATTCTCCTTCTTAAATTACTTCAGCAAATCGCCCTTTAGTAGATTCTAATATTAATACTGTATGTCTTCCTGATATTTTTCCTACATTCCCACCTGATACTTTATATAATGCATTTTGTATTATTTGATGCATTGTTTGGTTTGTATTTTCTACATCAATTCTAACAAAGTCTCCTTCTGCTAATCTTACTTCACCTTGTTCCTCAAATATTTCTTCTATCTGCTTTGTATATTCTATATAATATATATTCTCTCCTATTTTTGTTACATCTGATGCATCGGAACTTGTTTTCTTTGATGGATTTTCATCTATATGCAATATACTTATATTTGTATCATAAGAATTTCCAGTTGATTGTATTTCTTCTAGTAATTGATCATACTCATCTAATGTTATTATTCCGAGTTTCTCTTATGCTATCTACAAAACTTGTTACTGCTACTTGTACATTTTGTTCTGCTTTTTCATCATTTCTGGCAGATACTGCTACTACTGGCACTACAAAAATAAGTACTGCTGCTACCAATACTAAAACTACTGTTATAAAAGAATCTGACATCGAATTCCCTCCTATTTCTCTTATATAATACTCCTATTATATTTTCTCATATATACAGCTTTTTTTCAATGTTTTTTTGATTTTTGACAATATTTACCTTAACGTTTTTAATGCTCATATTTTATAACATTTTTCGCCTTTTTGCAAGACTCTTTGTTTATATTTTTATGTAAATTATTTTAAATTCTTTCACTATAAAGAGGAAATCTAGCAATTATATAAATGGATACAGCCATCTGTACCCATTTTTAATATTTTTATTTATTTGCATCATTTCCTCCAATTATCTTAACTCCTCCTGTTGCTTCAACAGTTTTTGTTGCCATCTCCTTAATTTGGTTATATGCTTGATCTAATTTACTTTGTAGCATTTCATTTTGTGTATTAGCTTTTTTTAGTTCCTCTTGTAATGATTCTATTTTATCATTTTGTCTATCAATAGTATTTTGAAATTCTCTTTTCAATAGTTCAGTTGTGTATTTATTTTCTTTTTCTAAATCACTTGTAGCCTCTTTTCTTCCCCTAGTATATTCTTTTTCTACAAGTGTAGGAATTTCTTCTACCTTTTGCTCTAATTCTTTTAAATGTTCTGCATTTGCCACAGCTTCTTCTAAAAGTTTAGTTGTCTCTTCCTCTCTTTTTGCTAGTTCACTCTCTCTTTTCGTTTTTTCGTCTTCCCATTTGTTGTTATCTATTGCCCTTTCTCTTTTAGTTTTATAATTATATTCTTCTTCTTCTCTATCTCTGTCTATCTTTAGTTTTTTTGCTTTTATTTCATTTTCTTTTTCTAGTTCTTCCATTTTGTTTTTATATTTTTCTTCTAATTCTTTTATTTCATCATTTAATTCTTCTGTTCTTAATCTTTTGCGCTCCTCTAAGTCTAACATATAATCTTTTCCTGCATTTACAGCGATAACAAGATTATTTAATTCCTTTTCTATTCCATATAGTTCTTTTAATTTTTCTTCCTCTGCACTTATAGCTACCTCTAAATTTTTAAATTTATTATTTAATTCTTCAGAAAATATTTTTTGTTCTACGTTTTGTTTTGATTCTTCAATCGCTTTAGTTACCTTTTTCTTTTGTTCCTCTTTTTCTGGTTCGTATTTTGCTTCTGCAATACTCTTTTCTCTTTCTAATGCAGCATTTAGTGCTTCTAGTATCTCTGATTTAGTGTTTTTTAAAGTTATTTCTTCTTTTTTCATCTCATATCGCTCCTTTTTTTATAATTTCTCACAGTATATCATGTATTATAAAGTTTTCATAGTGTTTTTGATAAAATATTATTAACCATATATTAAATGTTGCAACAGCATAATTATAAATTTGTGTTTGTTTGGATGGATCCTACATTTATTATTCATTATTCACCATTCATTATTAATTATTCATTGTGATTTTATATAATAAAATCACACATACAATCCCCAATGTTCATATACATAAAATAAAAACAGACATAAGTCTGTTTTTATTTTTATATTAATTGTAATATAACAACTTCTGCTGCATCTCCACGTCTCTTTCCTAGTTTTACTATTCTTGTGTATCCTCCTACATTGTCTGTATATCTTGGAGCTATTTCATTAAATAATTTAGATGTTAAATCAATGTTCTTACCTTCTGAATCTTTTACTTTGTTTATTTTTTTCATCATTTTTCTTCTTGCATTTAATCTTGAAGGCATATCTTTTTGTCTTGCTTCTGTAACTTCTTCTCTAACTACTCTTAAATATTCTTTACCATTTTTGCTAGTTACTTTTTCTGTTACTTTATTTCCCTTTTCATCTAGTTTAGCACGACTTACCTTAACATCTACCATTTCAAAATTATCTTTTTCTTTTATTGCTAATGATATTAATGAATCTGCAATAGATTTTATCTCTTTTGCTCTAGCTTCAGTTGTTTCAATTTTTTCATGCCAAATTAAATCTGTAGTTAGAGTTCTTAAAATAGATAATCTCTGGTCAGTTGTCCTTCCTAATTTTCTATTTATAGCCACTGTTTTCACCCTTTCTTTTTAGTTTAATATTCTTTTTCAATTGTATACAACTGCCTTCGGCAGTTGCATAAGTAATTTCTATTCATCGTCTTTAGCAAATCCTAATCCTAGAGATATTAACTTATGTGTTACTTCATCTAATGATTTCTTTCCTAAATTTCTTACTTTCATCATATCTGCTTCTGATTTATTAGTTAAGTCTTGAACTGTCGAAATCCCTGCTCTTTTTAAACAATTAAATGATCTTACAGACAATTCTAAGTCTTCTATAGACATTTCTAATACTCTAGCTGCTTTTGATTCTTCCTTTTCTACCATTATTTGAGTATTTTTAGCTGTTTCTGATAAATCTATGAATAATTCAAGATGTCCTACTATTACTTTTGCTGCTAAACTTAATGCTTCATATGCCTTTAAACTTCCATCTGTCCAAACTTCAATTATTAATTTATCAAAATCGACCATTTGCCCTACTCTTGTATTCTCTACAGAGTAGTTTACTTTTTTTACTGGTGTAAAAATTGAATCTATTGGTAATACAGATATATCTTGATTTGGTTTCTTATTCTTAGCTGCTGTGTTATATCCTCTTCCTTTTTCAACTGTCATTTCTATTGAAAGGTGTCCTCCAGTAGCCACTGTAGCAATATGTAAATCTGGATTTAATACTTCTATAGTTCCATCTGTTTGAATATCTTCTGCTTTTACTTCACCTTCGCCTTTAAAGTCTATCTTAACAACTTTATCATCATTGTCATAAGATTTGAATCTAACACTTTTTAAATTAACTATTAGTTCTGAAACGTCTTCTACTACATCTGGTATTGTAGAGAACTCGTGAACTACACCTTCTACTTTGATACTTGTAATAGCACATCCTGGAAGAGAAGAAAGTAAAATTCTTCTTAAAGAGTTTCCTATTGTTACTCCATATCCCCTTTCTAATGGCTCACATACAAATTTTGCATAGTTATTTTGCTCGTCTACATCTATACACTCAATATTTGGCTTTTCAAATTCTATCATTTTTACCTCCACTTTATATAATTTTTGAGGCTCTTCTTTAGCCTAAATTCTATTTAGAATATAACTCAACAATGAAGTGTTCTTCAACTTGTAAATCTACATCTTCCCTAGAAGGTTTTCTTATAATTTTTCCACTTAAGTTTTTAGCATCTTTTTCCATCCATGCTGGAACATTTCTTGCTGTATTTGCTTCTACATTTTCTTTAATGATAGTAGCTTCTTTCTTATTTTCTCTAACTTTTATAATATCTCCTGGTTTTACTAAATAAGATGCAATATCAACTTTTTGTCCATTTACTTCAAATAATCCATGGTTTACTAATTGTCTTGCTTGTGGTCTAGAAGAACCGTATCCTAATCTATATACAACATTATCTAATCTACTTTCAAGGATTTTTAATAGCTCTTCACCTGTAATTCCTTTTTCTCTTGTAGCCATTTCAAAATATTTTCTAAATTGATTTTCTCTAACTCCATAAAATGCTTTAGTTTTTTGTTTTTCTCTTAATTGAATACCATATTCTGAAAGTTTTGCTTTCTTTGTAGCATGTTCTCCTGGAGCATAATTTCTTCTAGAAATACTACATTTATCAGAGTAGCATCTTGCACCTTTTAAGAACAATTTTTGACCTTGTCTACGGCAAATACGGCATTGTTCATCTTTAAATCTTGACATGTAATAATTACACCTCTTTCTATATTTTTATATTAATTAAACTCTTCTTCTTTTGGGTGGTCTACAACCATTATGTGGTATTGGTGTTACATCTTTAATAGCACTTATTTCAAGACCTGCTGTTTGAAGGGATCTTATTGCTGCTTCACGTCCTGCACCTGGTCCTTTAACAAATACTTCAACAGTTTTTAAACCATGCTCCATTCCTGCCTTTGCAGCTGTTTCAGCTGCTTCTCCAGCTGCAAATGGTGTACTTTTTCTTGAACCTTTAAATCCTAATCCACCTGCACTTGCCCAAGATATAACATTTCCTTGAGCATCTGTTATTGTAACAATAGTATTATTAAAACTTGAATGTATATGTGCTGCACCTTTATCAATGTTCTTTCTATTTCTTCTTGATGTTCTTTTTGTTGTTTGAGCTTTAGCCATTTTAACTTACTCCTTCCTATTATTTTGTTTTGCTTTTAATTACTGCTTTTTTAGGACCTTTTCTTGTACGAGCATTTGTCTTTGTTCTTTGTCCTCTAACTGGTAATCCTCTTCTATGTCTTAGTCCTCTATAACATCCTATTTCTCTAAGTCTTTTTACATTAAGAGCTACTTCACGTCTTAAATCACCCTCAACTTTATATTCTTCATCCACTACTTTTCTAATGCTATTTACTTCTGCATCTGTTAAATCCTTAACTCTAGTATCAGGATTTACTCCAGTTTGTTTTAAGATTTTTTGAGAACTTGTTAAACCTATACCATAAATATAAGTAAGTCCTATTTCAACTCTTTTTTCTTTTGGTAAGTCTACACCTGCTATACGAGCCATATATTTTAGCACCTCCAATTTTTCATTCTATATTTAAAATATTATTTATTCACAAAGTAACCTGAAATGTATCTATTTATATTATAACAATTCTGCACATATTTAAGTTATTTATCCACAAGTTATCCACATAATTATCCACACTAATGTTATTTATATACTATAGATAGTAATTACTTTGTTCATAAAAAACGGAACTTATCTTTTCTAAGTCCCCTATTTTGCTAAATTTTTAGTAGTAACTTTAATGTGTACAAATAAGTTATACATAGAAAATTCTAAGTTTCGCATATTTAACTTGTACATAAATTACGCTTTTTTAAGTGCAATTTAATACAACTTAAAAATGTATATAAACACAAATTTGATATAAGACTCTCGCTATAAAAGTCTGTCAGCCGCTACCAATTTGTGTTGATATCTAATTAATTTAATTACTGTTATTATCCTTGTCTTTGTTTGTGTTTTGGATTTTCACATATTACTCTAATAACACCTTTTCTTTTTATAACTTTGCATTTTTCACACATTGGTTTTACTGATGGTCTTACTTTCATTGTTCTTACCTCCCTGTATTTTATATTTATTGTTACATTTTATTTTGCTCTCCATGTAATCCTTCCCCTTGATAAATCATATGGTGAAAGTTCTACACGAACTTTATCTCCTGGTAATATCTTGATATAATTTTGCCTTAGTTTTCCCGAAATATGTGCTAAAACTTGATGTCCATTTTCTAATTCTACTTTAAAAGTTGTGCTAGGTAAAGTTTCAACTACAATTCCTTCAACCTCAATAATATCTTCTTTTGCCAATTGATTTCTCCCCTTTCAATTATGTAACATTTAAATATTGTAATTAACTGTAATATTATATAATACTTTTAATATAATGTCAACACTTTGGCTTCTTTTTCTGTAATTAAAACTGTATTTTCATAATGTGCAGCTTTTGTTCCATCCTGAGAAGCGATTGTCCATCCATCATCTAGTTCCCATACATCTGGCTTACCAGCTATTACCATAGGTTCAATAGCAAGTGTCATACCAGCTTCAATTTTTGGTCCTTTACCAGGTTTTCCATAATTAGGAATCCCAGGATCTTCATGCATTAATCTTCCTATTCCATGACCTTGAAATTCTTTTACGACACTAAATCCATTTTTTTCTACATATTGCTGAATTGCAAAAGAAATATCACCAATTCGGTATCCTGGTTTAGCAAACTTAATACCTTCAAAAAATGCCTGCTTTGTTACTTCAATTAATTTTTTATCTTCTTCAGATGCTTTGCCAACAATATGAGTTCTCGCAGCATCTCCATTGTATCCATCTTTGCAAGTAACAAAATCTATACTTATTATATCTCCATCTTTTAATACTACTTTTCTAGATGGAATTCCATGAATTACTTCATCATTAACTGAAGCACATATTGTTGCTGGGAAGTTTTTTACTCCTTTTTCTTCACTTGGATAACCTTTTTGAGCAGGAATTCCTCCATTTTTCCTTATTATGCTTTCTGCTAACATATCCAATTCTAATGTTGTTATTCCTGGCTTTATTGCTTTTTCTAATTCCTTATGTACTAATGCTGTAATTCTGCATGCTTCTTTCATTAATTCTATTTCTCTTTTTGATTTAATTTCTATCATCTGAAAATCCCTTCTAACGATATTTATTTGCATTTTCCCTTCAAAGAGCGGGCGATTAATAATCGCCCCTACTGACCTCTAATCTCTAACTTCTATTTCAATTTTTCAATTATATGTTTTGCAGCTTTATCTGCTAATCTATTTTTTGAAATTGTAACTTCTTCATTTTGTACAATTCCTTTTTCATTATAGTAATTTAAAACAGGTGCTGTTTGTGTGTCATAAATTTCTAATCTATTGTTTATAGCTTCTTCACTCTTATCATCTTCCCTTTGAATTAAGTTTGCTCCACATTTGTCGCAAATATCTTCTACTTTAGGTTTATTAATTTTGATATTATATGTTGCTTTACAGTTTGGACATACTCTTCTTGTAATCATTCTATCTATTATTTCTTCTCTAGGTGTTATTAAATTTATAACCATATCAATTTTTTTATTTCTTTCCTTTAGCATTTCGTCTAATTGTTTTGCTTGCTCTGTTGTTCTTGGAAATCCATCTAATATAACCCCTGCTTTTGCTTCATCTGAATCTAGAGCTTGTGCAACCATTGGAACTGTTATTTCATCTGGTACTAATTTTCCTTGTGATATAAATTTATTTGCTTCTATTCCAAGTTCTGTTTGTTCTTTAATATTTTTCCTAAAGATATCACCTGTTGATAATTGCATTATTCCTAATTCATCACATAATAATCCAGATACTGTACCTTTTCCAGTACCCTGTGCTCCCATTATAACTAATAACATATTTTTCCCTCCGTAAATATTAATTTAAGGCGGAATTGCAACACTCATCCGCCTATAACATTTTAGCTAGAACAAAATTCACCTTTTGAATATATACTTAAAATATAAGGTTAAATGCTTTTTATTCTAATTTTATATTACAATTATTCTCATTTTATGTTCAAACAAGAATTGTTATTTGAGTAGGCGTGTGAAGGCAATATTCCCGGAGGCGTGCGGTTTGCACGTTGAGGAGAAATTGCCTGAACAACAACGACCTCAAATGGCAATTATTGTTTGAACTAATCTAGAAAGCCTTTATAATGTCTCATAACAAGTTGTGACTCTAACTGTTGTACTACCTCTAATGCAACTCCTACTACGATAAGTATAGAAGTACCACCAAAAGAGATATCTAAACTTGTAAATCTTAATAACATAGGTAATATGGCAATTATTGATAGGAATAATCCTCCAAACCATGTTATTTTTGATATTATAGAAGATAAATATTCTGCTGTTGGTTTTCCTGCTCTTATACCTGGAATAAATCCTCCATTTTTCTTAATATTGCTTGCCACTTCTGCTGGATTAAATGTTGCATACGTATAAAAGAAAGTAAATCCTACTATTAATAGTAGATATAATACTGCATTTGCAATAGAATATCCTATTGGAACACTTGATGATGATGTTGCTAGTGAAAATTTATATATTGTAGCCCAAAATCCTGTTTCTGCAGCTATATTTTGATTAAACATTGATATAATCATTGCTGGGAATGTCATAAATGATGAAGCAAATATTATTGGCATAACCCCTGCCATTACAAGTTTTAATGGTATGTGTGTATTTTGCCCTCCATACATTTTTCTTCCAACTACCTTTTTGGCATATTGAACTGGAACTCTTCTTTCAGCTTCTTGTACAAATACAACACCTGCAACTAAAATAATTGCTCCTAATATAACTCCTAAAGCTGTAATTAATCCTGTTGTAGAGAATCCTCCTTGTGTAAATATTAAATTGTACAATGAGACTACTGAACTTGGAAGCCCAGATATAATACCAACAAAAATTATTACTGAAATTCCATTTCCAATTCCTTTGCTTGTTATTTCGTCTCCTAACCACATAAGCAAAGATGTACCTGTAATTAATGATAGTACAACTGTTGCTCCTGTAAGGAATGTATCATCTATAAATATTCCATAATTTCTATAAGATAAATATATTCCTAGTCCTTCAACTAAAGCAAGTACTACTGTTAGTAGTTTTGTATATCTATTTAATTTTTGTCTACCTAGTTCTCCACCTTCTTTAGTCATTCTTTCCCATGATGGAATAACCATTGCTAATAATTGAATTACAATTGATGCTGTTATGTATGGACTTATACTCATAGCAAACATTGTAAATCTTGATAAAGCTCCTCCAGAAATAATATTTATTAAGCTACCAAATCCAGATGCTGATGAACTCATTGCATCTGCAAGAGCAATACTATCAACTCCTGGAACTGTTAAATAACATCCTAATCTAAAAATTACTATTAGTAGCAATGTGTATAATAATCTTTTTCTAACCTCTGGGGTTTTAATTGCATTTTTTATTGTTTGGAACAATTAAATCACCTCTATCTTTCCTCCTGCAGCTACTATTTTTTCTCCTGCAGATTTTGTAAATCTATTGGCTTTAACTGTTAGTTTTTTGTCTAGTGAACCTGTTCCAAGTACAACTATTCCATCTCTAACTTTTCCAATTATTCCATCTGCTAAAAGTGTTGCTGCATTTACTTCTTCTACTGTTGATTTGTTTAACATTGTTAAAGTTACTTCTGTATATTCTTTTGCATGGATATTTTTGAATCCTCTTTTTGGTAATCTTCTATATAGTGGAGTTTGACCACCTTCAAAACCACGTCTAACTCCTCCACCTGATCTCGCTTTTTGTCCTTTATGACCTTTTCCTGAAGTTTTTCCAAGTCCAGATCCCATACCACGTCCGACTCTTCTTTTTGTAACTTTTGCTGTTGCTGATTTTAATTCGTCTAATTGCATTTTTTTCCCTCCTTTTCCAATTGTATATTAAACTTTAAAATTATTCAAGTGATTAATAAGATATTTTATAATATTTCTTCGACTTTTTTACGAGTGAAATTTCGCTATGCAAAATTTCTCACGTTGTTCGTCGAATAAATATTACAACTTTCGAAAATAAATTTTCAAAGTTATAATATTTCTTCGACTTTTTTACCCCTTTTTGCTGCTACTTGTTCTATTGTGCTCATGTTTAAAAGGGCTTGAATTGTTGCTGATACAACGTTTCTTGGGTTTGTTGTTCCTATTATTTTCGTTCTTATGTCTTTGTATCCTGCTAGTTCTAGTACTGGTCTTACGCTTCCTCCTGCTATTAGTCCAGTACCTACTGCTGCTGGTTTTAATACAACTTTGGCACTTCCAAATTTTCCAACAAATTCATGTGGTATTGTTGTTCCTACTACAGGAACTGTTACTAAGTTTTTCTTTGCATCTTGAATAGCTTTCTTTATTGCATCAGGAACTTCTGATGATTTTCCGTTTCCAACACCTATATGTCCGTTTTCATCACCAACAACTACAACAGCACTAAATCTAAATGTTCTACCACCTTTTACAACTTTCGCAACTCTACTGATAGATACAACTTTTTCTTTTAATTCAACTGGATTTTGATTTTCCTCCATTTTAGGCTTTTCCTCCTTTTTAGATAGTAATTTTATTTATTTTTGTTATTATTTATTAGAATTGCAATCCTCCACTTCGTGCTGATTCTGCTAATTCCTTTATTACTCCATGATAGATATATCCGTCCTCTATCATATACAACATTTTTTATGTTTTTTTCTATTGCTCTTTTTGCTATTAGTGTTCCAACTTCTTTTGCTGCTTCAATATTACTATGTTTTTCTTTAATTTCTTTATCTAGTGTAGATGCAGCTACTAATGTAATTCCTTTTGTATCATCTACTATTTGAGCATATATATTTGTGTTACTTCTATATACACAAAGTCTTGGACATTCTGCTGTTCCACTTACTTTTGTACGTACACGTATATGTCTTCTTATTCTTTCCATTTTTCTATTAGTTTTTGATATCATTTTTTATTTTTCACTCCTTTCTATCTTTAAAACAAATGAAAACCTTCGTATTAGGTCGTTAAATTTGTTAAGAAAATCCTCAATGTACATTAGTACACCTGCGGTTTTCTTCACAAATTTGCCTACTACTACTCGCTTTTGATTTGTTTCATCGTTTATTATTTTTTTACTTCTTTCCGGTTTTACCCTCTTTTCTACGTATAACCTCATCAGCATATTTAATTCCTTTACCTTTATATACTTCTGGCATTCTTTTTGTTCTTATAACTGCTGCTGTTTGACCTACAAGCTCTTTATCTATTCCTCTTACTATGATTTGGTTTGCATTTGGAATATCAAAAGTGATTCCTTCTGGTGCTTCAAATATTACTGGGTGTGAATATCCTAATGATAGATTTAGATTGTTTCCTTGTTTAGCAACCCTGTAACCAACACCATTGATTTCTAATTCTTTTTTGAATTCTTCTTTAACACCTATTACCATATTATTGATTAGTGTTCTTGTTAAACCATGTAGACTTCTTGATAATGCTTCATCGTTTGGTCTTGTAACTGTTATTGTATTTCCTTCTATTGAGACTTTCATTATTGGATTTATTTCTCTTTCTAGTGTTCCTTTTGGTCCTTTTACAGAAATTTTATTTCCTTCAAGTTTAACTTCTACTCCTTCTGGAATTGTAATAGGTAGTTTTCCTATTCTTGACATCTTTTTCACCTCTCAATTTACTAGATGTTAGATATTAGCGGTTAGAATTGTTCTTTCCAATACTCATCTAATTCCTAACTTTCTAATTTCTATTTTCTATTTATTAATTTCTAATAGGGCACAGTGGTGTCTTGTCTTACTACGAACCCAGATAAATTTGGCTGTGCCAAATTTATCGTAGGTATTCCCGCAAATGGTGCCCCTACATTATTTTATTGAGCACGAGTTAAATTTGCTTCGCAAATTTACCACGTGTCGCCACTACTATATTTTTTGCTCGCTTTCACGAGTTAAATTTGCTTCGCAAATTTACCACGTGTTGCCACTACTATATTTTTTGCTCGCTTTCACGAGTTAAATTTGCTTCGCAAATTTATCACGTGTCGCCACTACTATATTTTTTGCTCGCTTTCACGAGTTAAATTTGCTTCGCAAATTTACC
>CAPYID010000002.1:0-8952 GCA_948739805.1 uncultured Clostridia bacterium | reverse complement strand
TATATTTTTTGCTCGCTTTCACGAGTTAAATTTGCTTCGCAAATTTATCACGTGTCGCTCGCAAAACAATAAAAATAATTTAAAAAACAAGTTTTTTACTTATTTTTATTGTTTTGCTCGCTTTACCATACATATGCTATAACTTCTCCTCCTAATCCAGTTTGTCTTGCTTCTTTGTCTGTCATTATTCCTTTAGACGTTGATACTATTGCTATTCCTAAACCGTTTAGAACTCTTGGTAAGTCTTCTTTTGATGAGTATATTCTTAACCCAGGTTTACTTATTCTTTTTATTCCGTCTATTACTCTTTTTCCTTTTTCATCATATTTTAATGTTACTCTTATTGTTGCTTGGTTTTCTCCTGCTATTTCTTCAAATGATTTTATATATCCTTCTTTAAATAATATGTTGGCAATTGATAATTTCATTTTTGATGCTGGAATGTCTACTGTTTTGTGTCTCGCTGTATTGGCGTTTCTGATTCTTGTTAACATGTCTGCTATTGGATCTGTAGTTACCATAATAGTTATTCCCTCCTTCTTTATTAACTCTCTTTTAAATTTTCAAAAGAATATGAATTTTCTTTTTTAATTTCTGTTCTACTGGCTTTTCTAAGTAGAGTTTGGTAATTCGAGAAAATAATTTCATTATTTTCTCTTGCACGAGTTAAATTTGCTTCGCAAATTTATCACGTGCTATTCGTAAAACAATAAAATAACTTTCAAAAGAAAATGAATTTTCTTTTTCAATTTCTTTTATTGTTTTCCTCATTATTACCAACTTGCCTTAGTAACACCTGGGATTTCTCCTTTGTGTGCTAGCTCTCTAAAGCATACTCTGCATATTCCATATTTTCTTATATATCCATGTGGTCTTCCACATAGTTTACATCTATTATATTCTCTTGTTGCATATTTTTGCTCTTTTTGCTGCTTCGCTATCATTGACTTTTTTGCCATTTAATGATTTCCTCCTTCTTTTTCTTTTTTCTAGTTAATCAACTGTTCTAAATTTTAGTACTTAAAACAATTCTTAGATGTTAGATTCTATCCTCTAACTTCTAATTTCTAACTTCTAAACGGCATTCCTAATAAAGAAAGTAATTCCTTCGCTTCTTCATCTTTATTTGCTGTTGTTACAAATATTATGTCCATTCCTCTTAATTTGTCGACTTTATCATATTCTATTTCTGGAAATATTAGTTGCTCTTTTATTCCTAATGAGTAATTTCCTCTTCCATCAAATGATGTATTAGATACTCCTCTAAAGTCTCTAACTCTAGGAAGGGCTGTATTGAATAGTTTATATGCAAATTCATACATTTTTTCTCCTCTTAAAGTTACTTTGCATCCTACATTTGCTCCTTCTCTTAATTTGAATGCTGCTATGGATTTTTTTGCTTTTGTAATTACTGGTTTTTGTCCTGTAATTATACTTAGGTCTTTTATGGCATTTTCTAAGTCTTTTGGATTGTCTCTGGTATCTCCTAATCCTATATTTATAACTATTTTTTCAAGTTTTGGCACTTGCATTACTGATTTGTATTCAAACTTTTTCATTAATGCTGGAATAGCATCTTTTACATATTGCTCTTTTAATTCACTCATTGTTTTTTATTTCCTCCTTTCTTTGTCTATTTTATTTTTGCTCCACATTTTTTACAAATACGTATTTTTTTGTCGTCTTTTATTTCATAACCTATTCTTGTTGGTTTTCCACATTTAGAGCATACAATATTTGCTTTTGCACTATGTATTGCAGTCTCTACTGGTATTATTCCACCTTGCTCTCCTTGCTTTCTAGGTTTAACATGTTTTTTTCTGATATTTACACCTTTTACAACAATTTTCTCCTTTTTAGGTATGACTTCAATAACTTCTCCTGTCTTGCCTTTGTCGTTTCCAGACAAAATCTTTACAGTATCTCCCTTTTTTATATTCATTCTCTATTTCACCTCACATTTTCTAGATTTAATGTCTTTAATAATTAACTCTCGTTAGCTTAATCGAACATAGTAGATTGCTAGGCAAAATTTAAAATAAATATCGTAGGCGTGCTTTTTACGCCAAAGATTTTATTTTAAATTTTAACGACGCAAGATGCTGTTTTTCATTAAGCTATTAAAGAACTTCTGGTGCTAAAGATAGTATCTTCATATACCCACCATCTCTTAATTCTCTAGCTACTGGTCCAAATATACGAGTTCCTGTTGGTGTACCATCTTCTTTTATTATAACTGCTGCATTTTCATCAAATCTAATATAAGAGCCATCTGCACGTCTTGTAGCATTTTTAGTTCTGACAACTACAGCTTTAACTACTTGACCTTTTTTTACAGTTCCGCCTGGAGCAACAGTCTTTACAGAAGCAACTATTACATCTCCAATGTGAGCATATCTTCTATATGATCCGCCTAAACATCTAATGCACATGATTTCTTTTGCTCCAGTATTATCAGCTACTTTTAATACAGTTTGTTGTTGTACCATTCTAGCCACGCCTCCTTTTTACATTAATTTAAATTTATTTGTATTTCTTGTTTTTTCTAAATTAAAACTTTGATATTTAACTTTTAACTGGGACACAGTGGTGTCTCTCCTCATGGGTATTCCCCAAAACGATACCCCTACATTTCTACCTTCTAAGCTCTAATTTCTAATTTCTATTTCGCTATTGCTTTTTCCATTATTTCAACTACTCTCCATCTTTTTTCCTTAGAAAGTGGTCTTGTTTCCATTACTTTAACTTTATCTCCAACATGACATTTATTTTCTTCGTCATGTGCTTTTAATTTATATGTTCTTTTCATGGTTTTGTTATATATGCTATGACGAACACTGGTTTCAACTGATACAACTACTGTTTTGTCCATTTTATCAGATGTAACTGTACCAATCATAACTTTACGAAGATTTCTTTCTTCCATAATCTTCTCCTTTCTTAACATAGTGATTTCTGCAAACCGATAAGAAACAAGTATAACTAGGAGCCAAACTAAAAACCAAAAATGTACTTTTTGTACATTGAGGATTCTTTATATGCAGGCTAACAAAGTTAGACAATGTTTATTATTTGTTTGAAAGTTCTCTTTGTCTTAAAACTGTATTAACTCTAGCAATATCCTTTTTTACCTCTTTTATTTTTAGTGGATTATCTAATCCATTTGTTGCTAGGCTAAATCTTAGTTTGAATAATTCTGCTTTTAATTCACCTAATTCTTTTTCAAGTTCTGGTGAAGACATTTCATTTATTTTATTTATCTTCATCATTATCACCACCTACTTTATTTTCTCTTACAACAAATTTTGTTTTTATTGGTAGTTTGTTTGCTGCTAATCTCATAGCTTCTCTAGCATCTGATTCTGATACACCTGCAATTTCGAACATTACTCTTCCTGGTTTTACTGGTGCTACCCAATATTCTGGTGCTCCTTTTCCTTTACCCATACGAGTACCTAAAGGTTTAGATGTAATTGGTTTATCTGGAAATATTTTTATCCAAACTTGACCTCCTCTTTTAATGTAACGTGTCATTGCAATACGGGCTGCTTCTATTTGATTAGACTTTATTCTTCCAATCTCTAATGCTTGAAGTCCATATTCTCCATCAGATACTGTATTTCCTCTAGCTGCTTTACCTCTTATTCTACCTTTTTGTACTTTTCTAAATTTTGTTCTTGTTGGCATTAATGGCATTATTGTTCTCCCCCTTCTGTTTTAACTTTTTTTTCAGGAAGAACTTCACCCTTATAAATCCAAACTTTTACACCAATTATTCCATAAGTTGTATTTGCTTCAGCAAATCCATAATCTATATCTGCTCTTAAAGTTTGTAGAGGAATAGTTCCCTCTTTATAGAATTCTGTTCTTGCCATATCAGCTCCTGCCAATCTTCCAGAAACTGAAGTTTTAATTCCTAATGCTCCTGCTTTCATGGCTTTTTGCATTACTTGTTTCATTGCTTTTCTAAATGAAATTCTTCTTTCAAGTTGAGATGCGATATTTTCTGCAACTAATTGTGCGTTTGTATCAATTTCCTTTACCTCAACAATATTTAAGTTTATATCTTTTTTAATTATTTTTTGTAAATCAGCTTTTAAACCTTCTACAAGTGCTCCACCTTTACCTATTACTAGACCTGGTTTTGCAGTATATACATTAACTTTAACTAGTTTAGCATTTCTTTCAATCTCTATTCTAGAAATACCACTAATATATAATTTTTTCTTTACATATTCACGGATCTTTTTATCTTCTACTAAGTAGTCACTAAAGTTTTTAGAATCAGCATACCATTTTGAGTCCCAATCTTTAATTACACCTACTCTTAATCCATGTGGATGCATTTTTTGTCCCATTTTTAAGACTCCTCCTTTTCCCATTTTTATATACTATTGCTTTTGCAATTGTATCAAGATATTTCTAAATAATTAGCTTTCAATTTGCTTAATTATAAAGAGGTCTCTCTTATATTTCTCTTAAAACTATAGTTATATGACTTGTTCTCTTTCTTATTCTTACAGCTGAACCTTTTGCTGCTGCTCTTATTCTTTTCATTGTTGGACCTTGATTTGCATAGATTTCAGCAATATATAAGTTTTGACCATTCATATTATGATTGTTCTCAGCATTCGCAATAGCTGATTTTAGTAACTTTTCAATTATTGGTGATGCTGCTTTTGGTGTAAATTTTACAATAGCTAAAGCCTCATTTACTTCTTTTCCTCTAATTAAATCTGCTACAATTTTTACTTTTCTAGGAGAGATTCTAGCATCTCCTAAAGTTGCTCTAGCTTCTAATACTGTGTTTTCTTCCATCTTACTTATTACCTCCTTCTATTTCTTTACTGTTGTTGCTTTTTCTCCAGCATGACCTTTAAATGTTCTTGTTGGAGCAAATTCTCCTAATTTATGCCCTATCATTTCTTCTGAAATGTATACTGGTACATGTTTTCTTCCATCGTGAACTGCTATTGTATGACCAATCATTTGTGGATAGATTGTAGATGCTCTTGACCAGGTCTTTAGCACTTCTTTTTTTCCTGATTCATTCATAGCTTCAATTCTTTTTAATAGTTTTGCCTCTACATATGGTGTTTTCTTACTTGATTTTGACATTATTTTCCACCCCTTCTCTTAACAATTAGTCTATCTGTTCTGTTATGTTTCTTTCTTGTCTTATATCCATTTGCTGGTTTTCCCCAAGGAGTCATAGGTCCTGAGCGTCCTACTGGTGCTCTACCTTCACCACCACCATGAGGGTGATCTACTGGGTTCATAACTGATCCACGAACTGTTGGACGAATTCCTAAATGTCTTGTTTTTCCAGCTTTTCCTAGTTTTACGTTTTCATGGTCTGAGTTTCCAATTGTTCCAATTGTTGCTCTACAATTAACTAATATTAATCTCATTTCTCCAGAAGGTAATCTTACATGTGCGTATTTTCCTTCTTTAGCCATTAATTGAGCAGATTGACCTGCACTTCTTACTAGCTTTCCTCCTTGACCTGGATTTAATTCTATATTATGAATTAATGTACCTACTGGTATGCTTTCAATTTGCATACAATTTCCTGGTTTTATATCTGCTTTTTTTCCAGCTACTACTTTAGCTCCATCTGTTAATCCTTGTGGTGCTAAAATATAAGTTTTATCTCCATTTTCATATTCTAATAATGCTATGTTTGCACTTCTGTTTGGATCATATTCTATACCAACAACTGTTGCAACCATGTCATCATGTTTGTTACGTTTAAAATCTATTATTCTATATTTTTGTCTGTTTCCTCCACCTTGGTGTCTTACTGTTATTCTACCATATGAGTTTCTTCCTGCTTTTTCTTTCTTTTTTGCTAGTAATGATTTTTCAGGTGTTTTTTTGGTTATTTCTTCATAATCAGAAAGTACCATATTTCTTCTTGATGGAGTGTAGGCTCTGAAATGTTTCATTTTCTTTTTCCTTCCTTAGAGCAATGAAAACCTTCGCATTACGTTGTCAAGCTTCGCAAATATTTTCTCGACATACACTAGTATTGTCTCACAAATATTTGCTTGCTTTCCTAGTACTGCTTGCTTTTGATTGCTCTTTCTGTCAATCAAAAGATGGCTTGTTACTCTATATTTAATATTTACGGATTTTTTCCTGCTCCGCATGGCAGATATTCTTTATTATCCTGGTAATTTCCAGATATTTTTCTTTTATCTTTTATTAGTTATCTATCTCTATAATTCGAAAAAGAAGCAAGTTTTGAATTACGCTCCCATAAATTCAGCAATTGAATCTTTATACTTTTTACCTTTAACTTCTTTTCCACCTTTTGTAAGGTATGTTTTTTGTTCTGGATTTGTATCAATTGTAACAATTGCCTTTTTCCAGTCAGGTGTCTTTCCAACATGAACACCAACTTTTTTCTTTTTTCCTCTAACTGTTATAGTATTTACTTTTAATACTTTTACTTCAAAAATTTTCTCTATTGCCTTTGCAATATCTATTTTAGTTGCTTTTTTATTAACTTCAAAGGTATACTTACCATCTTGTAATCCATCACTAGATTTTTCAGTTACTATTGGTCTTATTATTATTTCTTCTGCTAACATCTATGCGTACACCTCCTCTATTTTCTTAACAGCATCAAGAGTAACAACTAATTTATTATATTTTAATAAGTCATAAACATTTATTGTGTTTACTAATGTTGTTTTTACTCCTTCTATATTTCTTGCTGATTTTTGAACATTTTCATTTTTTTCAGGCAACATTATTAATGTTTTTCCTTCAACTTTTAAATTATTTAATGCTGTTACCATGTTTTTCGTTTTTATTTCATCAAAAGCTATTTTGTCAACAACTGTTAACTGATTTTCTAATACTTTTGAACTTAATACAGATTTTATAGCAATTCTTCTTTCTTTTTTATTAATTGCATAACTATATGAACGTGGTTTTGGTCCTAATGCTATACCACCTTTTATCCATTGTGGTGCACGTATACTTCCTTGTCTTGCTCTACCAGTTCCTTTTTGTCTCCAAGGTTTTCTACCACCGCCTCTAACTTCTGCTCTAGTTTTTGTGCTTTGTGTTCCTTGTCTTTGATTAGCTAAGAAATTAACAACTGCTGCATGAACTAATTCTTCATTTGGCTTCATTCCAAATATTTCTTCATTTAATTCAATTTCACTTACTTTTTCACCTTTAATATCATACACATCTATTTTAGGCATTTTCTACTTCCTCCTTTCTCTTATTTACCACTTTTTACTGTTTTTCTTATTTTTAATATTGCACCTTTAGCTCCTGGTACACTACCTTTTACTAAAATTACATTTTTATCAAGGTCTACTTTTACAACATCTAAATTTTGTATTGTTACTGTTTGAACCCCTGTGTGTCCTGGAAGTTTTTTTCCTTTAAATACTCTACCTGGTGTTGATGTTGAGCCCATTGAACCTGGTCTTCTATGATACATAGAACCATGTCCCATAGGTCCCCTAGATTGTCCATGACGTTTGATAACACCTTGGAATCCTTTTCCTTTTGTAGTTCCTTGAACATCTATTTTATCTCCAACTTCAAAAACATCTGCTTTTACTTCATTTCCTACTGTAACATCTGCTATTTCAGAAACTCTGAATTCTCTTAAATGTTTTTTTAGTACTAATTTTGCTTTTGTGAAATGTCCTTTTTCTGGTCTATTTATTCTGCTTTCTTTTACATCTCCATAACCTAATTGTATAGCATTGTATCCATCCGTTTCTGTTGTTTTAACTTGTGCTACTATACATGGACCAGCTTCAATTACTGTGACTGGAATAACTAATCCTTTTTCATCAAATATTTGTGTCATTCCTATTTTTTTACCTATAATTGCTTTTTCCATTTTTTATTTTCCTCCTTAACTATTGGCTGTAGCTAGAAGTTAGACATTAGATGTTAGTATATTTGAATAACTAGCATCTCTTTCTACACCACAGCATGGCTTTGAGCCTTGTTATTTTTTCTAGGTTCTAGTCTCTAAGCTCTAATCTCTAGAACTACAATTTCATTATTGAGTTCGAGCAAAATTTTTTTTTAAAAATTTTCCACGATGAAATGAAATTGTTTTTACAATTTCATTATTGAGTTCGAGCAAAATTTTTTTAAAAATTTTCCACGATGAAATGAAATTGTTTTTACAATTTCATTTCTATATCCACGCCTGCTGGTAGTTCTAGTTTCATTAAGTTGTCTATTGTTTTTTGTGTTGGATATGAAATGTCTATAACTCTTTTATGTGTTCTCATTTCAAATTGTTCTCTTGAGTCTTTGTATTTATGAGGACAACGTAAAACTGTTACCACTTCTTTTTTTGTTGGTAGTGGAATAGGACCTGAAACTTTTGCTCCTGTTCTTCTAGCAGTATCTACTATCTTTTCAGCAGACTGATCTAGAACATCATGATCATAAGCTTTTAATCTTATTCTAATTTTTTCACTACTTGTAATTTTGTTTGTAACTGCCATAGTAATTTTTACCTCCTTTAAATATTTTATATTTTTTGACCATGCAGATTGCTTACTGATTGCTTTTAATTTATTTTATTTTCTTTGTGCTGTTTATATCAGTAATATCTGCTGAATTATTACGGCAAGTTTTAAAACGCTTCCTGGTGTTTCTTATTACACTATTTTTTAATCCCAAGCGTCTTGGGATAAGCGCTCTCGCCTTGGTCTAAGCCACGACATGCTCCACAGAAGTTCCCTCCAAATGATATTATGTATATATTTATAATCATTTGTAGCTACATTCTGTTTCATCGCGAATTTATAACTTCTATATTATACAATGCCTATATCCCCTATGTCAAGCACTTTTTTACATTTTTTTGTAATATTTGGTTATAATTTACAAATATTTTATATATAAATTGGGGGTTGTATAAGAACCCTCAGTCACTGCGTGACAGCTCCCTTAAAT
>CAPYID010000001.1 GCA_948739805.1 uncultured Clostridia bacterium | reverse complement strand
TACTACTTTATCGTAATAAATATCAAGGGTTTAATTTTAATCATTTTTATGATTATTTACTTGAGGAAGAAAATATCAATGTTTCATATACTTTTGTTTACACAACTTTAATGAAAAATGGTATTCGTTCTCCTAAGGCTAGAAAAGCTACAAAGAGAAGATTAGCTAAAGAAAAGTTACAAAAAGAAAAGAAACTAAAAAACAAAACAGAAGAAGAGATTGAAATTATCGTAAATCATGAAGTTGCTTTAGAGGATTCTCACCCTAGAGGAGAAAAGCCTAAATATTTCGGTGAAGTAACAGAAATGGATGGTTCTTCTCATTTATGGTTTGGAGATGTAAAATCTTGTCTTCATTTAGCTACTGATAAGGCTACAAATCATATTGTTGGTGCATATTTTGATTGGCAAGAAACATTGAATGGATATTATCATGTGTTTTATCAAATATTAGTAAATTATGGTATTCCAAGTCTATTTAAAACTGATAATAGAACTGTATTCAATTACAATAGGTTAACCGAAGATAAACGCACGTCTGATAAAGATGTTCTAACGCAATTTGGATATGCCTGTAAGCAATTAGGTGTTGATATTGACACAACAAGTGTTTCTCAAGCTAAAGGTCTTGTTGAACGAGATAATGGAACTTTTCAAGACAGATTAATAAATGAACTGAGATTAAATAATATTACAACTATTGAAGGAGCAAATGAATATTTAATTAATGTATTTGTACCTAAATTTAATGCTAAATTCGCTTTAGACTACAAAAGATTCGAATCAGTATATGAAACATCTCCTACCTCTGAGAAAATCAATTATACACTTGCTGTTTTATCTCCAAGAAAGATTGATAATGGTAATAGTATAAAGTTCAAAAATGAATATTATCAACCATATGAAAATAACCAATTAAAATGCTTCAAACCAAAGACAGAATGCCTTGTAATCAAAGCCTTTAACGGAGAACTATTAGTAACCATTGACGAAAAAGTATATGAATTAAGGAAGCTACAATCTCATAAAAAATATTCAGAAGAATTTGACGCAATTCCAGAGCCTAAAAAGGAAAAGAAAAAGTATATTCCACCAATGACACACCCATGGAAATTAGCCTCTTTTAAAAAACAATTAGAAAAAGCACATACACAACGTATATATGCTTAAACCCAGATGCAAAAGCATCTTAATTAAATCTATCGCCTAATATTATTATTAGCAAAAAAATAGATTTAATACAAAAAAATAAATCTAGAGCCTGCCACGCGGCGAGCGAAAACAGACTCTAGATTATATTCAAAACGGAAATTATTTTTCCGTTAATGTTTAGAAATTTTTGGGACATTTTCAAAAGTTATTGACAGAAAATGTTATAATTTTAGATAATTTGATTGTTTTTAGGTTATTCATATAGCCATAAAAAATTAATTATCACTCGTAAAAGTAACTACCATTTTTAATAGCCCATCTTCCTTTATTGCAGATATATTTCCACTTGTTAATTCTATGAATTCTTTTGCTATTGCAAGACCTAATCCTGTATTTCCATTTGTTCTTGAAATATCTGTTGTATAGAATTTTTCAAATATTAAATCTATATCTAAATTATTATCTTCTAATTTATTTATAAATTTAATCATCACTTCCCCATTTTCTTCAAAAATTTCTATATCCAAATTACTTTTACTATGTTTATAAGCATTTATAATCATATTATCAAAAGCCCTAGCTAGTAATGACTTGTTCGTTATTATTTCTGTTTTACTGTTTTTATGGCTAAAATTTATCTGCCTATTTTCCTTTATGAAATCATCATAAGAGTTTGCGATACATCCTTCTATAATTTCTATTAAATTTTCTTTTTTCATTTCTATTTTATTATCATTTGAAATAATTTTTGAGAATTCAAAGAGGCTTGTTATTAAATATGATAATTTTTGTAGCCTTTCTGATACTATTTGTATATATTTTTCTTTTTTATCTTCTATAATATCATTAGTCTGTATTAATTCTATATATCCTATTGCTGAGGTTAATGGTGTTCTTAGGTCATGTGCTGTATTTGTTATCATTTTTTTCAATTCCTCAGTTTTTATATTCATATTAATTTCTTTTTTATTTATTTCATTAATTGTATTATTTATTTCTTTTATTAAAAATGCAAGATTTTTTTCTTCAAGCTCTTTATTTATTAAAGTATTAGAGCTTTCATTTCTAACAATTTTTACTTTATTTGCTATCCTTTTTATTTCTTTTTTTAATATAAAAATATAGAGAAATAGCATTAAAATTATAATTATTAATAAACAAATAATAAATCCCATACTATTTCTCCCCAATCTTTATTTTATTTCTGATTTCTTAAAAGAATAATATCCTATTAAATTAAATATTATTACATAAAAAATTCCTAGTAAACTTGCTTTTATTACATATTCAGTTGATGGATTGTTTGCAAGGTTGCTAATCATATATTGTAATTCCCAATTTGTCATAATTGTTTGTTCTAAATTAAATATAGCAATCATACCTTGTAATATTAGTTGTACTATTAGTAATAATGGTATACTTATACCATTAAATAATGCTTTTTTCTTTGTTATAAATGCTATACCTATTAATATACTTAACATTCCTAATATTATTGGAAGTTGCATTATAGTATATTTTGTAAATTCCATAAAATCTGATGAGAATGCTTTACCATTAAAAATTATATTTAAAAAATATATTCCATAATTGTTTAGTAATGTCATGAATATTCCAATAATCATTACTGTACAGACTTTAGCTAAATAATATTTTTCCCTAGATATAGCTGATGATAGAGTATTTTTAGCAGTACTGTCAGATAAATCAACACATATTACAACAAATACTACTACAATAAATAGATAGTACAGATTAGTATTTGCTCCAATAATTTGTTTATCTAAGTCAAATTCTGCATGCTCTTTCATAATCTCTCTGATATCTAATATATTATTAGCTTTACTCACTTTTTCCATAAGTTCTAAGTCTTCTGGTGCCATTCCCTGATTTGTGTCTTCATCTATCATAACAGTAGTTCCTATATATCCTGGACTCATTAAAAATACACTTACTCCAATCATAAGAAACATTAATATTATTGCTATGTATATTCCTTTCCCTCTAAATATTCTATATAAATCTGATTTTATTATATTTAACATTTTATTTTCCCTCCTTTATGATAGTTTTAAAATAGTCCTCTAAAGTAATTCCTGATTCATAAAGACTTATGATATCAATATCATTTTTTATTAATGTTTTGTTTACTTTACTACTATTTTCTAAATAATCATATAGTCGGATTTCTGTATTATCTATTATTTTATAATTCTTTGTTTTTAGTTGTTCTTCTAAAATTACAGCTACTTTTGATGTTTCTTTAGTTTTTATTACAATACATTTACTACATTCTTCATCTAACTGTTCTTTCGTAATTTCTTTTATTACTTTTCCTTTCTCTATAATACAGAGTTTATTTGATACTTGATATAATTCATTTAATATATGACTTGATATTAAAATAGTTATATTCTTTTCTAAGTTTAGTTTTTTAAATAAATCTCTTAATTCACTAATTCCTATTGGATCAAGTCCATTAATTGGTTCGTCTAATATAATAAAGTCTGGGTTATCTAATATTGCAAATGCAATTCCTAAACGTTGTTTCATTCCTAAAGAATATGTTTTGAATTTTTTGTTTTTTGCTTCACTTAGTCCTACTAATTCTATTGCTTCATCAATTTGTTTGTTATCAACAATTCCCTTTTGTATAGCATAGTATTTTAAATTATTTACTGCTGATAAGTTTGGAAAAAATGCTGGATTTTCTATTAAACAACCTATTCTTCTTTTGGTTTCTGTTAAATTATTGTCTTTTTTTCCGAATAGTTCAAATTCTCCAGCCGTTTTGTTTGCTAGTGTTGTAATTATTTTCATTAATGTTGTTTTTCCAGCACCATTTCTTCCGATTAATCCATATATATCACCTTTGGAAATACTAAGATTAACATTGTCTAGTGCTATAAATTCTTTGTATTTTTTTGTTAAATTATTTGTTTTTAGTATAATTTCATTCATTTATAATTCCTCCCTTTGTTTGGAATTATATTATTTATTTCTTAAAAAACTCTTAATTCTAATAAATTTATTTTAATTTATATCCAATCTTCCAAATTGTTTCTATATATTCCTCTAAATTATTGGCTATTTTTAATTTATTTCTAAGTTTACTTATATGGACATTTAATGTATTTTCGTCTGCTGAGTCCTTTGTATTCCAAATTTCATCAAATAAAATAGATTTTGTTACTATTTGTCCTTTGTTTAAAATTAATAAATTTAATATTTCAAATTCTGTTTTAGTTAATTCTAAGTTTTTTTCATTACAAATTGCTGAATATTTTTCAGTGTCCAATTTAATGTCTTTGTATTGTATAATTGTTTCTTTTCCATCATGTCGTAATGCTAATTTTATTCTAGCTAATAACTCTTTTCCTTGAAATGGTTTTGTAATATAATCATCTGCTCCTAAATCAAATACATTTACTTTCATATCTACATCAGTAATTGCACTTACGATTATTATTGGGCAATCATGTATTTCTTTTAACTTTTTTATTAGGTCTTTTCCATGTATTTGTGGTAACATTAAATCTAATAATATTAAGTCTATTGATTTTGTGTGTAAATCTAATGCCTCTTTGCCTCCATTTGCCTGTATAGGAATGTATTGATTTGCTATTAATAAATCATTTATCATATTTCTTATATTGAAATCATCTTCTATAATAAGAATTTTGTTCATTTTTAATTTCATTCCTTTCAATGCACAAATCTATAAAAAGTAATATATCATTACATATATTTTTATAAAGGGCACATGCAATGTGCCCCTACAACATAATATTTCTATATTTAAAACATAAGTAAACCTATAAGCCGGGTTCTGTCTAGAATAGTCATTTATCTACTACCTATATTACTATAGGTCTCAAGCGACCAAATTAAGGAGACGAAAAGAGCAATCTTATCCTCCTAGTCTCGGTCTTGCCTCAGGTGGGGTTTACATTGACCAACTATGTCACCACAGTTGCGGTAGGCTCTTACCCTACCTTTTCACCCTTACCATACTAAATATGGCGGTTATTTTCTGTTGCACTTTCCTTAAGGTTTCCCTCACTGGACGTTATCCAGCACCACGCTCTTTAGAGGCCCGGACTTTCCTCGTACGCTGCCTTTCGACTGTGCTATACGCGACTATTCAGTTTACTTACATATATTATTTTAAAATATTCTTGCGATAATGTCAATAACTATTTGTTACAATTATTCATAATGTGTCCATAAACTAATTACTTTTATTATTTTTTCATTTTCATATACTTGATATACTAACCTATGTTGTATATTAATTCGTCTTGAATATAGTCCTTGCATATCACCAATAAGTTTTTCATATGGTGGTGGATTTTGATATGGGTTGACCTTTATTATTTCAATTAAAGATAATGCCTTTTTGGATAAATTTGAGCATTTTAATTTTGGAATATCTTTTATTGATGATTTTGTATAAACTATATTGTACATTACCATTCCACCTCGTCTTCTGGTATACATTCATTAATATTCTCATCTTTTCCATTAATTAATTTTTCTCTCATTTTTGGTATATTTGAAAGATATAATGTTTCAATTAATGAATTATAATCTTCTTCTGATAATACAACAGCATTTCCATTCTTTGTAGAAACATTAATTGGTTCATTATACTTTATTGCTTGCTCTAGTAGTTCATATATATCTTTTCTAAAATTTGTAACATTGATATTAGTCATTCTACACCTCCTAATATTTATATTGTATCATACGTTTTTACGTACGTCAACATTTATTTTATCACTGTCCCAATTTCATTAGTGAACATAGATTTTATAAATATTGGTACATCACATTTTTTAGCTATTTCAACAGATTTATTATGTAATACTTTTGCTCCACCATTTGAAAGGTTTAACATTTCATCATAACCTATTTCATCATATTTTTTTGCATATATGTTTGTTTTAGGGTCTGTATCATATACTCCATCTACATCTTTATATATTTCACATTTATCAGCGTTAAATTTTGCAGCTAGTGCTACCGCTGTTGTATCTGATCCACCTCTACCTAATGTAGTATAATTGTTTTCTTTATCAATTCCTTGAAATCCTGTTACTATTACTATATTGCCTTTTAAGAGTTCTTGTTTTATTCTTTTTGTACCTATACTTACAATCTCAGCATCATTATAATTTGAATCTGTATATATTGGTACTTGAAAAGCATTTAAAGAAATTGCTGGTATATTTTCTTTATTAAATGCCATTGATACAAGTGATACTGCCATTTGCTCTCCTGTTACAAGTAGCATATCCATTTCTCTTTTTTCAAAGTTTTTACATATACTTGTTGCATTTTCAATTAGTTCATCTGTTTTTTCTCCAATTGCAGATAAAACTAATATAATGTCATTTCCATTCTCATAATCTTCTTTACAGATATTTACTACATTAAATATCCTTTCTTTTGTATTTAATAATTTTCCTCCAAATTTTTTTACTATTAACATATCTTTGTGCCTCGTATTCATATAGATTTCAAGAAAAAGACACTCGTCATTCTTCCTACAATTAAATAATTGTATACTTATTCTATTTTATTATATTCATTTTTTTCTATTTTTTGCTATTTTTCTTTGAATTATCTGGTTTTACATATTCCATAGTTCCTGGTAACATGACATCTGTTAAAACAACTCCATTTAAGTGGTCAATTTCATGTGATAGTGCTTGTGCTAGAAGTCCTGTTGCTGTTATTTTTACTTTGTCGCCATTTTCGTTTATTCCTTCTACTGTAATTTCATTTGGTCTTTCAACTTTTACAAACCTATTTGGAAAACTCAAACATCCTTCTTCTACTTTTTGTTTTCCTTTTGTTTTTAATATTACTGGATTTGCAAGTTTTATTATTGGTTTTTCATCATATAAATCTATTACTATAATTCTTTTTAATATTCCTACTTGAACAGCTGCAAGTCCTACTCCATCATATTTATGCATGGTTTCTACCATGTCATTCATTAACTCTCTAATTTTATCGTCTACTTCATCAATTTCTTTTGACTTTTTCTTTAAGATTTCGTCTCCTTCTTGTCTGATATTTCGTATTGCCATTTATATGTTCCCTCCTTTTAAAACAAAATGTCATATGTTATGCCAGTTAAATTTGGCGAAATTAAAATTTATTATTTAGTATTTAGTATATTACATCATACTATTTGGATTTACATCTATCATAATTCTAGTATTTACACCTTTTATGTCTATAATACTATTATTTATTTTATCTATGATAGTATTTGAAAATCTACATCTAATAATAATCCTCCATCTATATCTATTTTTTATTTTATCAATAGGTGATGGCATTGGCTTATATATTTCCATTCTGTTGTCTTCATTCTGCTTTATCAAATTATCATAAACTTGTGTAGCTATGCTTGCTGTTTGATTTTTATTAGTATCATTTATTTCGATTTTTATTATATCGCAAAATGGTGGATATTTCAATAATTTCCTAAATTTTATTTCTTCATCATAAAACATTTTATAATTTTGTAATTTTGAACACTCAATTGCAAAATTATCTGGATTATATGTTTGAATTATTACATTTCCAGTGTTTCCTTCACGTCCTGCTCGTCCTGCTACTTGTGTTAATATTTGAAATGTTCTTTCATTACTTTTATAATCATCCATAAATAAGCTTGAATCTGCTGCAATGACACCTACTAAAGTAACATTTGGAAAATGATGTCCTTTTACTACCATCTGTGTTCCAACTAATATATCTATATTTTCATCTCTAAATTTATTTAAAATCATTTCATGTGAATTTTTTTTAGTTACAGTATCTACATCCATTCTAATTGTAGAAACACTTGGAAATACTTTATGTATTTCTGCTTCTAACTTTTCAGTTCCAGTTCCAAAATATCTAATATTTTTACTATTACATTCTGGACATATTGTTACATTTCTTCTTTCATAACCACAATAATGACATTTTAATCTATTTTGCTCAACATGATATGTCATACTTACATTGCATTTGTTGCATTTAACAGTGTAACCACAGTCTCTACACATTACAAAAGTAGAATATCCCCTTCTATTTAAAAATAGAATAGTTTGTTTTTTTGCTTTTAAATTATCTTCTATTGCTGAATATAATCTTTTGCTTAACATACTCCTATTGCCATTTACTAATTCTTCTTTTAAATCAATTATCTCCACTGTTGGTAAACTCGAATTGTTTGCTCTTTTAGTTAAAGATATTAAGTTTGTTTTATTATTAATTGCATTATAATAGCTTGTTATATCTGGAGTAGCACTTCCTAACACTAATGGAGTATTTCTTTCTTTTGCTAAATATCTTGCTATTTCTTTTGCATTATATCTTGGATTTTTATCAGATTTATATGAAGAATCATGTTCTTCATCTATTATGATAAGTCCTAAATCTCTTATTGGAGCAAATATTGCTGACCTTGCCCCTATAACTATTTTTACTTTTCCTAATTCTATTTTTTTCCATTGATCATATCTTTCTCCGACAGATAACTTACTATGTAAAACAGCTATTTTTTCTTCTCCAAATCTTGCTATAAACCTATCCACCATCTGTGGAGTTAATGAGATTTCTGGTACTAACATAATTGAGGTCTTATCTTTTTTTAATACTTCTCCTATTAATTGTAAATATACCTCTGTTTTTCCTGCTCCAGTTACTCCAAAAATTAGAAACTCACCGAATTTATCGTTTTTGATGCTATTATTAATTTCATCAAAGGCTTTCTTTTGTTCATCTGTTAATTCTAAATTGCTTGTTGGCTTTATGCTTTTGTTTGTAAAAGGATTTCTTTCTACTGTTTTTTCTATTATTTCTATATATCCCTTCTGCTCTAATGTTTTTATATTAGCACTTGTAGTATCTGTAAATGTTTCTAAATCAACAGAGGAAACCTCCTCATTATCTATTAAAAATTTTAATATTCTTTTTTGTTTTTCGGATTTAATTACTTTATTTTCTATATCTTCATTTATTTCATCTTCAGTTTTTAATAGGTATATAAATCGTGCAGATTTATCTTTAATTCTATTTTCAATATTCTTAGTAGTTGTACCTGGAGGAAGCATTAATTTTATACACTCAGAAATATTACAAAAGTATTTTCTTGCCATTAGTTTTGCTAAATTAATTTTCTCTTCTTCAATATAGTTTTCTTTTTGAATGCTTGCAATATCTTTTATTTCATAATCTGAATTTTCTTTAATTCCAATTATAAATCCCTCTTGTAGACTCTTCATGTTTCCAAAAGGCACAAAAACTCGCCTTCCAATTTTTATATTTTCCTCTAAATTGGATGGTACATTATAATCAAATATTTTATTAAGATTTTTTGCATTACTATTTATTATTACCTCTACTACCATAATTAACTATTCTCTTTTTCGTTTATAATATTTATAAATCTCTTTGCTCTTTCTTGAATCATATAATTTAAACACTCTAATCTGTTTGTTGGTAGATTATAACTACTATGTTTTTTTAATTTAAAGTCTAATAACCTTCTAAGTGTTTTTATATTTGTTTTATTACAAAATTCTTTTACTAAATCATCATAACTTACTCCATAATATGATATATTTATTTCGTTTTTCTCAATATATTTTTTAAATTCTTCTTTATTATCAAAAACATTAGGTATAGCTTTTGATAATAAGTTTTCACCATTATCAAATATTGGTGCAAAGTCAATAAACGCTCCAGTATGATTATCTCTTAATAATCCAAAATTTCCATAATGTCTATCTATATTTATACATATTGCATCAAATAAAATCATATTAATAAATTTTTCTTCAAATCCTAGACCTTTTACATATTCATATACTTTTTTTATACCACCGTATGATACTACATCTCCTATTTGTACATATGAAATATTTTTGCTAGTAAATAGTTTACATGTTGATGATAGAGTGTTTTTCCATTTGCTTAAATTATAATCTATATGCTCAACTCCCATTTTTGTTGCAACTTGACTAGCATAAAATTCGCAATATGGCTCAAATCCAGTATTTGCATAATTATAAGAAGCTGTACTTCCCTTAAATAAGTATATTTCATTATTAATTTTTCTCCATGCTTTTGGTAGCATTCCATTTGTAGCGAATTCTGGAGACGTTATTAAGTCTTTTATTTTTGATGAATACCCTGTAAAGGCTATTAATGATAGTACTTTAGAAAAATCATTGTCAAACAAATTATAATTAGCAAATTTTAGTGTTTTATCTTGTACTACCCAATAACAATCAGTTAATGAAAGTCCTTTACTAACATCAATAATAGATTTTTTATCATTAATATTTAATCCTACTGATTCTAGTATTGTATGTACAAATGCTCTATTTTTAGGAATAATTCTAGACTTAATAAAATCTTCTATTGTTTCTTCATTAATTTTATCTTGTAGCCTAACTGGAAATATTTTTTTATTGTTACTTAATATTTTTATATCTGTTATATTTAGTCCTAATTTATTATCCATATTAAATGAAATTAAATCTTCATCAAATAATTTTAAATAATACATTTTTCTCTCCTTATTTTTGCAAGAATTCTAATGCCAATATATAGTAAAATTATAAAAAAAGTAGAAAAAACTATGCATCCAATTCTTTTTTACCATAAATATTTTAATTCACTAACATTTTTATAAACATTATTACTCCTATTATAAAAAGGAAAATTCCTCCAATTATAACAACTATTGCTGAAAAATCATTTTTTATAATTGAATCTGTTGGAATATTTGGATTATACATAACTCTTATCTTTTTACCTAATTTTTGCTTAAAAGAACTCGACACATCTCTAACTAATCTATATTTATTTCCATTTACCTCATATTCAATAATAGACGAAAAAGTTACTTGTAGTCTGTCATATTCTATATTATATCTTTCATTTCTTTTGTAATCCACAACATAACCTGTAGTTTCTTGAAATCCATCTAGATTTCTTTTTTTATAATGTTTATATTGTTTGTATACTCCTGCTACAATCAAATATATTGAGGCACTAAACCAAATTATTAAAAACATCTTTTATTATCTCCATTACTCTATTTTTATATTTCTAATATTATTACATAGTAAAATAATTGTCAATTACCTTCTGTCGAAAATTGTTTTTAGTATTCCCTTATCAATTAATCTTCCAAAAATACTTTTTAGTATAATAAGTATAATAGGTCCTATTAACATTCCTAACACGCCTATAAATTTATATCCTGTATACATTGATATTAATGTAAATATTGGGTGAATTCCTATTTGTGAACTTACAATTTTGGGTTCTAATAATTGCCTTACAATAATTATTATTGCGAATAGAACTAATATTGAAATTGCTAATCTTAAGTCTCCATTTAGTGCAGATACTACTGCCCAAGGAACCATTGCTGTACCTGAACCTACTAAAGGTAAAGCATCTACAAATCCAATTCCTAATGCTACAAGTAAAGGATATTCTATGTTAAAACCGAAAAAGTTCATTGCAAGTAAACCAACTAAAACAATTAAGAAATCAATTCCTATTAATATAAATTCAGCTTTTAAATAGTTTCCTAGATATGAGGCTATTTCTCTAACATGTATTCCTATTTTTCTTACCCAACTTTTAGGCAAATGATGTTCTAATTGGTCTAACATATATAATCTATCTGTACACATAAAATATGTGGCAATAATTGTAATTACTGTATAAATTCCTATTTCTGGAAGTGATGTTACTGCACTTAATATGGACTGTAAAAAACTGGTAATAATATTTGATACTGTATCTAGTAAATTTCTTGTTGCATTTTGAAGAATTGTATTTATTTCTTCTTTATTTTCAAATCCATCAAATTTAACATATTGCGTTAATTCTTGTACTTTTGCATATGCAATGTCTATATATCCATTTAATCCTGATAATAGATTAGAAGCTTCAGAAATTAGAGTTGTTATTCCTAAAACTAATATCCCTATAATTATTGCAAATACTAAAACCAATACTATTATTGCAGTCTTTTTTCTTTCTAGTTTTGTTTTTTTAGATGTCCATTTTATTAAAGGTTCTATTAGCATTGCTATTGCTATTGCTATTAAAAAAGGTGTATAAAATACTGAAAGTTTAATCGCTAAACATATCCCTACAATAGTTAATGCTAGTCCTATAATTCTTCTAATAACTTTATTCCAATAACCCATATCAATAATCATAAATTACCTCTTACATGTCCAATCATTTTTCTTATTATTTTATTCGTAATTTGAGGTTTTATTCTATTAATTTATAATTATTTAAAGTTAATTCATAATATAATTAAATATTTTCAGATAGGATAATTATATGGCTAAATTTTAGTTAATTTTGTTTTATAATTAATTTTTTCTAATAAATGGTTTCTTGTATCAATCGAATCTGTATGTATCATTTTTCCTCTATTTATACTATCTTTTGTTGTATAATCTATTGTTTCTATTATTGCTTTGTCTATATTTAGGTATGCTAATTGTCTTTTTTCTTCTACTCCCTCATAATCTCTATTTTCTTCTATTTTATCTGCTATGAATATAACCTTTGCCATCATATCCATATTTGGATGCCCTGTTGTATGATATTTTACTGCATTTACCATTTGGTCATCAAAATTATATTTTCTTTTACTTATATCTGCACCAATTTTTGCATGTATGAGTTCTGTATTTGACTTTTCTATGTCATCAAGTTCTAAATTATATTTTGATATGTATTCTTTTATTTCTAATGGTTTCATCTGTTTTGCTATATCATGTACTAACCCTATTAATCTTGCTTTTTTACTATCTAATCCATAAAATTTTGCTAACTCCTCTGCCTTTTTCATTACTCCTATTGAATGATTGTATCTATGCTCTGTTAATCTTTCTTTTATATCTTTATTTATTTGTTCTTCTAAATTATCCATTTTTAATCTTATTCCTATTCCTTTTCATCATTTATAAGACATTAGTTGGAAAAGAATTGTTATTTGGCTAGGCGTTCAAGAAAGAAATACCAGAGGCGTGCTTGTGTACGCCAAAGGATTTTCTTTTGCAGAACAACAATGCCAAAGAGCAATTATTTTTCAACTAGCCATATAACTTACTATAAATTCTATAATCTCGTAACACCTTTCTAACATAATTTCTTGTTTCTTTGAATGGTATATTTTCTATATCTGAACCATCTTTTTTTATTGTCCCTTTTTCTATCCATTTATTTACATTTCCTATTCCTGCATTATATGCAGCTAATGCCAGATACAAATTGTTGTTGTAGTATGTTAATAGATTAGACATATATGTTGTTCCTAGTTCTATATTAGTTTCTGCATTGAATATATCATAGTCTTCGTTCATGTTTAGTTTTGTTGCTAGTTCGTCTGCTGTTGAATCCATTAATTGCATTAATCCTTTTGCTTGACTTAATGAAATACTGTCTTCTTTAAAATTACTTTCAACTCTTATTATGGCAAGTATTAATAAGGGGTCAATTTCACATTCTTCTGAACACTTATAAATACATTCTTCATATTGCTTTGTATATATGTGTTTTAATACTATGTTTTCAATATTTATTGCTTTTAATGTTATCAATATTAATAATATTATTAATATAATTATCAATATTGTCCTCTTCTTTTTGTTCAATATTCTTTCTCCTTACTTACATTCTTCCCAGTTGCTTGCTTCTGAAACTTCTGCAGTTAGCGGAACAAGTAATGGTACAGCATTTTCCATTTCTGTTTTTAATAGTTTTTTTACTTGCTCTTTTTCTTCTATTGGTGCTTCTAAAAGTAATTCATCATGAATTTGTAATACTATTTTTGTTTTTAATTTTTCCTTTTTTATCCTATTATATACATTTATCATTGCTATTTTCATTATATCTGCTGCTGTTCCTTGTATTGGTGTATTTGTTGCAATTCTAACACCAAATTGTCTTACCATATAGCTATTTGAATTTATTTCTGGAATATATCTTCTTCTTCCATACAAAGTATCTACATATCCTTCTTTTTTAGCTTTTTCTATTATTTCTTCTTCAAATTTTTTTATTTGCGGATATTTCTCAAAATAGTTTTGTATATATTGTTTTGCAACTTTTACTGGAACTCCAATTTGCTCAGATAATCCATAATCACTGATACCATACACTATTCCAAAGTTTACTGCTTTTGCATGACTTCTTTGTTCTTTTGTTACTTCTTCTAGTGGTGTATTGAATACTTGAGAAGCTACTTGTTTATGTATATCTTCTCCATTTTTAAATGAATTTATCAAAGTTTCGTCTTGAGCCACATGTGAAAGAACTCTAAGTTCAATTTGCGAATAGTCTGCATCAACATATATATATCCTTTTTGTGGCTTGAATACTTCTCTAAGTTTTTTTCCAGATTCAAATTTTGTAGGTATACTTTGTAAATTTGGGTCTGAACTACTTAGTCTCCCTGTTGCTGTAACTGTTTGGTGAAAATATGAATGTATTCTTCCTGTATTAGTGTTAATATATGGTAAAAGCCCTTCAACATATGTTGTAAGTAGTTTCGCTATTTGCCTATATTCTAAAATCTTTTCAATTACTGGATGCTCATTTTTGATTTTTTCTAAAGTCTCTACATCTGTAGAATATCCACTTTTGGTTTTCTTATATGTTGTAAGTTTTAAATCTTCAAATAAAACTTTTCCTAGTTGCTTTGGTGAATTAATATTAAATTCTTGTCCTGATATCTTGTAGATGTCTTCTGTTAATTTTGTTAGTTCTTGTTTTAATAATTCTCCATAATTTATAAGTTCTTGTTTATCGACAAGTATTCCATTACACTGCATATCAGCTAATACTTTTTCTAATGGCATTTCTATATTATTAAATAAATCAATAAGATTTTTTTCTATTAATAGCTTATTTGTTATTTCATATAATTTTGATATTATATATACTTTTAATAGGTATTCTATATTATCGTTTTTATTCGCTTCTTGCATATTATCAAATAAATTTAGTTGTACATCACTATTATCGTTTTTAGCTATATTGTTTATGTCTATGTTTAAATATTTTTCTGCTAATCTTTCTAGCACATATTTCCCAACATTTGAATCTAATAAATAACTTGATATTTCTACATCAAAGTAGATATTATTTATTTCTATATTTTGTTCTTTAAGTAGAATATAATCTTTTTTTTGCTTATACCCTATCTTTTTTACACTCTCATCTTCAAATATGTCTTTTAGATTATTTAAAAGGCTTTTTTCTATTTTGTATGAAGTTCCTTCGTTAAAAATATATATATTACTAATTTCCATATTAATTATACTTTGATAGTTGAATAGCTCTTTAGTTTCAAAAAGATATATCATTTGTTTTTGTTTAATTATATTATTTTTTAATTCTTCTATTTCAGTAACATTTGTTATGTATTTTTTATCAAACAGTTCCTCTATATTCTGTCGTTTTACTTGTTCCCCTTCAATTTTATCAAGTTCAAATTTTTCTATATATTTTTTGAATTTAAGTGTTTTAAATTCTTCTAATACTTTTTGCTTATCCCATTCTTTTATTTCTAAATCTTTTAATCTTTTTTCGATTGGAACTTTTGTGTCTATAGTGCCTAAAGTTTTTGAAAGTATTGCTAATTCTTTATTATTTTCTAGATTTTCTCTTAATTTTCCTTTTTCGTCTGCTGTGCCTTCTTCTATCGCTTTGTATAAGTTTTCTATATTTCTATATTTTTTTATTAATCCTATTGCTGTTTTTTCTCCTACTCCTGGAACTCCTGGGATATTGTCAGATTTATCTCCCATTAATCCTTTTACTTCAATCATTCCTTTTGGTGTTACGCCATAAGCTTCTAAGACTTTTGCTGAGTTAAAATCTTCTTCCTCTGTTTTACCTGCTTTTGTATGTGGAATTCTTATGGTAATCATTTTGCTTGCAAGTTGAAGTGTATCTCTATCTCCAGAAAGAATAGTTGTTGCTATGCCTTTTTTTTCTGCTCTTTTTGCAAGTGTTCCTAAAATATCATCTGCTTCATATCCTTCCTTTTCAATTATAGTAATATTCATTGCATTTAGAATTTCTTTTATTATTGGCATTTGTGCTACAAGTTCTTCTGGCATTGCATGCCTTGTTCCTTTATATTCTGCATACATTAGGTGCCTTTTGGTAGGTTTTTTTAAATCGAATGCTACTGCTAAATATTCTGGTTTTAAATCTTCTAATATCTTAAACATTATTGCTAAAAACCCATATACTCCATTTGTATATGTTCCATCTTCTGTTCTTAATACCCTATTTCCGATAATTCCATAAAAGGCTCTATTCATAATACTATTTCCATCAATAACAACTAATCTTTTCATTATCTCTCCTAAAATTTTTTATAGTATTGATATAATATCATAAAATAATATAATTAGCAACTGAAAAATTGTTATATTTTTCTTGTGTTTACATAAATTATGTAATATAATAATTAATGTTTCAAGGCAATTTTGTGTAGTTCATTGAATTGCACAATGGTTACTCTATAATTTTTTTATTTCGAAAGGAGTTTTGTTCTATGAAAGAAGTAAATGTTTTTGTGTCTGGTTGTACAGGTAAATTTGGGAGGCGGATTGTCGATTTAGTTAATCAGCATCCCAACTGGAAGGTCTGCGGGGGGTTCGGTCGTAATGAAAATCAGTATGATTTTCCTGTGTTTGAGGCTGACAATTTTAAGAAAATTTATGATTTTTTTGAAAACCAAAAGCCTGGACTAATTATTGATGTATCAAATCCGACAATTGCGGGAACAATTTATTATTATATCGCATCTGATTTTAAAATCCCCTTAGTTGTTGGAACCCCTAAACTGGATGAATCACTCATCTTGCATATGAAATCTGAAACAGATATACCTGTTTTTCAGGCTTATAATTTTCTGACAAGCATGAAAGATTTTACCAAGCGTGTGTGTGATGTAGCAGTTAACTCTGTACCATATTTTGCCTCCGTTTTTTCCTCCATAATATTTAAATTTATTTATATTACAATTAGTAAAATCCACCATTTTATATCTCCATTCTTATATATTTTCTATAAAAGTAATCACATTGTTCTTCTGATATATCGCCATCTACAAATGCACTATTCACTGAACCCTGCAATTCATTTATTAAACAATCCAAATAGGTAACATTGTTCTTTATCCCCTCTTTTAAGTTTTTTAAATCGTTTTCTAAATAACCTGGTAAAGATTTTTCTAATATTTTTTTATTTAATAGTACTTCTTTTTCTTGCCTTAAATAATTTAAAAATGCCTCTAATCCTTCTACAATATCATCATAAGTTTTATCAAAATCACCTGTGTACCATGGGTCTGCAATATCTCTTGGATTTTTAGAAAAATCTAATAATCTATAAACTTTATTTTTATTGTCTTTGCCTACTATCTTCTTTATATCATTTATATTTTTTTCTTCCATGCCTATTATATAATCAAATTGCTCATAATCATTATTTGTTATTTGTCTTGCAAAATGATTTCCATACTCTATATTCATTTCTTTTAATTTATTTCTAGTTCCATAATGAATAGAGTTCCCTATTTCTTCGCTACTTGTTGCAGCAGAGTCAATATGAATTTCTTCTATTCCCTGTCTTTTTATAATATCTTTAAATATATATTCTGCCATTGGAGATCTACATATATTTCCTAGACATACAAATAATACTTTTACCATTCTTGTCCTCCTTTAATTTATTAACTCTGCTATGTCATATCCTAATTTTATGGCATAATTCATACCTCTATCTTCTGGATAAATCTGAGACATATTTGCTATGTATACACCTGATGATAATCTATTATCTAATTTATCTTTACTGTAGTTAGTCTTCATTACAGGTTGTGCACATTCCTCTTCAAATGTTTCTGCACTTATTATACCATTTAAATCGATATTTGGGTTTATCTTTTTTAAATATGGTAAATATAATTCTACCAATTCTTTAGCTGACATTTTATATTTTTCATCATTTTTATCAAGATAATTTGATATATATATTATGTTTTCAGAATTATAATTTGTTTTGTCTACCATATTGGTATGTTCAATTATACCTACAAAAGGAATAGAATTATCTCCTACATTAATCCAATAATATGGAGATATGCTTTTTCTGCTATTAATTAATAAAGTTTTTGCTGACATATATTTCATTTGTTTTATCTTTTCTATTTCGTTATCGTCTAAAATATCATTAAAAATTTCTTCCATTATATTATATGGTAATGTACTTACTACCTCATCAAATTCTTCATATTTATTTTTATCTGTTTCAATTATATATTTGTTTTCACTTTTATATACTTTTTCAACTTTTTCTTGTAATTTTATAATACATTTATTTTCGATTAAATATGAATATAATCTATCATTTAATTTTTTCCAGCTACCATTTAAATAACCTAATTTTTCTCCCTTCATAGTTCCATTAGTGCTTCTTAGATTTATTTTTCCCCATAACCATGCCATAGATACTTTTTCTTTTTCATTCTGGAATTTTCCATTCATTAGTGGTTCCCATACTTTGTTATAAATACTTACTCCATATCTTTTTACAAACCATTCTTTTGCTGTGTACTTTTCTATATCTTTGTAATTTTTTATAAATTTCAAATTGATAATTGATAACCCAAATTTTATTTTTTGTATAAAATTTAAAGGTTTATATTTTAATAATGATAGTGGTGTTCCAAATTCATATAATCCCTCACTTGAATAATATGCCATTCTAGTATCTAACCATTGCAATTCTTGATTTAATCCCATCTCATTTAGTAAATTTATCATATATGTATCACTTTGAAATATGTGTCTATAATGCTTATCAATTATATATCCATTTCTACTTATACATCTTGCCATTCCTCCAATTTCGTCTTGTTCCTCAAATATTGTAACTGTATACTCCTTTTCTAATAATTTCTTAGCACACGCCAATCCTGAATACCCTGCTCCTATTATGGCTATTTTCTTCACTCTATTTCCTCCTATATACATATTCTTCTATTTGAATATACTGTTCTTTAAGTATTTTACTAATTTTTCCATCTACATAATTATCATTATTAACTTTATATTCATTAACTATTATATACTCAGGCTTTTGCTCTGTAATTTCTTGTAAAAAGTTATTTGCTATATCACTACTATTATATATTATTGGGACTTGGTAGGAAAATTTTCCTTTATAAGCTCTATTAGATAAATTATATATTATATTTTCAGTTCCTAAAACTAATATATTATCATCTTCATTTGTATTTTTTTCTAGCCAATCTGCAATAATTTCGAATTTTAGTAAGTATTTTTGTGAATTTTCTTTAAGATATTTTATATTATAATATTCTACTCCAAAAACAATTAAGGCTATATATAATTCTATCCCTATGGTGATAATCAATTTATATTTATACTTATCCTTTATTAATATACTCAATGGTATTATGACACATGGCATTAATATTATTGCATAATGTAAATACTCTCTTTTAGGAGATATAACAATATATATTGAAACTATATAATAGATTAAATTTATTATTAATAACTTCCTATCTTTAATATTCTTTTTCAAAAATATTAATAATATATTTATAAATATTATAATTGGATGTATGAATAAAGTTACTGTAAAAAAGTATATACATGTTTCCAAAATAGTGTTTTGAGTACCTGCTGAGGCATATTTTAAATTAAATATTAAATAATATTCTATAAACTCTTTTAAAATGTTGTTATGCATTAAATATATAACTATAGGCACAATACATATAGCCATTCCTAAAATAGTATAACTTATAATTCTAAACAGTTCTCTTAAATTTCCTTTTACTATCATTTTAGCCATATAATATAGATATATTATTATCCATAAAACAATTATATTAGCTCTTAAAAACAATACAATAGACATACAAAAGCCAATTACTACAAATGATTTAGCATTATATTTTAAAATTAAATTCTTTACAAAATAATATAATGATATCAAAATAAATGGTATAGAATAACTTTCGGTATTTGGAAAATCCTCTAAAGTGATAAATAATATTATCATACTGATTGTTGTTACTATTATACTTTTAAATTTTGTATATTTATTAGATAAGACAATTTTCGTTATTTTATATATAAATATTTCATTAACTATAAAAATAACTAATTCTGATATTATTTCATAATTTCTAAACAAATAATAAAACAGATATAAGATAGGTCCTTTATGGTCAAATAAATCTTTGTATATAATTCTACCATCTTGAATCATATTTGCTATATATTTCCATACATTTACATCTTTTCCATATATCTCATTTAAAGTTAAATTTTCAGATATAAGAAAATATATAATTATTGATATTACTACACTTAATATAATTATCCAATTATCTTTTACTTTTTTATATAAATTTTCCATGTATTACTATAACCTTTTTTACATATTCACATTATTTAGAATATCTTTCTTCATTTTTTAATAAATCTCTAATTTCTTCTAAAAGTTGTACTTCTTCACTTTTTTTAGGTGGTTCTTCTGCCTTTTCCTTTTTTTCTTCATGTTTTAATTTTTCAAATAATCTCACTGTTGTAAAAATGCAAATAGCAATAATTAAAAAGTCTATAATTGTTTGAATGAAAGAACCATAGGCTATTTTAGAGTCTTTTATTTGCCATGATAGATTTGAAAAGTCTAAGCCTCCAATTATTACTCCTATTAAAGGTGTAATAATATCATTTACTAAACTTGTTACAATTTTTCCAAAAGCTCCACCAATGATAACACCTATTGCCATATCAACTACATTACCTCTTGATATGAATTTTTTAAACTCATTGGCTTCTTTTTTCATTTTTTTCAAATTCTTTCCTGCTATTTGTTCTAGTTCTATTTTCTTTGTTTGTGCTTGTCCTTCTGTTAAATCCATTTTTTCTTCATTTCCTTTTAAGTATAATTTGTTTTTTTCATCTGTTTTTGTTTTTACTTCATTTTTTTCCATATACTACTCCTTCTAAATTTATTTTTTATATATAATTTTCTGCCAACTTTTTAAATGAAGGTAATGCTCTTTTTATCATTTCATAATTTCCATTGCATTGTTCCATATATAAATCTATTCCTTGATTTATATCTTCAAACATTCTCATATTTGCTGGTGCAATTACAGAATTTGATTCATATACATTTTCAGTTTTAGTTAATAGTACTGAATTTATTTCTTGCATTTTTAAAATGTATGCTACAGTTAGTCCTGCTATCCCTGTTCCTACTATTAAAATTGGTGTATACAAAATATTTCCTCCTCTTTCTTCAAAGATATTCTTTATTGTTTTCTCATATTTTCCAAGTCTTTTTTTATGTGGTTATTATATCGTTCCTCCTCTGGGATAAAGCATTATGACCACAAAATTATTTTAATTTTTTAACATCTTCTCCCATTATTTCAAGATAATCTTTTTCTGCTTGAGTTAAATGAGTTTTCATATATTTGTCATATTCTTCATGTGCTTTTTGTAAAGCTTTTTCATGAGATATTTTCCCTGCTCCATTTAAAATATCTTTATGTGTCATGGTTAAAAATTCATCTAGTTCTCTTATCCAGTCTTTCATAGTCATTGAGTGCATATTTAGAGCATTAATTTCTGCTACATCTAAATATGCAGATGCCATTCTATTTAGTAAATCTAATTCTTTTTCTGATAAGTAATTTTTAGCTATTTCTGTTTCAGATTTTGTAGGCATATTTCCCTTAAAATTAGTTAATCCAATATTATCCTTTTCACTATCTACTCTATTAAAAATCACCTCTGTTGCTGTATTTCCATGAACTGCATAATGCATTTTATTTTGAACGGTTTTAAAAAATCCTTTTGTTTTTTCATCTTTTGCGTCATAATCAACACTTGTAGCATAAATATCTAAAATCTTTCTCCAAAAAACTTTTTCTTTAGATATTCTTTTATTAATTTATTTGCTCATATTCTAAATTGAGTACCTCGAATTGATTTTACACGATATCCAACTGATAAAATTAAATCTAAATTATAAAATTTTGTTTTGTAATTTTTACCATCTGAAGCAGTTGTCAAGTTTTCCTTGACAACTGAATTTTCACTCAGTTCTCTTTCTTCAAAAATATTTTTTATGTGTAGACTTATATTTTGCTTTGTCGTATCAAATAATTCAGCCATAGCATTTTGTGTTAGCCAGACATTTTCATCTTCAAGTCGAACTTCTATTTCAACTTGTCCATCATCTGTTGTATAAATTATAATATCATTATTGTTCTCTACTAAATTATTGTCCAAATGCTTTCCTCACTATTATTTTCTTTTTTATATCCTCAATATAATTTATAAAAAAGTCCATATTCTCTAAATATTTTTCTTCATTGCAAAGTTTTAAATTATTATCCCTTTCTTTTTTAGTTAATATATTTGTATCTGTAATAATTCCAATTTTCATTACATCCTCCTAATTAAATATTGTTTTCTATTTTTGAAGATATATATTTTTGATTTCTACTAGTTGGCTTATCTGGTACTGTCATTTTTAATATACCTTTCTCAACTAATGGTTTTATATAATCTCTTCTAAATCTCTTAATATTTTTATATCCAAAATAATTCATTATTTGTATTGCAGTTTTTGGTTCCTCACAATATATAATAATTCTATCTAGTGCCTCAACTGGTGCCTTATCTAGTGCTTCAACTGGTGCCTTATTACCATAAGCTAATGTTTCATTAAATTGTTTTACAGTCATTTTGTTAATAACATTAACTTTCATCTCATTTAAGACTTTTACTAGAGGAACTTTTGCTTTAAAAATATCACCATCTTCAAATATTGGTTCATCTCCTGAATACACTTTAGAGTAATTAGTAATATTTCTAACTCCACTTCCTAATTCATCAGCCAATCCTATTTCTCTAAAAATCTTAGCTATTTTAGGATTTTTTGAATATGGTATACAATTATTTAATGTTATAAATCCTCTCATTCTTGGTACATTAGGGTTTTCCGTATAAATATCATTTGGTGTTATAATTATTCTTGATGTTATCCCACTAGAAAACTCTCGATGAATTAATAAATTACTACATAATTCTCTAGCAATTTTATCTCTGATACTTACACTATGTGAACCTTCAAGATGAAATTTATCATTTGTATGTTTTTGGATAAATTGCATTAATCTTTCATAACTATCCATTAAATTTGTAATAATAACATCTCTATCATCATATCTATCCATATCTTCATTTCTATATATTGCATCTGTCTTAAAATTAGATAAACATGACATAATTGTTTCATCTGTTCCAAAAATTAATATAGCAGCTAGTGTCAATCCACATTGTTTTGTCATTACATCTTCTCTATATAATCCAGAGCTTTTTATTATTTCTTCATAGCTCATATTTTTCCAAGGATGGTTGGCATTTTTTAATAATGCCCATTTTATTGCTTTTTCAAATAAATCTTCTCTTAAATTTTTCATTGTAGCATAAGGAAATATTTTATCTTCTATATGCATTTCTCTCTTTCTTATATACATATCCGCCACTAAATTACTGTTATCTGTAATATCAAAATCTCCATCTTCATTTCTATCATAGATTCTTCCATTACATCTATATACTTCTGATGAATCTGGAATATTTATATATAATACTATTTTTCCATTTATTTTAACTTCTTCAATTTTTAAATATATAGTTGGCGATATTTTTGAAGTATTGTTGCATAAATTAGCAAAATCCTTTCTAATTTGTGGTACACAATTTTCATCTATCCCAATGATTTCTTTATTATCATTAACACCTAGTATTATATTTCCACCAAATCTATTTAAAAATGCACATACTGTTTCAAATAAATTTTTAGGTAGTTTAGTCTTTGATTCTTTAAATTCTGTATTTATTTTTTCGCCTTGATTAATTAGATTTTTAATTAACTGCTCCATAAATACCTCCTTATGTTTTATCTTATAATTATTTATGTAGTTTACTACTATTATTATATTGCCCCATTAATTGTCTTCTATATTTAAAATAAATGACTTGTACCTATTCTAATATAACTTACTTTATCTATCTCTTTTTTAAATGTTTAGAATAATATATCATATCAGTACAAACTAATTCTCCATCCTTTATTTCTTTTTCATAATTATCTACAAAGAAATTCTTTATTGTTTTCTCATATTTATCAAAACCTTGCTTTACATAGAATGGAATATTATTTTCTGTTGTTCCTACTAACATCTTATTGTATTTCTGTTTATAATTACCACATAATGACTTTAATAATTTTTCGCTATATCCTTTTCCTCTATATTCTTCTTTGGTAACTAAATTTTTTAATTCTAATGTATTTTTATCAATGTGCAAAATTACAGCAACTGAAACTATTTCTTCATCAACTTTTAATCCATACACATCAGAATCGTTCAAATACTTATGTATCATATCTTTTGAAGGATCTGCTTCTAACAATAGGTCTATATAATTTTCTTTATTTTCTATCTTTTTTACTTGTATATTCGTTCTACTAGGTAGCTCGTAACCTATTGGTAATTCTGGCTTTGCTTGATTGTGGCAATTATATCTACTTTCCTCTGAAATTGCTATTTTTTGACACATAATAAAATTCCCCTAATTATTGCTATTCTTTATAAAATTGTTGTTTTTATTTCCTTATAATTAGTAATTTTTTACTTAAAATCACAATTAATATATCATATTTATTTAAAATTTTCTATATATTCTCTATATTTTATCATATAAGAAAAGATATTAAAATCTAATATCAATCTTAATATCTTTTTATTATTTATCTTCTAATAAATATTTATTTTCTTTAATATAGTCTACTACATTTTGATATTCATCTTGAAACTTAAATTTAATAGTTATATTTCCACCTTCGTGAACATATATATCTTCTATTAAGTCATCAATAACCTCTTTAGATAATTCTTTTATATTTTTATTTGTTTCAAACTTTTCAATCCATCCACTATCATATTGATTTTTATTACTTGCTGTTGCTCTTTCAATATATAGCTTTTTTAATGAACTATCTAATTGTTGAATCTTATCTTCATATCCTTTTACATACTCATAATACTCATCTTCTTTAATAATTCCAAATTTCCAATCTTCATAAGTAGATTTTTTTAATTTTTTATATTTATCTAGCTCTCTCTCCTGTCTATCAATATTATTAGAAACTGTATCCATTTTATAATTAAATTTCTTTGATTTACTTATATTCCTTATAATTTTATCTGCATCTATAACTAGACTTATTTGTAACTTTACAGCCTCTAAAACTGCCTCTTCCAATCTATCATTTCTTATTGAATGTTTAGTACATAAACCTATCGACTTTCTAAAAAAAGTAGAACAAGCATAATAATAATATTTTCTAGGCTTATTTTTGTAATATGAGCTTTGCCTTTTTACCATTGCCCTCTTACAATCTGCACATTTTATATGTCCTGCAAAAATAGATAAATTTCCATCTTTTCCTAATCTAGTATCTCTCGACATTATTGCCTCTTGCACTTTATCAAAAGTTTCCCTATCAATTATTGCTTCGTGAGTATTTTTAACTATAATCCATTCATCTTCTGGATTTTTAATATGTTTGTGTACTTTATAACTTATAAGTTTTCCTTTGTTTTGTATCATATCTCCACAATATATTTGATTTTTCAATACAGAATTTACTGTTGTTGTATCCCAAGCAAAACTGTAATCTTTATTTATTTTTTTACTTTTCCAATTCATATTTAATACTTTTATTCTATACCCTAACGGATTTAAAATACCTAATTCATTTAAGTTATGTGCTATTGTAGTTCTTCCCATACCCTCTAATGACAACTTGAATATCAATTTCACTGTACTCGCAGACTCTGGGTCAACAATTAAATGGTGCTTATCGTTTGGGTCTTTTATATAACCATAAGGAGCAAATGAACCTATAAACTCTCCATTTTTCTTTTTTATTTCAAAAACAGACCTTATTTTATTAGAAATATCTCTACAATACTCATCATTCATTAAATTTTTAAATGGAACCATTACATTATTTATAGACTTTGGGTCTTTATAGCTATCTATATTATCATTTACTGCAATAAATCTAATATCAAATAATGGAAATATTTGCTCTATATAATTTCCTACTTCTATATAATTTCTTCCTAGTCTTGATAAATCTTTTACAATTATTGCATCAAATTTTTTGGCTTTCATATCTTTTAATAATCTCTGAAATCCGTGGTCTATTAAAATCTGTTCCAGAATATCCATCATCAATATAGTAATCATACAGTTTTAATTCTAGATTATTTTTAAGGAAATCATTTAATAAAGCTCTTTGATTAATAATACTATTACTTTCAACTTTGTCATCGCCATCTTCTACAGATAATCTTATATATTCTGCTATAGACCATACCCTTATACCTTTTGACTTAGCCTTTTGTAATTCATCATATCTTGAAACTCTACCTCCCATCTGTTTTCTCCTTTCTCGTATTTGTATACAATAATCTTATTTGATTTTTACTTTGTTGTTAAATGTGTAAAATAAATAATTGCACACTTGAAATCATTTATAATTAATGTTTTAGATATAGGTTATAAAATAATTGATTTATGCATTCTTCTGCTTTAATGGGTTTAGTAGAAAATTGCATTTTTACAATTGTTTCATTCACTTTTATCATATATGGATTTTCTACATATCGTAAAAAATCAAGTATTCTTATAACACTTGATTTTCTTTTATTTATTTTTATTTTATTAATATCAGTTACTTGTTCACTATTAATATTATCAATTTCGATATCTCTATAATATTTAATTTTGTTTTCTAATTTAGATATATTATTTACTCTGTGCATTTTAGCCTCCTACTCTTTTTGTTAGCATATTCAACTGCATTATCTGGAGAATAGATTTTGGCTATTATATTAAATTCATTTACAATATCTTTTGATTTTATTTTCTGTGTTGTATTCATAAGATATTCAAATACTATGTATCCATAGCAAAGAACTTGTTCAATAGTTAAATTCCAATATAATTCAATGTTTTCTATGAATTTTACATCAATTACATCTAAAATTTTACTTTTATTTACGCTTACAATAGTTGTTGTAATATTGTCTAAGATTTTATTGAAATCATTTTTATCTGTTGCATTATCATATCCTACTATAAAATACCCTATCATTTGTTTTACTGAATATCTCTCATATAGTAATTTTTCTATTATATTTTCTTCCATTTCTATTCCTTTCCAATAAAAAAGAAACAAGTAATCATTATACCTATTTCTTCATATTACTATTTAATTCTTTATTCCTTGTGCAATTTGCATTGCCTCATTTACTGTTTTTATCATCTTATATGGTAAGTTTCCAATTTTTCCACGTAATCTGCTTTTATCTATTGTTCTTATCTGTTCAGCAAGTATCGTACACTCATAATCTAATCCACAAAAATTTTTAATATCAATATGCGTTGGTTGTGGATTTATAATATCTAACTTTTTAGTTATAGGAAGTACCATTACTGTTGGAGAATGTACATTTCCAGTATTATTTTGTACTATAAGCACTGGTCTTGTTCCTTGTTGTTCACTCCCTATTGCTCCAGAAAGATTAGCATAATATATTTCTCCTCTAAATACTTGCCTTGTTTCTCTTCTTATTTCCAATTTTATTTCCTCCATTTTGTTAATTTCATCTATATTTTCATTTGTTCTTTATCTTCAATTTCTCGTTCTGTCGGTGTCTTTTGCATATTTCCACCACGAATTATCATATATGTAAATATTGCTATTATAATAAAAATTAATATTATTACTATCATTGTTTTTTTACCTCTCTGCTTTATTTTTATAATTCATTAGACGGCAATAGCTAATCGCCCATAGGTGGCTCTGCACCCACCATACCTGTTATAACAGGCTTGTCCTCATTGTGTGGGACGGTTTTTTCACGCTCAAACTATGACTAGACAAAAGTATCATTATGCCTATTATTTATCATCGCCATATTGATAGCTATTCAATATTTATAACTTCAGTATTACTCGCTCACTTAATATAAGGTCTTGGCGTACCTGTTAAGATGGCTCACTATTTCTAGCAATAATAGGGGTGTATCTAATGAATACTATTCAGTTGTCAATGTTCTTTATATTTTTTTGAGTTTTTTTACTTCTCAATAAGAACAGCAACTGAAAATTCAAAATCTTACGATTTATAAAAAATTTTTTTAAATTTTTTTATAATTTGCTAGTTTATCTGCGAAATTTTCTGATTTTATTAGTAATATGCTATATTCTATTAATTCACTTTTTAAATCTTCATCTATTTTGTTATTTTTTAAAGAATAACTATTTATTAATGGCATTATTTGTTCAATTACTAATGTCAGAGCCTTTTCATCATATTTAGCTTTATTTAATAACTTATAAAATTCTGTTTTATTTTCCATCCCTATTCCCCCTTCAAATATTTATTTAACTTTTCTATAGCCCTAAACTTTATTTGATATATTGCATTAGGTGTAAGTTTTAAATCTTTAGCAATAGTTTCAATAGTCTTTTCTTCATAGTAAATTGCAGTAATAACTTGTCTTTGTTTTTCAGTAAGTATTTTTAAAATACTTTGTTCATCTTTCCCATTAAATGCAAAAAAGGAATGTACCATATTATCCTTGCTAGACAACACGTTCCATTCCTTATCTTCTAATTGCAGTTCTTGCTCTTTTAAAAATTTACAATGTTTTAAGTAGTTTATTCTTTTATGTAATAATGCTTTTTTCATGTAATTTATAAATCTAGCAAAAACAATATCGTTATTAAATTCACTTGGCATAATATCACCTCCTCTCTTTCGAGATTCGGAAATCCAAATGTGATTTTTCTTTCGATTTTATGTAAATCTTCAAAAGTATAAAAAAATAGCCAAAATAATCATTGCTTGTTATTACATTGACTATTTTGACTGCTAGTACATAATAATTTTATTTTTTCTCTTTTCTATATTACCTCTTTTCTTTTGTATTTTAGGCACATTATTGGAAATTCTTGTAAATATTATAGCACTTTTAAAGTGAAAAATTTGTTGTTTCTTGTCGAATAGACTTAAAAATTTTATTTTTTTCGGTAAAAATGTCATAAAGTTACATGCGCTACATTTTAATAAATTTATATTTTACATCATAACACTCAAATATTCTGTGCAATTCTTTTGGATTAAATATTACTGTTTCTGTATTTATATTTGGATGAAAACCTACTTTTTCGTATTTTAATATATCTTCATCTAGTATAAAACTAATATCTTTGTCTTTTAAATTGATAATATTAAATATTGAAACTGCTCCACTCTTTATTCCAAGTTTTTCTTCTAGTACATTTTCATTTCCAAAACTTAATCTTTTTTCTCCTAATATCATTTGTAATGATTTTAAATCTACTCTTTTCTCTAAAGGTAAAGAAACCACATAATATTGACTTTTATTGTTATTTCTTATAAAAAGATTTTTACATACTACTGCATCAAATTTTATATTATATTTTTCGTTATCTTCGCAAGTAAATAACGGTGGATGTTCTATTTTTGTATATTCAATGTTTAATTTATCTAATAGTTTATATACCTCATTTTCCATTTATTTTGACTCCTTTATAATATTTTTGAAAGTATTTTTATTATTTGTTCATAATCTTTGTTAATTCTTATTCGTGCATATGTGTTATCTAAATTTATAAAATAACTACAGTTCTCAGCGATAATTCCCTCCTTCATCAATTGCTTAGTTAAATTATCATATTTATTTGTTTTTATTGTAAATATTGGTGTTTCTATATTTGTACAAAGGTAATTTTCTTTCTTTATTGCGTTATATATCTTTTTATTTACTTCTATTGTTTTTTGTTTTGTAAATTCTAATTTATCATAGTCTTTTAAAACTTTGATAAAAACACTAGCGGATAAATCTGAAAATGGAAATGGTATTGCAATTTCATTATATATTTTTACTAATTCTTTGTCTGCAAACATATAACCTACTCTATGATTAGGCAGTCCGTAAAATTTTGAGGCACTTCTTAATACCATTATATTATCATATTTGCCCACGAGTTTTATAGCTGAGTTGTTTAATGAGTTTACATCTTTTTATGACAAAGTGTTTAAATCTGCAAATTTATAGTATATAGTTACTTGTTTATTTTGGTTAATTTCAATTTTTTCAATTAAGCTATTTAGCATATAAGCAGTAATGTTTTCCTTCTTTAAAAAGTCTTGTATGATTTTCTCATAATCAACAACATTTTTTTCAAACTTAACAGTATTTAATTCTTCAAGTTTTTTAGTTTTAGAATCTCTTTCATTAACTTTCTTCTCATACATTCTTGAAAAATCATTGTCATTGATAAGACCTTTTAGTTTATCTTCATATAATTTTTCAATTTGAAAATCTAAAACTCCAATGGCTTTTGCCAAATTGCTTTTTTCTTTGTTTAATTCAATTTCATTTTGAGCATTATTATTGTTGTCATCAATAATTTGTCTACATTTCTTTTCATCTAAATATTTTCTACATATAGTTTGAACTTCGCTAATTACTGCATTTTCTAGCTTTGTATAATTCATGCAATGAGGAGTACATAGTTTTAGTTTTGGCAATGATTGATAAGTACGACAATGCAAGTAAATTTGAGTGTAGTTACCATTTTTATAATGAGATGTACCAGCACCTAATGTCTTGCCACATTCTTTACAATATAATAGTCCTCGTAATAGTAAATTCAATGATTTTGTTCTAGTCTTATCTCTACTTTTTAAAAGTTCTTGAACTGCATAGAATTTTTCCTTATCAATAATAGGTTCGTGAGTATTTGGAACAATGATCCAATCTTCCTTTTTGTTATGAACAGGTTTCTTTAATTTGTAATTGATTTGTGTTTGTTTACCTTGTACCATATTTCCAATATACATCTCATTTTTTAGTATTCTTCTAATAGTATCAGTTTTCCAAAGTGGAGAAAGTCTATACTCTTGACCCATTGTTTGAGAGGGAGTAGGTATATGCTCCTCATTAAAAATATAGGCAATTTGTATTGATGATTTTCCCTCTAAATATAAATCAAAAATTCTTCTTACATTTGGGGCATATTCTTCATTAATAATTAGCTTATGGCAATTTTCTGGAGATTTCATATATCCATAAGGAGCAAACTTTCCATTGAATAGTCCATTGATAGCATTTCTATGTTTAGTAGCTTTTACTTTTTTAGAAGTATCTCGTGCATATAAATCATTTAATACTGCTCTAAATGGTAGTGTATCTGCAATTCCATTATCAATTTCAGAATCATAATTGTCTATAATAGAAACAAACCTTACTTGATGTTCTGGAAAGTATTTTTCGATATATTCTCCAAAACTTATATAATCTCTACCAAGTCTTGAAGTATCTTTTACAATTACCATATTTACTTTTTTATCTTCAATATCTTGTATCATTCTATTAAAATCAGGTCTATCAAAAGTAGTTCCAGAAATACCATCATCAACATAGATGTCATAAATATTTAGATTATTTTCTTTTGTATATTGTTTTAAAATTTCTTTTTGATTTGTTATACTATTGCTTTCTCCTTGTAATTCATCATCTCTTGATAATCTACAATATAAAGCACAGTTATATACTTTTGTGTTACTTACTAGCAATTTTGCCTCCTTTTCCTTTAGTAAGTTCCACCTATAATTTATGCTTTCAATTTAACATAACTTAATATAAAAATCAATAGCTAAAAATATAGATGGAAACTAAAATCTGTCTTTGTTTATTATCTTTTAGACATTTGCATATTACAAAATATTTCAAAAACTTTTATAAGTGTAGTTGTTACACTTTCTGCACCAGTGTCTTTGAATTTATTTATTATAACTATTTCATTTTTCTTTTTTGATTTTTCACTCATCTCTAATTCCTCCTGTTTTGTCAATCTGGGTAAAATAAAAAGACCTCTAAATAGAAGTCTTAAACAAATTTTTAATAACTCATACAGCATTTGTATTTGTACTTTTGAGTTGGCACTTTGATATTCATATTTACCGTTCTAGGAACATCAACCCCAACTGTTAATCCATTTACTAATGATAAATTACCTTTGCTATTTCTATGATAAGCACTTGAATTACATTTTACAAAATCATAATCAGACATATTATAGTTATGATAATAAGATAATTCAGCAATATCTTTTTCAAGCTGGGCTTGCATTTCTCGATATGAATTATCATCTTTTTTAGGTCGCTTATAAGTTTTATAATATTCTTTATTATAAGTTGCCTTTCTAATCATAGATGATTTGTGTTTAGTTTCTTTATTTGAATTATATCTTTTATCAGTTTTTATAACTTGCGATACATAACCTTGAGAAACTTTAACTTTTTGTGCAATATCTTGTTGTTTCAAATGATCTTCATAATACAATTTCAAAATTTCATCTTTCTTATTCAATGTCAAAAACCTCCTTCCCTTTAAATATGTACTAATATTTTTTACTTGCATTATTTTAGGCATAAAAATCCCATATAACGCTATTTATTTTTGTATATGTGTTGACATTTGTTATATTTTAATGTAATATATTTGTAGATGTTAAGTATTATCTTAAAAATAAAAGTAATATTTATAATTGATAAATATATTACATATTTAAAATTATACTGTAATATTTTACTAATGTCAATATATTACTGCGAAATTTTTGAAAAAATTTTTAGATTGGAGAAAAAATATGAGATTTGATTTAGAATATGGCTTTAATAATGAGTCTTTACCGAAGTTTGAAGAATATGAAATAAAAGTTATAAACAATATTAAATATGTTGTACCTAAAATTGATAATACTATAAATATGTCAAATTATACTGTGATTAGTTTTGATGATTATGAAGAAAATGATAAGCCGTTAATAGATTTTATAAATTTAGGAAAACTATCATTAGAAAATGGAGAAAAAACTGATAGTTTATTACTAGAATTTGTAAATCAATATGGGCTTTTAGGATTAATTCATAATTTGCCAGTAAATAGATATTATACATTAGATAAAAAGGTATTGTTAAAAGAATTTAATAATGTAACAGGCAAAGAATATTATGATTGCTTTAATACAATGGACATACTAGATTATTTTAAAATATTCTTTCCAACAGCAAGTAAAGAAGAAATAAAAGAATTGATAGAAAAAAGTAATAAACTTATTTGTCAGCATAGTATGGAAAAATTTATTACTCCAGATTTAAACGAGTTATACTATAAAAACGAAAAATACTATGAACGAGCAGATATGATAGTAAATTATGCACAGACTTTATATAACATATTAAAAGAATTGAAAAAAGAAGATTGCGAACATATAGATGATTATTTAATTGAAAAGCTAGAATCAAATCATATTAGAACTAATTTAGAATATAACGGAATTACAATACATGTAAGAAGTTTAAAAGAATACATAGATGAAGATTTTAAATTATTTGCAATTGAAGAGAAGAAATATTTGAAACTTTGTAAACATTGTGGAAAAGCATTTACAGCACCAAACCCAAAAACTGAATATGATACATTTAGTTGTAAAAATCAAGAAAATGTTTATAAAAGTAGGGCAAGAAATAAATAATAAATGAAAATTGCCACCAGTGGTGGCAAAATTGGAGGTTTTGAAATGGAAGAAAACTACCCACCATATACAATTACTGATAAAATGCTAAATCTAGCAACAAAGATAATGGAAAAGATTGGAGAGGCTAATTATTTTGAAAGTCTAAATAGATACCCAGAATTAAGAAGAAAAACAAGAATTAAATCAATTCATTCTTCTTTGGCTATCGAAAATAATCAACTATCACTATTTCAAGTTGAGGCAGTAATCAATGGAAAAGCTGTAATTGGAGAACAAAGAGATATTCAAGAAGTCAAAAATGCCTATAAAGCTTACGAAGAACTTGATAATGTTGATCCATATTCTGTAGATGACTTAAAGAAAATACAAGGAATACTAACTTTTGCTATTGAAGATGATAGTGGAAAGTTTAGAAATCACGGAGAGGCTGTTTATGATGGAAATGTGCAAATTTTTATGGCTCCACCTCATACAATGGTGCCTACACTTATGGATAACTTATTTAATTGGATGAATAAAGCAAAAGATACTGTTAATCCGTTAATATTATCTTCTATATTCCATTATGAATTTGTATTTATACACCCATTTTCAGATGGAAACGGAAGAACAGCAAGACTTTGGCAAACAGCAATACTTGCTCATTGGAAAGAGTTATTTAAATATATACCTATAGAAAGTATAATAAGAAAACATCAAGAAGGCTATTATACTGCAATTCAAAATTGCAACAATGCTGGTAATTCAAATGAATTTATAGAATTTATGCTTGAAGTTATTGATGAAGCAGTTGATGGAATGATTTTAGAACAACAAGAAACTACACAAGAAACTACACAAAAGACTACACAAGAAAAAATAATTGATTTAATGAAAAAAAATCCAAGTATTACACAAGTTGAAATGGCTAAAATTCTTGATTTGACAAGAGATGGAATATCATATAATATAAAAGCACTGAAAGAAAAAGGTATTATTGAAAGAGTTGGATCTACTAAAAATGGAATATGGAAAATGTTAAGATAGACACTTCTATAGACATTTTTAAATTTACATAATTTGACTTTTTAACGTTAATCTGATATAATATAAACCTATACAGTTATTATACTGTTTGTACATATTTTCCTTTTTAATCTCTGGTTTAATAACCAGTTAATCATGTATATTTACAATTTCATTTCAAAAAGGAGGTAAAAGTAACACAAAGATAAATTTAGTTATGCACATTGACAACTTATAAGAAGGAGGTAAACTCAATATGAGTAATAAAAGAAAACAATTACGGAGTTCTCAAAAAAATGTAACTTCCACACAAGATTGGAAATCCACATTAGCTGGAATACGAGCAGATATGATTCGAAATCTTCCAGAGGAAGAAAAGAAAGCCTGTCAATTGGAACAACAACAAGCGGCAATTAATCGAAAAAGGTTAAATGGATTAAAGCCAGAGCTGTATTCCTTTTTGGCTGGTTATAAGCAAAATTCTGGAATCTTTGTAAATAACTTTTTCAGAAAAAGGAGCTTTGCTCTTTATGATGAAGATAAATTCCATGGTTTTGATTTTGATATCAGTGGCATTCTTCCTAATGTTTTTGATGACTTTGCCTTTTCTATGAATATGGTGAGGTATCTTGGAAAACTGGAAGATCTTGAGGTTGGATATTTTCCGATAGACGTAGGATTTATTAGAAAATTAAAAGTGTTTTCTGATGCACTGGACTATGCCCCTCGAATTGAATCTCCTACTATTTTGTATCGAGGATGCTCTACCATAGAAAGAAACGGTGTAAATGGGATAGTATCAACAACTACAAACTATGATGTTGCAAAGCAATTCAGTAGAGGGACATTGTTAGAAATCCATGTACCCGAAGGTACAAAATGTTTAGATGTAAAATCTATTCGACCTAAAGAGCAGAGGAGAAAAGATAAAGAAAATGAAATTCTTTTGCCTCCATGTGACTATACAGTAGTTTCTGAAAAGGTAGTAAAAAAGCAAAGAGAACCTAATAACAGGCATTCTACTACAACTATTTTAGAAATAAATGTACAGCCACTAAACTTGCTAGAAGAATTTTTAAAAGTAATGGAAAGCCCTATACAGGAGTATAAAGATAAAGTCATGTATGCTCAAAGGGATAACTATGAAGAAGCTATTATGTTGTTGAAAGATTACATTAGGGATTCTAAAAACACTCACAAGTGACAACTGATTTTTTTGTGTGATAGGCAGGGAAGCATTCCCTGTCTATTTTTATCGCTCTAAATCCCATTCTTTTTCTTTATCTTCTTTTTTGACTTGTTTTTCTGCATCAATAAAAGTATGAGTTTCTTTTTCAAAATCTCTAATAATCTCATCTTCAGAAAGTAAATCAAAATTTTTACATATCCATTTTATGAATTTTGAGATAGTTTCCTTAAATTTATCAATAACCTTTTTCAAGTGGCTATTTTCTTTTTCTAAATTATGAATTTTATTCTTATATTGCCATTCTAAATTAAATGATTTATCTTCAAATTCGTGTTCAAGAGTTTTCTTCTTTTCCTTATATTCATATTCTAAATTTTTAACTGTATTATGAAGTTCTTGATTATCGGCAATTATTGAATTTCTTTCTTTTTGGTATTTTTGAACTTCATCAATAATTTTAGATTGTTTTGTTAATTCTTTATGCAATGATAAGTTATTTCTATATAACTCCTTAATCAAATCATCTTTAGGTTTTATAATTTCATCTAATATTTTTTCATCTCTTTTTAATGTGAATTTACCAATATCACTTATATTTGGAACATTTGGCAAATCCAATTTTATATCATTCAATACTTTTTTAGTATTTTCATAATTTGTAATTTTCTTATATTCTTCAATAGTATAATGTTTTCTTCCAGTATCTTCGATAAACATACCTCTTTCTAAATCAAAGCCTTTTGACTTAACATGATTGAAATAGGCATCTTGTAGCTTTCTGTAACTATCTCTACCTTTCCAAAAATCTCTTGCACAAATCTTATCAATTTTATTGCCGTCTTTATCTTTGGTATGCACAACAGGAACAAACATCAAGTGCATGTGTGGTGCTCCTTCATCAAGATGTACTACTGCTGATATTATATTCTTTTCTCCTAAATTTTTATAATTACAAATGAATTTATAACATTCATCAAAATATCGTTTAGTTTCTTTTTCTCCAATTTTATCAAAGAATGATTGATCAGAAGTAAATATCATTTGACACATTATTATGCTATTACTACGAAGATGACCTTGTAAATTATTTTCTTTTATATATTTATCAAATTCTTTTGTATATGTGAACTCATTTTTCTTAATATAATAATTCAAATGTGTTCTAGTAGGATCAATATCTTTATTAGAATGATTTTTTGCTTTTCTATCATTATGAGTGCCTTTTCCATTTATTTCTGCTCGTGTTAATTTTTTATTTCTTACGATAGCGTAACTCATATTCTCCAACGCTCCTTTCTTGCTCAAAATAAGTTTACTTGTCTAACACACTAGACAAACAAAGTTTATCTGTGTGGCAGGGAAACCCTACAACCCAAAATCAAAATTGCTATTAGCATTTTTGATTTTTCCTAACAAATGACAAGTCTATTTGTTAGGCTTTCAATAAACTGCATATCTGCATTTATTGAAAAAGAGTAAGAAAAAATAAATTTTCCTTACTCTATGAAACCTTGCTCGGTTTCAAACTTCCACGCTCTATGGCAAATCTATATTCTCATTACATCAAACATTTTTTAAGAGGTGTTTCATTTCTCTTTTGAACATAAAAAACTACTCATAGTTATAAAACTACAAGTAGTTAATATGTTCTTATTCAATTAAGTCTTAAAATGCTTTTTAAGGCATTTATATTTGAAAATAGCGTAACGTTATCATACATAAATCAGTTCTTTTAAAACAATTTCTTCAGCTTGATTTTTGATTGCGTTCATTGTACCAATCCAATAAAGCATATCAGTATTTTTCATATCTTCTGTTAAATTACTTTTAGCCTTTAATTGTTCTACTAATTCATTTACTCTTGCTTGTGTTCTTTCTTGTACTTCTTTTAAATGCTTATTGAGTTCTTTATTCATAAACATTATTATATAATCAGCTTCTTTGTGCTTTTTCAAATAATCTAGCCTTAATAATCCGTATTTGTTAAGTGTGATTTTTTCTTCTGTTTCTAAATATAAGTTGGGCAAATAATAGTCACCAACTAAAGTATAACTTATTCCAGTCTTTTCATCTGTAAATTCTTTCTTTAATTCTTCATTTTTCATAATCTTTTACCTCCAATTTTTATTTATAAACTATAGGCGAAACTTACTAAATATCAATATTTTCTTATTTTTGTCATAAGAAGATGTAGATGACATATAATCGCCATATGCTTCATCTACTATAACCATAATATTATATTGTTTTGCTTTTCTAACGGCTTTTTCAATATCGTTAACATCGATTATTTGTCCAGTAGGATTATTAGGATTTTCTATTGATATTAAACTATAAGTACTGTCAATTTTCTCAATAAAATCTGTAGCTATGAATTTATAGTTATTCTTCTCTTCTAGGCTATAATATTCATATATTCCTTTTTTCAATTCTATCTCTGATATAAATCTTGGAAATTGTGGCGCTATTCCTAATACTTTTGTTCCTTCTTGAATCAAAAATTGGCAAATATTTCTTAGTATTCCCATTGTTCCTGCACCAAAAGCTATATTATTCTTATTTATATTGTTATAAAAATATTCTTTCCAAAACTTAAGTAATTCTTCTTTCAATAATTCATATTCTAAAGAAGGATATTTATTAATTTCCGAACTAGCTTCTAAAATATATTGCTTTATCATACTTTCTTCTATAAAAGGATTTGTTCCTAATGAACAATCAATTATATTTGTAGATAAACAACTTTTTAAAGATTCTTCATTCATATAATCTCTTACTTTAAAATTCTTATAATATTCATCTATCATTTTCATTATACCTCCAGTACTATTGTACATATTACTCTGTGGACTTTTGTTACAATTCTTGAAAGAACTATATATTTCTTACTATTACTTGATACAAAATTTTAGGTTTTGAATATGCCTCTTCTTTTCTTGTCATTGATGTTTCTTTTGCTTCTAATTTTCCAATTATTCCAAAATATTTATTAATGTCATTTATATCAAAAAATCTTTTATTATAACCTTCAACAAAGTAATAATTTTTTTCTAATTCTTTTCCACCAATAGCACCAAAGTTTACATCATTTATAGAAGCAACTCTTGCAAGTAAAATTCCATCTTTGTTCAATATCCTTTTTATTTCTTTCATTATATGTATTGTGGTTTCATTATTAAAGTAATGAAGAGATAAATCTGCAATAATTAGGTTATATGAATTATCTTCTAGTGGAAAATTGTTCATCATATTAAAACATTTTGTCTTAGTATTAGATATATATTTTTCTATATTTTTTAAAGCATTATTTGAGAAATCACAAGATAAAACTTTATAACCCCTTTCAATTAAATAGAGAGTGTTAGCACCAATTCCTGAGCCTAAATCCAATATTTCGTTATCTTTATTTTTTTCTAAAACACTCTTATATTCATCTAACCACAAATCATAAACTGGTTTTCCTTCTCTTTTTAAAGACCAGTTATCCCACATTTCTATATAATCATTATCCATATATATTTTTTTCCTTTACTACATATAAAATTTTCTATTCTTCATTTCTTTACCTCTAAATATAACTTACTATATCTTCAAATGTGTCATATCCACTTTCACTATTTATGTGTCCTGCATTTGGTATTAAAATTTGCTCTGTTGCAATTTTATCTGCAAAATCTTTTTCCACTTCATATTTTACATATGGATCATTATCTGAATAAAAACAAATAATTTCATTAGCATATTGTTTTACATCTTCTAAATTATTAAAATACATTGTTTTATTTACAGTGTCATATTCTTCATTTATTCCTAAATAGTTATTAAATCCACACACATATATTAATTTTTTCACTTTTAATTTATTTTCTACTAAGAATTTGCTAACAAATGCTGGTGCTATACTATGTGCTATTATTGTTGTATTTTCATTGATTAATCCTATATCTAAATAGTATTTTAGCAATTTACTCCAATTTTCATAATTTTGATAACCCACTCCTATTGGAAATTGTGGTACATATACTTGTTTTCCATCTGATGATATAAAATCTTGTAACCAACTAAACCAATTTCCAAATGGACTTCCAAAACTTCCATGTATTATAAAATAATTTTTCATACTTTTTCCTCCATATATTAAACATTCTATTTTTCAACTAATTTCTTCTCATATATATATCCCTCTTCTGAACAAATATTTTTGCATTTATCTGGCTCTCCATATTGAATTACTTTTTGATAAACTTTTTTGCAACCAACCATTTCATAAAATTTAAAATCACAAGATTCATCTGTTAGAATTTGCAAATTATTCATATTATCATTTTGGGCTAATTCAAAGCATTCAAGTATTAACTTTCTTCCAATGCCTTTACCTCTATAATCTTTATCAACTATTAAAATTGATATTTCTCCATCAAAGTAGTTTTTTAATTCTTCTGGAGTATAGTCATAATCTTCATTATATTTATATATTGCATTTTTATTTTTTATTAACGGACTATGTATTAATACATTTTTTAAAACTGTATAAAATTTTTTTCTTAATAAATGATTGTTCGAATTCCATTTAGCATAACCACATATACCAATTACTTTTTCTTGTTCTTTTTCAACAAGTAATTCTTCTGTTTCTTCCAATATTTGAAATAGATAAATCCAAGCACAAGTCTTTCCTTTAGCCTGAGATTGTTTCTTTCCTAAATCCCATTCATTATATAACAAATCTGCCATTTGCCTATATTCTTTAAACTTCATTTCATTCCCTCTATAATTCTATTATATCTAAATCATCTGGTACAAAAATATTTTTGTGATTCTTCTGTATATAATCTTTTTCTATTTTTCAAATCATTATCACTAGATTACTAAATCCAATTTTCCGTTTATTACTATTGGAGAAAAACCTGCTATTTCGTCATATAGCATTCCGTCTGGAATATCATTATATAAAAATATTTTCTTGTTTTTCATAAACGCCTCATATATTTCAATAAAAGTTGCTCCACCTATATAATTCTTCTTTCCATTTTTATCAAAATTCAATGTTAATACTGCGTCCATATTAGATATTCTTTCTTCACTCATTTTAAACATTCTTGCCTTAAATTCTGCGTGTTCTTTTTCTCCTAATTCCCAACTTTTCTTTTCAGCGTCTGGCTCATAATACGAATTGGGTAATTCTACTATTTGCCCCATCTCCTCTAATCTTTCTTTTATTGGTTCTATATCTTTATAAAAAGCCTTACTACATATTATTAGTATTTTCATTTTAAAAATTTCCTCCAAAACTTATATTTTTATTAAAATAATACTTATAATTATCAAAATTGCAGATATTATTTTTTTCAACAAGTTATCTTTTTCATTTAAAAACAAATAACCAACAATTACATTTAATATTACTGTTAATGCACATAATGGTGCAATTACAGTTACATTTCCTAATTGATATGCTCTTAATTGTGATATTATCATTACTCCCCAAGATATAGCAGTTATAAAAATTGCTTTTTTATTTCCACCTACTAATTCATCTTTTATTTCTGATGGTTTTATTCTTTCAAAAATCATTATTAATAGTGCTGGTATAATTAATGTTAATGCCACATAGAATGGTAGATTAAAGTTATCTGATATATTTACATCTAAAAACAAAGCAATCGTATAGGTTATATTAGCTAATATACCTAACAAAATATATTTATTAAATTCAAATTTTCCTTTTTTATAAAATATTAATACATTGCTAAATATAATAAGCATTGCACCTATAAATTTTGTTAGTATAAATTCTTCTTTAAAAAATATTAATCCTGCAAATATCATAAATGTTGTTGATAATTGTTTTAGCATACTAAATGTTGATGCTTCTATTCCACTCCTTACGGTTGTATTAATTCTATCTGATATAGCGTAAAATATTATTGCTATTCCTAACATAATATAGAAACTTATCTCTGTTGGAAACTTAAATTCAAAAAATGGACATAAAATTAATGCAGTTAATCCTGCCAACATTTGTAGTAATACTGTCAATGCTCCTGTTCTCTTTAATGTTTTTGTTGCAATTTTATAAAATTGTGTAAATGCCGTTGCTAAAACTAAATATAATAGTACATATAACAACCAATTATTCAATATATTCATAGTTAATATTCCCCTTTACTTTTTCTTTCTTCATCTATTTTATCTTTCAAATATTGTGCAAAATAATCATAATACTTCTCTTGTAATTCTTTTACTTGTTGTTTTTCTTCCTCTTTTATCTCTCTATAATCAATCATCTGTTTCTTAATCATTTTCTCATATATTTCTTTCCAACTATTAACTCTAGTTAATTTTGTTTCAACTCTTATATTGTTTTTGCTGTTAAATAATAATGTTGTAATTCCTAATTTATCAACCTTACTACAATTTTCAATAGAGTCATCAATAAATAAATCTATTTTTTCATTCTTACAAACTTTCGCTTTATCGAAATCACAAATTATTTTATCATAATTAATATTATTATCTTTTAATTCTTCAATAGTAGTTTTATATTCATCTGTATATAATCTCTTATCTCTAGCTGTAATAATTATAATTTCATTTCCTAAATTTTTAATTTTATCAATATATTCTCCAACTTTAGGTTTAAATGGTGTTTTTGGAATAACATTATCATAATATTTTTTTGCAAACTCAAATTCTTTTTCTTTCATTTCTTTTGGAAGATTACTATATGAAATGTTATTATCTTTCAAATAATTTATATCTATTTTAAAAAATTCTGCTATATATGGCATTAGATAATCAAAAGTGTCTGCCATTGTATCATCTATATCAATTCCTATTCGCATATTTGCTTTCCTTTCGTTCTCACTCTATTTTAAGTATTTTATAATTTCTTTGTATAATTCTTCTCTGTTCATTACATCTTCATTTTCAATAATATTTTTAAATTGTTGTAAATCACATAATTTTACTTGCTCTAATTCACTTTCTTGTATTTTTATATTCTTTATATCTATTTTTTCTTTTTTTACAATATAACAGTCGTAAATCTGATTATCAATATAATTTTCGTCTATTTTAACATTATCTTTGTATGTAAGTATATATTGTAATTCTTTTTCATTTACTTCTATGCCAAGTTCTTCTTGCGTTTCTCTTATAGCTGATTCAATAGATGTTTGACTACTTGATACGTGTCCTGCTGAAGAAACATCCCATTTTAGAGGATTCTTGGCTTTGTCTTTTGCTCTTTGTTGCATTAATAAACGTCCATCTTTGTCAATAATAGCAATTACTACTATTTTATGCCATAACCCCTCTTTGTGTATTTGAGTTCTTGTTACTATTTCTCCTGTTTTATTTCCATTTTCATCTAGTACATCAATTAATTCTTCCATCACTAATTCTCCCACTCTATAAACTTATATTTTCTCTATTTCCTTATTGCAATCATCAATTCATTATCTTGTACCATTCTATTAGCATTTTGATATTCAAATGTTTCTCCTGTAAAATACACTTTATAACCTTTATTTTGAAAATAATCTTTACTTATTGTTAGAACTTGATTAACTTCTTGTTCATTTAAATTGTACTTTACTCTTAGTTCATAAAAAGTATATTTTACAAATTCTTCATTTTCTTCTTCCTTTTTACTTATCAATTCTATAATAAATTGTTTTAAGTCCTTCTGCATAAAATCACTTCCTATTTTTCCGTCATTATAGCATAGTTTCAAAAAAAATAAAAGGTATGTAGGACTATTTTTCCACATACCTTTTATTTTTTTAATTATATTTCCTTCAGTTTTTAATACATTGGTGTTCCATAACCATAAATGACATTACTATTAATATTATATTCTTTCTGTCTGCAAGTATCTCCACTAGAATTACCCTCTATTGTATAAACTGTATCATTCTCTGTTTTTTGCACAATACCTACGTGGTCTGCAAGTCCGTCTTGTTCCCAGTCAAAAAATATAATATCTCCAGGTTTTGCAACATATCCTCTCTCTTGCCATAAGCCATTTTCTTTAAAATATGGCACTCCTTCATTTTTGCAACTGGCAAATTTAGGTATAGTCCCACTTTCTATATAACCACATTCGTTTGCACACCACGATACAAAACAAGCACACCATTCTACGTGAAAGCTAAAGCCATACCAAGACCAATATTTTTCCCCTCCAACATTTCCAACTTCTTTTAAAGCAATTGTAACAATTCTATTACCTGCACCAGTATCATCTCCAATAAACATTGCACAAGCCATTCCAATTATACAAATTATTAAAAGTATAACAACTGCTATTGATCCACCTGCTAAAATTGCTGAAACTAGAGCTTTTGTTGCCGTAACTGTTGCTTTTATTGCTTTAGTAGTTGTTTTTACTCCTACTTTTATTCCTTTTATAGTTGCTTTTGTTGTTGTCTTTGTTATTTGATATGCTTTCTTTGTAGTTTTTACTGTAGCTTTTGCAGTTTGTTTTGTTGTTTTATATGCTACTTTTCCAGTCTGTCTTGCCGTTTTTATTGTTTTATTGGTACTTTTTATTGTATTCTTTACAGTTAGATTTGCAGTTTTTATTGTGTTCTTTTCTATCTTTTGTTTTATCTTTTGATTAGCTTTTTGTATATTTTGTTTTGTTGTTTTTACTGATTTTTTGCCATATCTATTAAAATTATTTATACCTTTATTAAAAGCTATTTTTGTTTTTTCTTCTATCTTGTCTATTCCATATTCGTTAGGACTATTTTCTGCATCTTCTTTTGTGTTGTAGTTTAATTTTTGCTTTGTATTATAAAAGTTTTCTTTTAATTTTTCCTTATATATTGATTTTCTATCTACTATTTTTATTGGTGTTTTACTCTCTTGCTTTTCTCTTATTTTTATATCTTGCAAATTTCCACCCCCTATATAATTTTTCTTGCTACAACTACTAATCTTCCATCTTTGTTTGAATATTCACAAGTTGATAATGTAATTAATTTATCGCCATATATTGCTATTTTCTCTGTATCATAAAAAGAGAGTTCTTTACAATTACTTATAAATGTATCGAACTCTCTTTCATCTTTTGCATTATAAAATTCATAATATCTAAAACCTGTGTATGCAATAGTTTTAAATACTGCAATTATTTCGTATTCTGCTTTTTCTTGCATGGTATAAAATCTTATATTTTTATGACTATTGTAATATTCTTTTGATTTATAGTTTTCTAGTTCTCCAAATACTCTTTTTCCTTTTATGTGATGACCATATATAATTAAGTTATCGCTAGTTTCTATATTACAATTTTCTGCCATATATGGTGTTCCTAAACTTGAATATTTTTTATAAAAGTTTCTTTTTAAATAATAATTGGGGCTATCTTTTGTTTGCATTACTGGGTAATTGATATTGGTATTATCTATTTGAATCCAACCTACTATATCATTATTGATTTTATATAGTTCTTCTATATTTATTGTATTTTCTTCTCTTTCTTCACTTTGATTTACAATGTCTGTTATTTCTTCAAATATTTTCTCTTGTTCATAATCTTCTTTTTTATCTTTATAAATAAAGATAATGCTAATAAGCAAAATACTTACTAGCATTATAACAAAAGAAATAAATAAGATTCTTTTCATCTATTTATTCCTCCTCATATTCAAATTTCTCTTTTGGTTTTGTTGTCATTAGCTTGTATAATTTCGTATTCTTTGGAAATATGTTTCTAAATGGTATTATTGAATTTCTTGCTTTTATTAGTCCCTCTCCAGTATTAGAATTTGTTATAAAATTCAATTCATTTTCTGGTATATGCAAAAAGTCTGCAAGCTTATCTCTATCTGTTGTTGACTGATTTAACATTATTATAAGTTCACTATTAGATAGCATTCTACTTGCCTCTTCTTTTAATAATAATTCAGTTATATTTTGAGTAATTCCAGTTGCAAAACCTCCATATTTTCTTATTCTTTTCCATAGCTTTTCCATAAAATATGCAGTGTATTGATACTTAAATAACAAATATATTTCATCTATAAATATATATGTTGTTTTTCCTTTTTCTCTATTTTTTGAAATTCTATTTAGTATATTATCTAATATTACAAGCATTCCAATAGGCATAAGGTGTTCTCCTAACTCTATTATGTCATAACATATCATTCTATTATTTACTTCTACATTAGTTGGCTTTGCAAATGTGTCTAAACTTCCTTTTGTAAATAATTCTATTGATAGTGCAATTTCTCTTGCCTCTGGGTCTGTTTGTTTAAGTAATAATTGTCTAAAATCTTCTAATGTAGGTGGTGTTCCCTTATAGTTATTATCTATATAATTTTTATAAACTGTCCTTGTGCATCTGTCTATAAGTGATTTGTGTTTTCCTATTGCTCCATCTTTTCCCATCATTTGCTCACATAAAGAAAGCACAAATTCTGATTTATCTTTTATGGGGTCTTTATTTTCTCCATAATCTTTATTTATATCTAGTGCATTTATATGATTATTGCTATTTGCTGATATTTTAATTACTTCTCCTCCTAAGTTTTGTATAAGTGATTTGTATTCTGCCTCTGGGTCTATAATTATAATGTCTGCATTTTTATCTTTTAATGCTATTTGTGTTATTTCTTGTTTTGCAGTAAAACTCTTTCCGCTTCCACTTACACCTAAAATAAAAGAGTTACCATTTTGTAACTCGTGTCTATCTATTAATATCATATTTTTTGAAATAGCATTTTTGCCATAATAAATTCCGTGTGTATCTTGTATTTCTTGCACTTTCATTGGCATAAATGCTGATAAACTTTCTGTTGTTAGTGTTCTTGTTATTTTTACTTTCTTTAATCCATACGGCATTACTGTATTTAATGCATCTAATTGTTGGTATCTAAATATTCCTAATTGGCATAAATGTCTTCCTGCTATACCTTTTAAATATTCTGTATCATTTTCTAGTTCTTCTTTTGTATCTGCAGTATGGACTATTGTTATTGTTGATAAAAACATTTTTTGGTCACGTTCTGTTAAGTCATTTAAAAATTCTTTACTTTCTTCTCTTTGTCTTTGTAAATCATAAGGTAATTCTGCTGAAAAATTGTTGTGTTCATTTTGGCTCTTCTGCCATTTTGCAATATTAGTTTCAACTTCCATTATCTTTTTTTCTGCTAATTTTATTGCCTCTTCTCTTGGTACTGGTTTCATATCAATACTTAACATCATATTTTTGTTTAAGTCTGTTAGTTCTGATATTATATCGTCTTTAATAAAGGTTGCAAATTCTTTTAAAAATAATACTCTGCCATATCTATTTCCAATTTTGAAATAGTCTTCCCTAAATTCAAAACTATCTGGAGATATATAATCTTTAAAGCTATGTCCTTTTTGCATACTTGCTTTTATATTGAAATGATACAAATCTTCTTCTCCAGTTCTAAAAAAGTCATAAAATATTCTTAATCTTTCGTTAATATCTAATTCTGTAAGTTTTGAATCTAATTTTGCAAATCCTTTTCCTATTTCTACTTCTTTTCCAGAAAAATATTGTTCTGCATCATTAATATTTTTCTTATTTGTTGTAATAGTTAATAGCTTTTCTTGTATAACTCCTTGCGATTCTATCGAGTTTTTGGAAAATACTGTATTAAGGTCTTCTCGATATATTGTAAGATTATCATTTCCTACTGGCATTTTTATTTTATTTTCAAAGTCGACTTTATTAAGTCTTCTATTTATAATTGTTATTTTGGGAAATGAATTATAATCTAGTGTATTTGTTATATCTCCATAACCTACAAACATTCTTTCTTGTTCTTCTTTTCCTAATACCATATAATTTGTATCTGTAAATTTATAAGTTTTTGAATACCTATTCATTCCAACTTGAAATATTCCATTTTCGTATATCTTCTTGATTGGTATTGCTTGTTGTACAGTTCTTGGTATTCTGTCTGTTTCCTTTTCTTGATTTAATTTTAAAAAATTCAAAAGTTCTTTTAGTAGTTTCACTTTTCAATTCCTCCTTTTCTAATCTTTTATATTCTGGCTCTAAAAGTTTTTCATACATATTTTCTGGTTTAAATAATAACACTCTTGGCATTAGTATTTCAGATTTAATCCACGCCCATATAAATTCTTCTGCGTTCATTCCATTGTATTTTACAAAACCTAATACTCCAAATGGAATAGCCCCTAGTATGCAAACCCACGATAATACTTCTAGTCCAAAATGAGGTTTTAATAAAAAATACAATAACACTGCTACTCCACAGGCAATTAGTGAAAATATAAATTGCCTCATAGATAACCCAAAAAATATTGTTTCTTTATAATCTCTTATTTCTTTATTTATCTTAATTTCCATACAAACCTACCTTTCTATTTCTTTATTTTTTTGTATTCTTTTTCTAAACTCTTCTCTTTCTTTTTCTATCTGTTCATCCATTTTTAAAGACTCAGCTTTAGACATAATAACTTGTTTTGAACGAACTTCATATATATTTCCATCTGCACGGACAAATATTAAATCTCCATCTCGAAATGTTTCTAATAAATATTGTGTTAATTCTTTTTTATTATCTACTACATCATCAACTCTTCCACCACAAATTCTAGTTTTTCTTACATATTTTTTAATACGTCCTATTGGATCTATGTCAAGTTTTTGGACACTTTTTTTGAGAATTTTTTTATATTTTTGTTAGTGTCTTGTTATACTAACATATTTTTTGATTTTCTAGTTCATATGGTATTTTATAACCTATAGATGAATGTATTCTTCTGCGATTATACCAACTTTCTATAAATTCAAATATTGTTCTTTTTGCTTCTTCAAATGTTTTATACACGTGTAAATTTACTTCTTCTTTCTTTAATATGGCATTGAAGCTTTCCATACTAGCATTATCATAAGGGTATCCCTTCTTGCTATACGAGTGTACTAACTCTAGTTCTTTCAAATATTTTTCAACTTTATTCGATGTATATTGAGAGCCTAAATCACTATGAAATATTGCTCCTTCTTTGAATTTTCCTTTTGCCCTAGCATTTTGTATTGCTTTTATTACTAACTCTGCTTCCATTGTCTCTCCATAGCTGTATCCTATGACACTCAAGCTATACAAGTCCATAACTATTGCTAAGTATGTCCATCCTTTTTCTTTTGTATATATGTACGTAATATCTGATACCATTTTTTCTCGTAACCCTTCTGCTTTAAAATTTTGTGCTAACAAATTTGGCTTATTTGTATCATCTACTTTTCCTTTGCTCCCACTTGGTCTAAACTTTTTTACTGTAATTGACCTTAATCCCATTTCTTTCATTCTTCTTGCTATTCTTTTTTGACTTGCTCTTATACCTCTTTTTTCTAGTCTTTTCTGTATTTTTGGTGAGCCATATCTTCCTTTTGATTTTTCGTATTCTTCTTTTATTTCCTTATCTAATTTTTCATTTGCTTCTTTATATCTATTTTTCTTTTTATTTATTTGATAATAATACTCTGAACGTGCTATTCCTAATACTTTGCACATTGTTCTTATATCATGTACTTTTCTATTATTTTTTATAAATTTTACTTTTTCTTCTATTTCGGCGTGAATATGGCAATCGCTTTTTTTAATATTTCTAGTTCTTCTTTTAATTTTAAATTTTCTTTTTTTAATTTCTTCATTTCATGGTTATTTGTTGTTTCTCCTGTTTCTGTTCTTATTTTTCCATATTCCTTTATCCAACGATACAACGTTGCATCTGGTATGCCATATTCACGTTTTATTTCACATACTGGCTTCTTATTTTCATATAATTCTACTATCATTTGTTTAAAATCTTCATCATACTTTTTTGTTGCCATTTTGACACACTCCTTTCAGTTTAGTGTACATAATTTATTATACACTCTCTCATAAAATGTGTCCATATATCTATTCTAACACCATATCATATCACTCATTATTATATCTTCCATATATATTTCTCCCTTCTTTCATTTTTTCTATAATCCTAGCATTTCTCTTACTACTCTATCACTCATTTTAACTGTTCCAACTAAAACTAGCATATTAAATACTAACTCGCCTATATAACTCCATACTTGATTTACTGCTTGAGCATTTGTATCTATAACAGGTGGAGAACTTGCAAATTGTGTGAATATTATACAAGCAAGTATTATTATTGCTCCCTCTAAACACACTGCACAAAAACTTTTTATAAAACTCCTGCCTATTTGTTGACTAGGTTCTCCTGCAAAAGTTGAAAGTGGTATTGGTGCTAAAGCAGTATAAAAGAATATTTTAAAAAATCTTCCATAAACAGAGAATATCATTACAAATGATAAAACCATTACTAATAGTCCTCCGTATAAGTGTTACTGCCCAAAGTGGTATACTCTCAAAAAAATTGCAACTCTCTATGGCTACTATCATTTCTGGTGGTAATGTTGATTGCGTTAATCCACCTATTCCTACACTTTCCATTATAGTTTGCATTATTCCTTGTGTTATTTTAAATACTGCTAACATTAATTCTAATCCATAGGTTACTGCAGTTTTTGTTAATATAAATCTTATAAATAATTTTAGTACCTGCTCTGGCTTTTTTACCTCTGCAAACGAAGAACAAGTTTTTACAATTCCAAATAAAAAGAACAATACAAGTAAAGCTAATCCTATTGCTTGTATTGCTCCATTTATATTTACTACAATATTCCATATTGAACCACCTTTAAAGTCTTCTGGTGTTTGTGTTATAAGTGTCCATATTTCATTTAATTTTTCGTTCCATACACTTAATGCATATTGTAAATTTCCTACTACCCAATTGTCTGACAATTTTTCTCGCCTCCTTTAAATAAATTAGGACAAGTAATTAAACTTGCCCCTATTCTAACCACCTGTAATTAAATCTAATATTTCTTTTGCAAAAGTTATTATTACTGCACCTGCTAATGTCATAAATCCACTTGCTCTTTGTGATGGGTCGTGGCTTTTTAATGCCATACCAATTTGTACAATTCCCCAAAGCATTAGTATCATTCCTATTGCTCTTACTATACTAAAAATAAATGTTGATAAATTATTTATGACGGCTAATGGGTCATTTGCTCCAAAAACGTGTGAGGCTTGTGCCACAAATAAACTTACTATCATTACTAATATTAACATTAATCTTTTTATACATTTGATTACAATGTTTTTACTTATTATTTTCTTTTTCTCTTTCATTTTCATATTCCTCCATTATATAATAATTTTCTATATCTTCCTCTGATAAGAGTTCTGTTGATATCTTTTCAAATTGTTTTATTTCTTGTATATCTTTTACTTCAATTTGTTCTATTTCATCTGGCTCTAGTTTCAATATACTTGCATTTGCTCTATCTGTTTTTCCGTGTTCATACGGCTTTGCTTGTCCATCTGTTGTATTTTTAACATTAGGATGTTTTAAAATATTGTACTTTCTATCAACTATTGGCTTTTCTCCTCTAATTAATAATATTGCATTATCATTATCTAACATTCTAATTTCATCTTGTGTTAATAATTCTCTACCTGCGATTTGATAATTTGTAGAATAACTACCACTATGTCCTGTGCTTTTTCCATAAGTATTTGTATCAATTGTTTCTTTTCCGTAACATTTCTGATACATACTTAAAACTTGATTGTTCATTTCCGTCCTAAATATAAAAATTCATCACAATTACCTACTATTGATTCCCAACTTTTCTCAAACAAGGCTTTTAATTGTGATAAATTTTGTAATATTATTGATACAGATATATTTCTTGAACGCATAGTTGAAAGTATTTTTTCAAAATCCTGTGGTAACGCAACATTGTAGGCTAAGTATTAAACGCCTTGCCATATTACTATGGTAGGTTTTCTAATACTCGCCCCCGAACCGCACGTACAACTCTCGCTGTATACGGCTCTCCATTTATCATAATCTACATTTTGCTTGTAATAAGTCTATGACACTCATTACAAACTATTAAAGTTTTTCTATTTTTATTTATCATTAGTCTTTCCCATTCAAATTTATTGTTCAAATCTTTTAGACTGGCTACTTGATGAACTTTAACATCTGTGTATTCCTTTCCACATAGTTCACATTTTTGTTTCTTAAATCTTTTATATAATTCTTTTGGTTTATATAGTTCAGCATAATCTGGAATTATATCTTCATTAGCTTTCATAAGTCTTCTAGATTTTGTAAATCCACTATTATAAAAAGTTGCATATTTAGTTCCTGTTTTTGTTTCATAAGGTACACTAAAAATACCATTTCTAGTAAATTTTAATTTTGCTTTTGTCATTGTAATTCTATATTTCAAAGCAAGTGTTTTACACATACTATATTCAGCTATATAATAGTATTTATTTAATACAGATACATTATTTGCTAACTTATAATAATTATATAAACCTCTTATTTGTTCATTATATCTCATTACAATTTCATTTGGTTTTAAAAATGCTAGTTCTGCTCTTTCTAATGGTTTCCATTTTTCTTTCTGTCCCTTTACGTTAATAATTTTAAGCATATTATATTGTTTTAGTTTATTAACCCATTTTTCTTTTGGAACATAAAGTTTAACTCTTCCATTGAATACTCTGCATTGTCCTCTTGATGTCTTTCTAGTTTTCGTGTCTTGACAAATTGTAATTTCATAACTTAAAAATTTTGCATTATCCTTACCACTTGTTATTAAAGTCTTTTCGTCTGATAATTCTAATTTTAATTCATTTAATAAAAATTCTTTAATATCTTGTTTTACTTTTGTTGCATCTTCTTTACTTCCTATAATTCCAATTAGAAAATCATCACAATATCTAGTGTATTGTATCTTTCTATAATTTTTATCCATAGGGTCTTTACTAGGTACAGAAAGACTATCCTTTTTAAGTTTTTGTAAATGGTTTTTAGCATTTTGTTTTTCAATATTGGTCATTTTGTCCCAATTTTTCTTGCACTTTTCATTGAATAGTTGATATCTTCCTTGAAATTTTCCATACTCTGTATTAAATCTCCTCTGATTTCCTTTGTCAAAACTGTTTTTGTATTTCTCAATGAATTTATCAAACTTGTCTAAATAAATATTTGCTAGTATAGGACTAAATCCTGAGCCTTGTGCTACTCCTGAATAAGTTGCATTATATTTCCAATTTTCCATATATCCAGATTTTAGAAATTTCCAGACTAATTCTATAAAAGCTTCATCTTTAATTCGTTCTCTTAATATATTCACAAGTATATGGTGATCTATATTATCGAAATAGCCTTTAATATCTCCCTCTACAAACCATTTTACACCTGTGAATGTACTTTGTATTTGTTGCAGAGCTGTATAACAGCTTTTATCGTGTCTAAATCCATGTGAACGTTTTGAAAAAGTTGGTTCATAAATACTTTCTAATATCATTCTTATAACTTCTTGCACTAATTTATCTGCTGAAGATGATATTCCAAGTGGTCTTTTCTTTCCATTTTTCTTTGGGATATATACTCTTTTGACTGGATTTGGTTGATAAGTATGATTTTTAATTTGCATAATTAAATTTTCTACTACATCTTTACCAAAACCGTCTAACGTCATTCCATCTATACCAGAGGTCATAGCTCCTGTATTGGCATAGATGTTTTGATACGCTTGAAGATAAAATTCGGGATTATATAAATTTCTATATAATCTTTCATATTTGTAATTATCTTCTTTTGAATGTTTTTGTAGATTTTCCAAAATAATCTTTGGACTTCTCATAGTGTCTCACACACCTTTCCTTAATATATTTTGAATTGATAAACTGCTTTCCTTCGCCTTGTAAATGGCTTTCCCATTCTCTGACTACTACGAAAGCTCCGTAACCATATTGAATATTCAAGCACAACTTGCTATAGCTTAAATTCAAGCATTTCAACTTAGGTTATCACCGTTTAGTAATCATTAAAACTAGCTTGTCTTATTGTCGGATACGACTTTCATCATTTTCCACTTATTGTGGCTGGGAAGTATTAGGATATGGTGTATATGCAGTTCGCTAAACTCTACATATACCTTAATACTACTTAACGTAAATAATCATCTTCCGTTAAGGCTGACGATAAAGCCCCTTTGACTATCGTTCAAGTAATCCAACTTTTATCCTCATATAAGACATTTTATCTTGATGTCCGTTCATAGCCTGATGATTGGCTAAATAACACCGTTACCGATATGCTACACTCCCCATTGGGTTTTCCCTTTGGATAAATCGGTTGATAATAGGCAATTCCATATCTTACCTAATGTTGTGCCAACAACATATTTTTAATGACCCCTTACGGTCGCACTGCAAATTCGTCCATTACAAAATGTACTGGTATTGGTAGTGAACCTCCGTATTTATAATCTGCTTTATAATAAAGAACTTGAAATATCTGTGTATATAGAATACTAACAAGAAAATTAAAATCTGTATTGTTATCTGGAATAATTGCAAATAATGCCATTTTTTTCTCTCCTAATTTATCTAGTTCTAGTTCATCTGTTTTGGTTATTCCCTCTATTGTGTCTAAGTTAAATTTTTCTAGTTTTGATGCAAGTGTAACAATTATTGATTTTAATGTTCTTCCTGCTCCACTGTGATAATCTTTATAATATTTTACTGCTATATGATTTGGATTTTTATGTTCTAATCTTTTAAATAATATATCTAATGCACTTTCATAGTCCTCTTCATCTTCTTTTGGTTTTCCTGCTCTCATCATTTCTGACGCCATTGGAAAGTTCTGTTCATCTTCTGGTGCCTCATATTTTAAATAGTAAAATAATGCTGATAAAAGCATAGATGCACTTATGTCCCAAAATGGGTCTTGTGCTTGTGAACCTTTTGGTGTTGTACTTTTAAATAAATTACCTACTAATTTTTGAATATCATTATCATCTTGTATATAAACAAATGGGTTATAACAATGACTTTTTTCGGTATTTACTAAGTCTAATACTTTTATTGCATACCCTTGCTTTTCTAGTAATTCGCCGTGTATCTCGTAAAATTTCTCCTTTTGGGTCTAATATTACATACGAACAATTACATTGCATTATATTAGGTTTTGCATAAAATCTTGTTTTTCCTGCTCCACTACCTCCAATGACTAAAACATTTAAGTTTCTTCTGTGTTTTCTTGCATTTAAACCTAGCATAACATTTTGAGTTAATATTTTGTTTTGGCTCTTTGGTAATTGCATATACTTTTTATTTATTTGTCTTGCATTGCCCCATATTGCAGAACCATATTCCTTACCTTTTCTATAATTTCTTTTAGTAGATACATATACACCTATTCCTAATAAATAAATGAGTAAAAAAATAAGAATAGATTTTATACTATTCTTGCAAAATTCAATTTCAAATGGTGTATTCATTTTTTGTGGTAAGTTATTTATGATTTCTACTAATCCACCATTTATATATGGTGCTATTAGTAATGATAACCATATTATTACAATTCCTCCTAAACAAAATAAAACAATTTCTGTTTTTTTATCATTATCGTTCACATTGTTCCCTTTCTCTTCTAAATTTAGATTTTCTCTTTGTTGGGGCTTTTATTACTTTTTCTAATATTTCTGTTATAAATTCAGTGCTTTGTTGTTGTCTTAATAAATCGTTTCTTTTTTCATTTATAAGCTTTATTACTGCACTAAATTCATATTGGTCTAATTTTATAACTCTTTCATTAACCATTTATATTACCTTCCTTGTTCTTTATTTTTCTTTGACTTTTCTTCTTTTTCAAAATACTCTGCAACTTTCGAATTTATTTCTATAAAATTTGTTCTAATGTCATCTAGTTCTTTCCTAATTTCTTTTCCTTTAGCTTTATTTATAAGGTCTTTTGGTAAATTAGAAAAATCAAATTTTGAAATATCTAAACCATACTTTTTACATAGCATATATGAAATACAATAAGTTTTAAATTCTTTCATTTCACTATTTTCAAAATTCTTGATTTCAATTCTTGCTATTTCTTGTATAACAGTTTTTATTAAATACTCTGGTTTTAGACCTCTACACATATATAGTTTATTTTCACTTTCAATATATTCTGCACCTTTATTTCCACTTGGTAAGATGTCAACTACTTGTCTTGTTACATTTTCTTTATCACATATACTAAATATTGCTAGTAGCATTTCTTTATTTTTATATGTCTTTTCTTTTGGTATAGGTGCATTTGTTTGTGATATATCATATTCATCTTTTGGATTATAATATACTTTCCCATCTACTTTATTCGGTTCTAATATTGTCATTGATTTTGCATTTTCTATTGTATCATAACCTTTATCAATCCAATCTTTCTTTTCCTTTATTTGAATAGCATTAGGTTCTGTTTCAAGTATAAGTAAGCAGTTACCAACAGAGTATTTTTCAAACCTACTTAATATGTTCAAGTATTGAATAAACATATTTCCGTCTTTTGAAATATTAAAGGACATATCGTCCATTTTTTTATATGCCTCATTTCTTTTTCTGTTTTGTTCTTTCCAATTATTCTTACTATAATTTCTATTGTTATAGTTATCACTTTTACTGTTGCTATTTGTTCCTAATAAGTCATCAATTTCATTCATTTCTATTTGCTCCTCTCTCTTATTTTATTTTTCTTTCTCTTTTTACTTTTTTGAGTGTCTAGATGTTTAGGCTCTTTCATATGTTTTGGCTTATTCTTTTCTTGCTTTTCTTTTAAATGTTTAGATTTTTCTTTTTCCTTTATAACTATATTTTCTTTATCTTTTGTATCTTCTATTTCGAGTTCTCTTCCCTGTTTTATATCTAGTTCTTTTTCAATTTGTTCAAGTTCCTTTTTTACTGATTTTTTTCCTTTATCATATAACTTATCATTTTCTTCTAATTTGTTCTTGGTATCTGAGAAATTCTCTAACTGACTCTTTTCTTCCGATTTTGTATTACTGGGAGAATTTTCGCTACTATCTTTTATTTCTTCTAGTTCTTTTGGCTCTGCTAATAATTCATCTGCCATTTGTTCATCTTTGCTCTTTTCTTGTGTTTCTTTCTCTGCACTCTTTTCTTTTGATTCTTGTTCAATTGTTGCAGTAGTTACTTTTTCAAAATTAAATCTTTCTGCTATACGATTAACTTTTGAGGCATCTTCTTGTCTAACCATAATATCTACTATTCCGTCAATTTTCTCATTTTTCTTATCTGCTAAAACACAATATAAAATTCCATACTTTTTTGCCTCTTCTGAAAACTTTTTTAAATTTTCTGCTTTAATTGTAAATATTTTTACTTCTTTACCTGTCTTTAACATATTTGTAAGTCTTGTTTTCCCTTTTATTTGCCTATTATCTTTTGACATTGCAATAAGAAAAGCAATAAGATTTTTTGAACCCTCTCCTGCAATTCTTAAAGTAAATCCTACACCATCTAAATAAATTTTTATAAGTTCTTCAGCTGAATCTGATGCGTTCATTTTTTACTTTCTCCTTTCCTTTTTGACTTTCTTTTTCGTTTTCTTCAATATCGTTTATATTTTCTTTTATCTTTTGTGTTCGTTCTTCAATATCTTCGCAATAACCCACCTCCTTTTTTAATTCAAAAATACTATTAGATAAAGCTAGAATATCATTGCATAACTTTTGTCTTTCTTCTGTATCAGTAGTTTTTTGCCTTTTTCTTCTTAAAATCGTTCTTGTATGCATTTTTTTATTCAACTTATCCATAGTTTCTTTTTTATATAGAAAAAGTTCCTCTGTAGTTTTTATTTCATTTCTACAAAGGAACTTTATTTCACTAGATATAACGTCCATTTTCTTAATATCTTTTCTCATTTCTGCTGACATTTTAATTTTTCTTCTATTGTTAGGAAATTTTTTTAGTAAATAACAATAGTATAAATATAATTTGTATAAACTGCCTCTATTTTTATTGATGTTATATTTATTTTTGATAAAATATCTTTTGGCTTTTGTTTGTACTTCTGGAAAAGGTACTTTTGGTATTTGTGAATTTAATATTCTATCTTCAATATTTTTTATACTATATTCCTCTCCAAAGTTTCTTTCTATTCGTATATTTCTTTTGTAAGGTGGTCTACATACACTTATTTTGTTTGCTCTTATTGTAATTGTATAACCCATTTCTTCTAAAATATTTTCAAAATTTTTATAAGAATATGCTTGTGATATTGCATAATCAATATCATCTTTTGCATTAGTATAATAATCTGATTTTTGAATATAAGAAGTATAATATTTAGTATAGTCTATTTTGTGTTTCCCACAGGGCTTTTCTTCTATTACACTTAAATTATATTCTCTGCATAAATCATCTGATGTTTTTCTCATTAAAGCATAGTTTTCTCTGGTATTTCTATATTTCTTTCCATCTACAAAAGAAACAGAATTTAAAACGTAATGATTATGATAATGTTTAGTATTTAAGTGAGTTGATACTATAACCTCGTATTTATCTCCCCAAAGTTCCTCTGCAAGTTTTACTCCAATTTCGTGTGCTTGTTCTGCAGTTACTTCGCCCTCTGCAAAAGACTGAAATCCGTGATAAGCTAGAATGCCTTTTGTTTTTCCAAATCTTTTTTTAGTAAATATCATATCTTGTAGGGCATTATCTTCACTACAATTTACTCCTGTTACATATAATTGTTTTTCTGTTTTAAAATCTGATTTTGTATATTCAATTGTATTGTGTAAATCTTTATACCAATTTTTATTTTCTGTTTTCTCTGCATTTGTTGTGTATTTTATAACTTTATCAAGTCTATTTTCTACTTTCCATAGGCTCGTAGTTGCCATTATTACCACAACCTTTCCCTTATCATTGTTCTATACTCTTGCCACTTTTTTATTTCTTCATTTAAAATTCTTTCATCAAGAAATTTATTATGATAAGCAACTCTTTCAAGTTCTTTTAGTAATCTTATAAAATCATTTAATGGTTTTAGTATTAATGTATAAACACTTTTATCTGGTCTTTCTTTTATTTCACATCCTAAGGCTGATTCTCTCATAAAGTCTGAAATATTTTTTCCTGCTTTATTAGCTTTTGTTTTTATCTTTTCTAGTTCTGTAGGATTTACTCGTATTCGTAATGTAAAATCTCTTGTTTCTTCTTTCATTTTCTGCTCCTTTTTTCTTTATTCTTAATGGGGATTGGGGTATGCCCCATAATTTAACAAATGTAGCTACATTTGTCTTGCTTGTTAGGACATTAAAATTTTATTGTCTATGTTCTTTCGCTTTCAATTTTTTTCTTATTCTCTATTGGTTTTATGCCTAATAAATGGCATAAATATTCGTTATAATCTTTGCCTTTTTTTGTAGGTCTATCTATAATTTCATACTTTTTTGGTAATACAATTTGTAATGCTTTCGTTGCATTTCTTCCTGCTTCATCATTATCTAAACAAAGATTAATTTTTGTTATTTCTGGGTGTTTTTCTAAATAATTTTGTATTGCTATTGGTACTTTACTTTCTGAAATGGTACTTGCTGGTTGGTAAACTCCTGAAAGTGAAATCATTGTTTTGTCTTCCCATTCTAAGCCATATAATTTAAAAAGGGTTGCATAAGATAATAAATCTATTGCACCCTCAAATATAAAAATTGTATCTGTTTTTTTATTACTTTCTATTCTAAATGAATACTTTTTATTACTACCTGTTGCATCATTTTTGAACTTGCTTTCGTTTGTTGCTCTGCACCCTGCATATCTTGCATTTCCCATTTCATCATAACCAACAAATACAACATTATGATAATTTTTTTCTTCATAAATTAAATGTTTTTCAATACATTTTTGTATTATTTCTTCATCAATTCCTCGTGATTTTAAATACTTTTTTGCTCTTTCTGCACTTGTGTTTTTCTCTGGTAATATTAGTTTTTTTATCTCTATTTTTTCTTGTTTCGGAGCAAACACTGGTACTTTTATTTTCATCTTATCTAGTACAACTCTTGCTGATTTTGGAAATGGAACACCTCTTACTTTTTCCATAAAATCAACTGCATTTTTACCCCCAATTCCTTTTGACTCCCAGTTCCAAAATCCATTAGAAATTTTCAAACTATCGTGTGTTCTTGTGCAATATTGTGTTCTTGTTTCTCTAATTAATTCGTTTGGTTCATAGTTTTGTAAATAAGTTAATAAATCTACTTTTTTTGCCTCTTCTACAAGTTCTGGTGGCACATAATCTTCTTTCATAATTTATCTACTTTCTCCAGTTTTTTGTTTGTTTTGTTTGTTATATTCCTGTTCAATTAGTTCTATTGTATCATCTATTGTATAAGATATAATCTCTCCTAATTTTCCATCTGAATCTTTCCAATCTTCATAACATTCTGAAAGTAAATCTTTTTCTTTTAGTAATGCTTTTAGTTCATTTTCTATTAAGTTTTTCTCTTTCAATTCATCTTTTATTTGTTCTTTTACTACTAATTCATATGCTTTTTCAATAATTTCTTTAGGAGATTTTTGTTCTAAATCCTTCTTAAAAGTAGCATATTCTTGCTCAACTTTTTCGTTTAGTTCCATCTTTAACCTCTGTTCTTTTGTATATTCCGTTTCTACCTCTTTTAGCATTCTTTGTCTTGCAATTTCTTCTAAATTGCTGAAAAAGTATTTATCTTTATAGCTAGAAAAGTGAAATTCATATTTAAAATGTTCCATCATTTTCTCTAGTTCCATTTTAATACCACTTGCAAAATACATATCTTTTACGTTTTCATTTTCACTATAATTTACACTAGGTATTGTATGTTCTATTACGAATATTCTGTTATCTTTACTTTCCATTCTTTTGTTTAATTCTTGATAAATTTGTTTTAAAATTTCCTCTGTTTTCATTTTATCTATGCTCCTTTCCATCAAAAAAAGAGATACTATAACTTTGTATTATAATATCTCTTTAAATAATTTTATTAATTATACCTTCTATTTTAATTGTAATTTGTATTTATTTTATTTATGAACTATATCTTTACACTACAATAATTTGATAAAGTTACAAACCATTTAATAGTTAATTGTTTTCTATTCACTAGTGTTAAAATTAATATATTTAAAAACTATCGAAATGAAAAGTTAAAATAAATCTATACCATATTTTTTAAAAGCTTTCTCTGTGACAATACAATGTATTTGAAATAGTCCCCTTAACTCAATAAATTTTATATAACCTTTATCATTTAATTCTTTAGCTATTGATCTTTTTTCATCACTATTCTTCCATGTATTTCTTTTTCCATAATCAATCTCATGACCTCTAACAGGCTCTGCCTTATCAACTAACTCTTTAAGTATTTTTTCAGCTCTATTCGATAAATCCATTTTATTTTCTCCAATCTAAGTAAATTTAAATCTCTATTCAACAAATTACTATTTCATTTTTCTATCTATTTCATCTTCGTTTAACACATCCAAATTTTCATATGGATAACTGCAAAGCACACTATCCAAATATTTGATTCCACAAAAATATTTACAAATAGAAGTATCTTTTACAGCACATTTATGTTCTTTTGTATTTTCGATTTCATTCCACGGACAACTAGTTTGTTTCCAATCAACACTTTCACTAACTAAATCAATATCCATATTAGCACCTTTAAGTTCTTTAATCTCTTTACTTTTCATCTTAGTATCTCCTCTACAACTTACTCGTTAAGATGATTATAGCATAAACCTTTATCAATTAAAATAGTCTTTTCGCATTATAATTGGAAAACTACTGCAACATCTTCATTTAATACTCTAGAAATAATAATAATTGTATTATAACTTGGTAATAACTAATTTTCTAAAATATATTTTGTATTGTCTTTTCTAAATCCGAATTTTTCATATAATCTTATTGCATTAGGGTTAGATGCATCCAGTTCTATTTTTGAACACTCAGCCTCTTTAAGAAAGTCTAAAACCATTTTCATTAATTCATTTTGAATGCCTTTACGTCTATATTCTTCATCAGTATATACACTTGTTACATATGCTTTTTTTCCATTAAGAAATGAGTCTGAAGGCACCATTTGATGAATAACCACTCCATTACAAGCAACAGCTTTATTCTTTTCATTTATTGCTACAAAAAAATAAATTGTTTTGTTTAACTCTTGTAATAGTATTTTCTTTATATTCTCTCTTGCTATATTTTCGTTTTTCATTACTAAACCATCTCTATTATAGTTAAATAGCGTTTGTTTTATTTTTAAATCTACTAAATCATTTATACAATTTATATCTGCTTTTTTATATATTAAATTCATCTTAATAACCTTCTTTTTATATTCTATTTAGTACAATTATAATTTTCATTATAGCCTTATATGTTTTTCAATAACTTCAATATTTTTTCCATCAAATTCAACTATAAAATATACTCCATCTGGAATTCCATCATTATTTATATTTTCGGTCATTGAGCCTAGCACATAATATGAAATCCCATCTTCTTTAATATGTTTTGTCCAATGTTGATGTCCAGAGAATACTGCTAAAATATTCTTATTATTCTTTATAATTTCCTTTAATTCTTTTCTATTTCCTAATAATGCATCTTCTGGACAAGATTCAAACCACCAATTACCTTTCATATCATCTTCTGCAACTCCAAAATGAGTACAAATAATAGTAGGTAAATTATTTGTATTTAAATCTTCTTTTAACCAATTTAAGTCTTCTTTAGACATAAATTGAGTTTTAAAAATCCCACCAGATTCTGTTCCTATATTATTATTTACATATGTTCCAAGAATTACTATATGCATACCATCTATATCAAAAGAAAATGTCGAATGCTCATACCCCATTATTTGTTCAACTTCATTTCTAGAAGACATTGAACGCAAATCGTGATTTCCTATACACGAATAAAATTTTCCTTCAATATTTTTAAATTTATTCCAAATATAATTTAAATTGATAATATCTCTATCGTGGTCATTGAAATCTTCCACTAAATCTCCTAAATTTAAAACTAAATCTGGTTTTATTTCATTATTTATTTTATCTATTAACTTTTGTAATAATGGCTCTGCATATTCCATTAGTTTTCTTTCTATTATTGAACCATTATTTATAGGTTTCTCTGGTGCATAATGTAAATCTGAGAAAATTACAATTCTTTTCATAAAGTCCTCCTTTATCCTTATTTTTTATGATTGAATAATAACATAAAAATAAGAATTTATCAATTTTAGTATAAACTTATTTAGAATAAATACTAGATGTAGAAACTCCACCATCCACGGTATAAACCCCTCCTGTTACATATGAAGCTTCCTCACTACATAGAAAAGCAACTACATTTGCAACTTCATTGGGAGTTCCTATTCTTTTAATTGGGATTCTATTTGAACATTTTACTTTTTGTTCTTCGCTTTTAAAACTTGTTTCCAATAATTCTGTTAAAATTGGACCTGGCAAAACACAATTTACCCTAACTCCTAAATTTGCATATTCTTGTGCTAAACATTTAGTAAACATTACAATTCCTGCTTTTGTTGTACAATATAAAGGCGATGTTAATTCTGGAACTAATCCTAGACAAGAAGCTATATTCACAATACATCCTTTATTTTCTTTTAACTTATCAATTAAATTTCTTGTAACTTTAAATGTTCCTTTTATATTTACATCAACCATCTTGTCTATATCTTCATCAGTTGTTTGCTCAATATATTTTTCAAAATATATTCCTGCATTATTAACTAATATATCTACTTTATCTATTAAGTCAACAGCCTTTTTTATTTCATAGTCTTTAGTTATATCTACTTTATAATAATCAAATGTAGATTTCGGCTCTTTTATATCAAATATAATTACTTTAGCACCTAATTCTTTTAACTTATTTGCAATAGCTTCACCAATTCCATTACTTCCACCTGTTACGATTGCTATTTTATTTTTTAAATTCATAACATACTCCTCCCTACAACTTATATTTTATAAGTTAAAATCACTATTGGTGTACTTTACATATTTTCGTGAATTTTAAGTAGTCTTAAAATTAAATCATTTTTTACCACATATTAGTCATTACTTAATTTAATTTTTTTTACTTTAAATCTGTGGAAAAATTGTATTTAATAACTTCATTAAATTTTCTTCCTTGTCAAAGAAAACACGAGATTGTTCTATAGTGTGAAAACCATTACCTTTATCTGCATAATTAATTCCTCTACTTAGTTTTTCTTTTATAGTTTTTAAACTATAACTCATATTCTTACTTATTGCATAGTTCCATACTACAAATAGTTTTAATTCCTTATAATATTTTATAACATATATACACTCTGTATTTTGTACCTTACTTGTGTTATATAATCTTTGTTCTTTTCCTCCAGTAGCATTTGAAATACTACTAACTTCAAAGAGATTTTTATTTATATTTTTCTCTTTAGAAAAATCATTAACTATTTTTTGAATTTCCTCTTTGTCATTAAACATACTATTGTACCCCCTAGTATTTTATAATTTATCAAAGTAATTTTTACTTATTATTTTAGTTATTGAGATGATTATAGCATAAACTTTTATTAATTAAAATAGTTTTTTTCCATTATAATTGAAAAACTACTGCAATATATTCATTAGCAAAAAAGTAGTAAATACCAAATAAAGAAAGTAAACAAACCAAAGAGTTCATCTACTTTCTTTTCGGCATCCTATATACATTTTATTAGAATGCCTATTATGAATATGCTCACAATAACTATAAGCATATTTCCTATTCCACTGAATATCCGTCTAGCTTTGAATTCAAAAATGGAATAGACGAAAAGACATAGACAAGCAATTATATATACTGATATTACTATAATCACGTTAATCTACCTCCTTCATAATAAAGTTACCAAGTTACTTTTATTATTTATCATAAACATATTAAAAAGTATCGCTTTTTTTGTCGAGAATGAAAATCAACTTATGCTCCACACAAACTCTTAGCATTTATATAGTTAGCTTACTATCATTTTATAAATCTAATTTCATATAAATAGATGTGTCCATTGGACTATTGTTGTAACTGCTAATTTCATAAAATCCATACTTTTTATACATATGAATTGCATTTTGTAGAAAAGGTAATGTATCTAGCAACATATAAGAATATCCAATTTCTTTTGCATCTTTTATTATATTCTTAACTAAAAAATCTCCTATATGTTTTCCACGAAATTTTGGTCTTACATATAATCGTTTCATTTCACAATTCTTGTCATCTATCTTCTTTAATCCTATGCAACCTGCTAATTCATTATCATAGTATGCTAAGTATAATCTTCCGTTTGGTAATCCATATTTATTTTCTAAATGATTTAATTCTTCATCATAGTTTTGAATTGTTAAATATTCTTGAAAACTACTATCTCCCTTTATTAGCATATCAGTATATTCATTAAATAATTCTTTTATTTCTTCTTTATGCTCGTATGCAAGTACTAATTTTATATCTATCATAATCTCTCCTCTTAACAATTTTACTTTTTATAATAGGTGAATGTATTACACATCCACCTATTGGGAAAAGCTTGGCAGAAAAGTCTATAGTTACTAAAATGAATCATCCACATTTCTTACTGCATAACTATACTTTTTAAACTGTACCTGTCTGAAATCAAACTCTGGCAAAATTTCTGGTTCGTGTAAATCCACAAAACCTGCATGTTCACAATCGTATCCACTGTTAGTTTCTACTTCGTCATCTAAAAATTGGGTTAAAGTTTCCATATTTACAACTGTAATTGGTACATTTACATTAATCATCACTATTCCTCCTCTGTTTTCCCTACAAAGTCTGCCATAGCTCATACTAATTATAACACATATTTTAGAATTGTAAATATAGATATTTTCTGTGATTTTATAACTCAAAAATTACTGCAACATCTGTATTTAGTGCTTTAGAAATAATGACCATTGTATTATAACTTGGATTTACTCTACTGCCTCTTTCTAAATGACATATATAACCTACCGATAGTCCTGTTAATCGTGCTAGTTCTCCTTGTGTTATACCTTTCTTTCCTCTTATTTCTTTAATTTTATTTTTCATAAAAAAATCACACCTTTTCATTTTTTAATTTCTTTATGTTAACGTACATCATAATTCCCAAAAATAAAATTGTGCGATTTTTCTTTTCTATTCTCTTTCGTAGTCTTGACACTCTTTTTCTTGTTCTTCGGTCTTTTCTTCTTGTTCCTCTTGCTCTTCATCATCTAAGATTTCATTATCTTTTTTATCTAAATTAAGTTCTATATTTATCTCATCAAGTTCTTTAGTTTTTTGTTTTAATTCATCTTCTTTATCGAATGGAACTTTTACTGCCTCTTGTGCATTTTCAAATTGTATTTTAGTTTCTTCTAGTTTTGCTTTAGTAGTTTCTAATTCTTTACTAAAACCTGTAATAACATTATCAATTCTTGTAATGTTTCCGTGTATATCATTTCCTAAATCAACTTTATATGAATATTTACCTTGTAAATTAATCATAAATTTCTTATCCAAACTATCTATACTTAAAAACATTTTTAATCCTCTATATTTCCCTATTTCTTCTGATTCTGTTTCTTGCTTTGTTGCACATATATCTAATATTTGTTTTCCTGCACTTTCTTTTGTACTATATTGTTTTCCATTTAATATCATAGGAGAAAATTTTTCTTCATTTTCTATATTAGTATTTTCTTGAACAAGTTTTATATCTTCTTGTATATTTGAAATTTTATCTTCTAATCTTTTTATTTCTATTGGGTAATGTTTTACTATCATATCTTCTAGGTTATATTTTTGATTCAAATAACTTTGCTTTAACAATTTTAGTTTTGCAACTTCTGCGTCTAATTCTGTCTTTTTAATAATTAAAGGATTTCCTGCAGCTAAAGCCTTTATTTCTGCATACGAAAGTGCTTTTTCGTCTATATCATCTGCTGAACGTGCTATTGCTTTTGATGTCATTATTTGACTAATAAATTCTTGTTTTCTTTGTAGCATTTGATACATATAGGCATCAAATGTTCCCTCTGTTACATAGTTAAAAATGTCTACTTCGTCATTTTCATTACGTTGTCTAATTCCGTCTACCGTCTTGTTGTTGTAAATCTGACGGACGGTATGGTACGTCCAAATGGTGGATTGCTTTTATTTTATCTTGAACATTGGTACCTGCCCCCATTTTAGAGGTAGAACCTATTAAAACTCTTACATCTCCCTTTCGTACTTTTGCAAACAATTCCTTTTTCTTTGTTTCTGTATTTGCCTCGTGAATAAATGCAATCTCATTTGCAGGTATTCCTTTTGCTATCAATTTTCTTTTTAAGTCTGTATATACATCTGTAAATTGCCATTCTTTTAAGTGCCATTCTCCATTTATTTCTTCCATTTCATACGGATTTTCCATAGTTCCTAATGGTTTTGGAGTTGATAAATCACAAAATACTAATTGTGTTGATTTTTTATCTTTGTTTTGTTCCCATATTTCATACACATTATTAGCACATACATTTACTTTACTGTTTTCAAAATCTTGTAACATTGGATTAATTATTCTTTGGTCAAGTGCTAATTTTCTTCCTTCATTTGTAATATTAAGCATATTATCTTCTTTTGCAGTTACAAGTTTTTTTCTTATTCTTTCTGCTCTTTCTCCTAACCCTTTAACCATTTCTTTTTGTATTTCACTTGGTTTTACTACTACTGTTTTATAGTTTGCTTTTGGTACAGGTAGTTTTAATGTTTCTGCCGTCTGTATATCTGCAATTTCTTTAAACATACTCATTAGTTCTGGTAGATTATAGAACTTCGCAAAACGTGTCTTACTACGAAATCCAGTTCCAGTCGGGTTTAATTCTATTGCACTGACTGTTTCTCCAAAAGTAGATGCCCAACTGTCAAATTGCAATAAATTTGCTTTTTCCAGTGTGTTATATTGTAAATATCTCTGCATTGTATACATTTCTACCATACTATTACTAATTGGCGTACCAGTAGCAAACACAATTCCTCGTCCCTCAGTTAATTCATCTAAATACTGACATTTCATAAATAAGTCTGAACTTTTTTGTGCCTCTGTTTGTGCTATTCCTCCAACATTTCTCATTTTAGTAAATAGGAAAAGATTTTTGAAATAATGTGCTTCGTCAATAAATATCCTATCACAACCTAATTGTTCAAATGTTACTATATCGTCTTTTCTGCTTTGGTCATTTAATCTTTTTAGTTTTTCTTCTATTTTCTTTTTACTTTTTTCTAGTTGTTTTACAGAATAATATTCTCCCTCATTGTTTTTTAAATCATTTATTCCTAATGTTAAATCTTCTATTTGTTTAGTTAATATTTTTTCTTGTCTTTCTTTAGACATTGGTATTTTTTCAAACTGTGAGTGTCCTATTATTATTGCATCGTACTCTCCAGTAGCTATCTTTGAACAAAACTTTTTACGATTATTAGTTGCAAAATCTTTCTTTGTAGCCACCAATACATTTGCTGATGGATATAATTGCAAAAATTCACTTGCAAATTGTTCTATAATATGGTTTGGAACAACAAATAAAGACTTAGAACATAATCCAAGCCTTTTTGACTCCATTGCAGAAGCTACCATTTCAAAAGTTTTCCCTGCACCAACCTCGTGTGCTAATAATGTGTTTCCACCATACAAAATATGTGCTATTGCATCAATTTGGTGTTTTCTTAAAGATATTTCTGGATTTATTCCACCAAATTGAATATATTGCCCATCGTACTCTCGAGGTTTTATACTATTAAATTTTTCATTATAGATTTTTACTAATCTTTCTCTACGTGATTGGTCTTTCCAAATCCATTCTAAAAATTCTTCTTTTATTTTTTCTTGTTTTGCTTGTGCTATTGCAGTTTCTTTTGGATTTAATACTTTCTGCTCATTTCCGTGTTCATCTATTACTGTATCTGTAATTCTTACATCTTTTAAGTTTAGAGTGGTTTCTATTATTCTATAAGCATTTGCTCTTGTAGTTCCATAAGTACTATATGCTAATATGTTTCCTTTATCTTCACTTTTGCCTACTATATTCCATTCTGAAGTATAGTCAGAATAATGCACACTAATTCTATCTCTATTACTAGAATTTGGTTTTAATAATTCAAAAATAAATTGCTCTATAATTTCTGTCGGTATCCACGTTGCACCTAATCGTACACTTATTTCACTTGCTGAAAGGTCTTGTGGTTTTACTTTTTTTAATGAATCAACATTCTTCTCATACTCTGGATTATTTTTTGCAAATTCTTCTGCTATTCTTAACTTTTCTCTGACATTACCAGATAAATACTCATCTGCAGTTACATATATTTCTTTCATTGGGTCTTTATATATACTACCCTCTAGTTCTTTTACCAGTTCTTGTTCTGTTTTTCCTGTTAGGTTAGACATATATTCTATATCGACTCTTGCTTTTTCTGAGATAGATAAAATTAATGCATCTATACTGTTGTTTACCTCTGTTACTGCTTTATGTGGTTTTATAGTTCTCTTTGAAAACATATCTGCTTTTCTTATGAATTTTTTATTTTCATCTACTATTTCAAGTGAACATAGTAGATAATAACTACTATCGTCATTAAATGCTATTTCGTTTCCTCGACTGTTAATTATTCCATAAGTTTTTGTAAAACTATCATATAGGCTATTTAATTTTATTTGTTCTTGTTTTATTTCATCTTCTGAGGCATTTTCTGTTTGTAATTCTATTAAGTTTCGTACACAATCTCTTATTGCTATCATACCTTTTATTCTACTTGTTGCAGTTACTGGTATGTCTTGTAGATACATTCTACTGTTTTCTCTATAATATATTTGATTATCAATTATTGTATATGAAAAGTTTCTTACACTTGGATCTGCAGGAATACTTTTTTCCTCTTCATCTTCTAAGTCTATTTGATAATCTTCTATTTCAGAGTTTATATTTATTATTGCTTGACTTAATAAATCTTCTAAAGGTATTTCATACGGAGTACAAGTCGACATAGGCTTTCCAAATTGACTTGATTTCATTTCCATTTTTCCTAAAATCATTTCTGGGTGGTCTACAAAATATTTATTCATTCGTATTCCATCTTCATTTTCAGCAAGTTGTACCCAATCATCTTCAATATCTGTAATTTTATCTCTCTTTTTTAAAAAGATTATGTCTGATGTTACCTCTGTTCCTGCGTTCTTTTTAAATGTATTGTTTGGTAATCTAATTGCCCCAATCAGTTCTGCTCTTTGACATATATATCTTCTTACATCTTCATTTTCTTTGTCCATTGTGCCTTTGCTTGTAACAAAAGCTATTACTCCATTTGGTCTTACTTTATCTAATGTTTTTGCAAAGAAATAGTCGTGAACTTGAAATCTATTTTTATCATATCTTTTATCATAAAGTTTATAATCTCCAAAAGGTACGTTTCCAACTGCTACATCAAAAAACGAGTCTGGTAATTCTATTTCTTCAAAACCTTTTACTGCTATTGTGTTTTTCTGATATAACTGCCTTGCTATTCCACCAGATATATTGTCTATTTCAACTCCATACATTTTGCGTTGTTTCAATTCTTCTGGTAACATTCCCATAAAATTACCTACTCCACAACTTGGCTCTAATATGTTTCCTTTTTCGAGTCCCATTTTTTTAAGTGCCTTATAAATTGAATTAATAACAATAGGTGGAGTATAAAATGATGTCAATGTAGATTGCTTTGCCTCTTTATATTCTTTTTCAGTTAGTAATGAAGAAAGTTCAGTATATTCTTTCGCCCAATCATCATTACTCTTATCAAATGCCTCTGGTATTCCTCCCCAACCTACATATTGACTTAGTATTTCTTGTTCTTCTGGAGTTGCATATCTATTTTCTTGTTCACATTGCTTTAATACCTTTATTGCCTCTATATTTCGTTTGTATTTTTCCCTTTTTGTTCCCTCTCCTAATGTATTGTCTGTAATTTTATAATTATTTCTATCTTTTAATGCTATCTCTGGATGTAAATCAAAATATTCTATTTTGTTTCTTCGTTTTGTTTTAATATTTGCTTTTAGTTTACTTTCCTGTTTTGTTTCTGGTTTTGGCTCTGTTGTATCTATTGGGGTTGTTTCTTCCTGTTTATTTTCCGTTTGTTTTGTATATTTTTCTTCGTTTGTTTTTAATTTTTGTATGATTTTTTCATTTCTTAATTTATCGTTTGCAGAATTTTCTTTTACTTTTCTGTCAAACTCTTTTCTTTCCATTTCTTTTGTAAGTAATGGAAATGATGTATCTATTAAAATAACTCTGGTATCGTCAATAGTTCTTATTTCATATTGTTGTGTGCCTATATAAACAATATCTCCAATATTAAATTCATAATAAGGTAATCTCTTTTCTAATTCTACTAATAATTTCCTTGCTACTACTGCCTCCTCTTCATCATAGTCTATATCCTCCAAAGTAGCTTTTAGAAAATCTATATAATCTTTTATATTTAATTCATCATTTATATCTGCTCTAATTAGTTCTATATTTTCTTCGTCTGTATTTCCCATTGGAACATTATCTATATAGCTATAAAAATCATAATCTTTTATAAAAGAATGTAATCTCTTTGCAAGTTCATATTCTTCATCTTTTATTTGATTTTCTATTTCATTATTTATCTGTGGTCTGTCATTTGTGTCTAACCAGTCATAATATTCGTCTTTTTCTATGTCACTAAAATATCTATCTAAGCTGATTAATTCTCTTATTCGCTTTTCTACTTGTTGCCAAGTTAATGTTAGTTTTTGCTCATTATTTCCTATACCAAAAGATAAACGAATTCCTTTAGAATCGTGCCATTCGTCAAGTCTATCTTCATAGCCACTTCTACCACCTATTCCATATTCTTTTTTCAAAAACTCTGCATTTTCCCTACTTGATAGACTTTTATTAAAATGTTCATATATTCTAAACTTGCCATTTGCTGTATTACCACCCTCTTGTAAAACATTATCAATCATTTCTTGTGTAAAATAAAATGGTGTCGAAATCTCTGATTTCGTGCCACCATTTATATGCTGTGCTGAAAAAACAGAAGCATTTTCTGCCTCTGCTATATTTCGTTTTTGTTCCTCTTCAGTCAGTATTTCTAGTTGTAAATTAGTTCTGTCATTATTTGTTCCTCTGCCATCATTCTGTAATTGTTCATCATCCTTATCCAAGTCATTTGGTCTTTGGCTTTCATTTCTTCTGTTATCCCATCTTGTTTTGCCATTTTCTCGACTATTTGCTTTATCATGTTCGTTGCCATTTCTTGTATTTCCCTCAAATGTTCTGCTAGTTTGTTGTTCATTAGTAGTATTGTGTATTCCCCTTTCTTGTTCTTCTTTAGATAATGTAACCTCATTTGTGCGAATTTGCCTGTTGGTAGTTTCTCTTGTTTCATTGTTAGGTTGGGCATATTGTAATCCCCTACTTTCGTGTATTCTATTTCTATCATAATCATTTCCTCCTTTGATATTTTCTTTACTACTAGAATACTCTTCTTTTTCATTATTAACAAATGTGCGATTTTGATTTTTTTCTTCTTTTTGCAGATTTATTACTGTTTTTGCAATTTCTCTTAATCCCATTTCTGCTATATCACTTATTGCAGTTCCTAATAAAACAGTTAAATTGTTATTATCGAATTTGTTTATATATGAAAATTCACTTTTTGCTATATAATCTTCTGGGTTTATTCCACATCTATTAAGTATCATATATGCTACACTACTAAAAACAGTTTGATATACCAACGGATTTATTTCTTCATCAGATAAATTTTCAAACATAGTTCCTTGTTTATATTTTGCTATTGATGACATATAATCTTGTATATTATCAATTACCATATTATTGGTTGTTGCCATTATTGTGTCTACTAAATTATTGTTTTCTCGTACATCTCCAAACTTTGCCTCTAATGATTCTATAATGTCCTTTTCATATTCTGGTTTTACATCCCATAATTTGTATGGTGTATTTCTATAATTATGTGTGTCTGCTACATCAAATACTAATTCAAAAGGATATTTACTGTTTTCGTCTTTTGAAAATACAAATATATAATCTGCACCTTTGTTTATCCATCTGTGCACTTTATTATTCCAAGTTTGCATATCTGCACACGCAGTTGCATTTGGTCTTTGTGCATAAATTAAAATCTGGTCATTAAAGTTATATTTAAAATTCCAAGATGCCGTTTTTAAAAATGATAACCAATTATCTTCACTTTTAGTTATATCATTTATTTTCTCATTATAAAGTTCTCTTATTTCCGTGATTTTTCCCATTTTGTGCCTCCTTTGCTATTTAGTATCAAATAAAATTTTAAACCAACTTTTATCTTGTATCATATCTTGTATTTCCCATATTATTTCAATATCTTTCATATTTACTTTGCCTTGTTCTTTCAGTTTTTTTAGTTCTGATACTTTTATATTTAATATCTCTTTTTCATTTATAATATTTATTTTTTCTAATTTCTTTATTACTTTTTTCATTTGATTTATGCTATATGTTGCCATTTCTTACACCTACTTTCTAAGGTTAAAGGTGGCCTATTAAAAGCCACCTTTATACACTCTATTTATTTTTTCTTTTCTTAACTATTTCATATACAATTACACTTAATAGTAAAATACTAGATGTTCCAAGTAATATAACCCATAGCATTGTATTTCTTTCATCTCCTGTTTTTGGTGTTTCTGGAATAGGCATATCTTGCATAACCACTTTCTCGCCATCTCCTGCTATAAAGCTGATTTCTTCTGCGATTTGATAACCCTCAGGACTGATAATCTCTTTCATTATATATTCCTTGCCCTCTACAAGATAATAAATAATATGGCTTTCCTCTGTAGAAATCCATTCTTCTATAATTTTTCCAGTATCCTTTTCTATAATTTGAATAGTCGCTCCTGGTAATTCTTCAGTTCCTGTTTCATTAACTTTTGAAAACTCCATTTCTGTAGGTTTATTATATACATCAATTATCAATAAATCTCCGTCTGTTGTTACTTCTACTTCATATATATAATCATTAACTACATAGCCCTCTATTTGATTCGCCTCTTGAATATAATATGTTCCAAGTTCGAGATTTTCAAAAGTAGCAATTCCATTTTCATTTGTTTTCTCAGTCATAATAATTTCATTTATATTTTTGTTAGCTGAGATATTAAACTCTACATTTTCTAATCTCTTATTTTCATCAAAACTATCTTTTTTAATTATTTGTATTGTTCCTCTTGCTAATTTATTTTCAATAGTTCCATTATTAATTTGAATTGTATATTCTGCTATATCTTTTCCGTGATATGCAATTTCAAAATCATATTCAGTATCTGTATCTAATAAATATTGAAAATTTGTTGACAATTCTTTAATATAGTATTTTCCTATTGGTAGGTCTGGTACATTGATTAAATGCCCCTCTTTATTAATTTCAGATACAGCAATTAATGAGCCATTTTCAATAGCTACATTTCCCATATAGTCATATATATCTTCCCTTGCATAAATACCAAATCTAATGTCTTTATATGCCTCATCATTTTTGAAAATTTGTTGTTCTTCAAGAATTTTTGTTAAATCAATATTAACTTTTGCACGATTATTATTTAAAGTAGATTCAATAGTTTGTAGTTCTGCTTTTTGATTGTCTTTAATTTCAAAGTAATGTTTATCTGTATTTCCAATGTAACCAAATGGCACTTTACTTTCTACATAGTAATATTTTCCTACTGGAAGTTTCTTACTTGTAACTTTTTCCCAATCACTCTCTAATGTTTCAATTTTTTCATCTTTCTCATAATATACTGTATTACCAATTTTTATTTGTTCATTTGCATAAATTGTAATCTCTGTATCAAGTAGGTTAGATTTATGCCAAGCAGGTGTGAAAGTTTCTCCAAATTCACTATTTCCTTTTGCTACTGCTATAAATATTTCGCCTATCTTATTCCATTCTAATTGTCCAAATATAACTTCGTCTTTCATCTCTATTTTTTGAATGTCACTCGTATCTTTTATCGTAAACTCTATATCTTGTGCAATAGCAAATCCATAAGGACTTGAAATTTCTCTCATTATATAAGTTTTTCCTACTTCAAGACCTTTCATTATATGTGATTTTATTGTACCATCTTCGTTTTCTCCGTCTTGTCCAGAAATCCATTCTTCGAATATTGCTCCCTCATTATCTTTTTCAAATACTTTAATATATGCACCTTTAATTTCTGAATCGTCTGTTATATCTTTTTTAGATAGTTCTACTGTAATAATTTTATTTTTAAAATCATATTCATTTTTTATTGTTTCAACATCTTGTCCTTGATAAGTTGCATCTACTTCAATTATTTCATTAGAACTTGCATAACCAATCGGTGCTTTTATTTCTTTAATTTCATATTTTGCTAATGGTAGGTCTGTTTCAAAGTGTATTTGTCCTCTTTCATTACTTGTTACTTTTTCAATTAATGTTCCCTCTTCAATTACAATTTCATTCTTATAATTATAAATATTTTCTTTTGCATAAAGTCCAAATTCTGCACCTAAAAGTCCGTCATTTGTATCATAATCCTTTTTATATACAATTAAATCTACCTTTTGTCTTTCATTTTTAAATGAGGCATTATCATACACTATCGCCGTTTCTTGATTTTCATAAACTAATGAAATATCTTTTATTTCACTATTTAATATAAATCCATTTGGTGCTTGTATTTCTCTTACAAAATATTCTCCAAGTGGAAGTGCTTTTGATGTTACTTTTCCCTCTGCATTTGTAGTAATTGTGTCTACTACTGTTCCTTGTTTATAAATAACAGTTCCATCATTTGATGGGTCTAAAATATCTTGTTTTGCTAATATTTCATATTTTGCATTTGCTAAACCCTTTTCCTCATAAATAAATTGTCCGTTTTCAAATCCTACTAATACCTCTCCTGTTTTAGTTAAATTAACTTTTCCTTTTACTGGTGTGTCTTTTTGTTTTATTGTGATTATTGGTGTATTTCCGTCTGGTAATGTTTGGTATGCTACGTGTGATGTTATTTCAAATTGTATTGGATTTTTAGATATTGTATAACCAAATGGACTTTTAATTTCTTCTAGTTGATATTTTCCAACTGGTAATTGTTCTCCTGTCATAACTGTTCCATCTTCTGTAGTTTCCCACGAATTAACGTAGTGTGGTAATGGATTCCAATCCCAATAGCCAAAATATTCTCCTGTTTCTGTATTCTTTATTTTAAACTGTGCATTACTAATTTTTACTATTTTTCCAGTTTCTTTGTCTTGTTTTATTATTGCTAAAACAGACCTAAAAGAAGTGTCGTTAAAAATTCTCCAAGTTTGTGGAGTTGAACTATCTTCTGTTATAACAACTTTAAAGTCTGGTACTTTGTATTTGTTATCTGGCACTTTTGTTTCTCTTACAATATAAGTTCCATAAGGTAATCGCTCACTTACTGCATAACCTTTTTCGTCTGTTTTTAGTATTGTTGTTTCTTGTGCATTATCATTTTTTGCAATAGGTGCTTTTTCCCAAGAGCCATATTCATCAATATCTTTTTGTGCTTTTATAGTAAATTCTACTCCAGAAAGTATTTCTGCCTCTCCATTTTCATCACTTGATACTTTGATAATTTGGAAAGCTTGAGATATAACTCTTTCTTTTACTGGTACACTTCTTGTAACAACACTTACATATTGACTTTCATAAGTTAAATCTACATTATATTGTGTTGTGTCTAAATTATAACCTACACTTGGTGTTATTTCTCTAATATAGTATTCTCCTAAATATAAATTACCAATTGTAGCATTTGCATTATTGTCTGTAATTAAGTTTGAAATTTTTTGATTTGCATTATAAATTATGCTATCATCTGCAGGGTCAAGAATATCATTTCTAGCATATAGTCCATATACTGCTCCCTCTAATGTAGCCTCTCCTTGTGGTGTTTTTCCTGTTATCATATCTCCCTTGCTTAAATTAATTTTTCCTACTGTTGCTTCATTATATATTTCAATGCTATATTCTCCATTATCATCACAGATGTTTACCTCTTGTGTTTCATTTGATATTACATATTTATATGGTGCTTTCTTTTCTCTTACAGTATATACTCCATAGTCTAACATATCTGATGTCGCAATTCCTTGATTATTAGTTATAATTGTTGCAATAACATTTGAATCTTGTAAAATTTCAAATTCTGCTCCTGCTTTTCTTATTATTTTTCCTGTCTTTTTATCTTTCTTTGTAATTTGGAACTTTCCTTGTTTTACATTATTTACGAAATTTATTTCTGTTGTATTTCCTGCATTTATAACTGAATGATTTATGCCATTATCTAATACCAATTCATCTAGTGTTGCAATTTCTTGATAATAGATTTCTCCTGCCCTTAAATCTTGGACAGTAAAACTACCATCTGTACCTGTTTGATATGTTCCAATTGGCTCACTCATATCTGGATTATAAGATAATTGAAATGTAACACCAACTACTGCTTTTCCTCTATTATCAACTTTTTTCAACTTAAAACTTCCTGCTTTTAACCATTCTACTGTTAATGATGTTGTTTCTGATGGGTCATATACCATATCTAAATATCCTATTGGTTGTATGTTACTTCCTTGTGCTATTCCTACTATTGGTTGATATTCAAATCCTTGTGATTTATCGCCACTATACCAAGTTTCTAAATTTGCATTTATTGGTGCTTCAAAATGGAATCTTGTTTGTCCATAAATTGTTACATTCCCACCTGTTTGTCTATTTCCGTGTGTTTCATCTACATAAGTTACTTCATTAGGCAAGTCAATATTTACACTTCCACTTGTCATTCCACTACTTAATTCTATTGTTTCTGTTCTTTGTATATCTCCATCTTTATATGAACTAACATTAGATGTAGAAAATCTTACTTTATAATCTGGAATAGGTTTGCTATTTAAAAAGTTTATAAAATCTTGTGTCAATGGGCGAACTTTATCTCCTGCATAAAATTGTGATAATGTTAATGAAGTAATTACAAGTCCTTGATTTCTACTTGTAAATCCAGCCCATTGTTCTGGACCTCCCCAACCATAATATAATGCTTTTTTCACATTATCATTATGATATATATTTGTTGTTAGTCCTGTTCCTGACCCTGGTGTTGTTTTACTATGATGCATACAAAATGCCTGTTTTCCATTAACTGCAAAATCTCCTACTGTTGTTCCACTATAACTTACTTTTCCATTGTAGGTGACTACTGCACTTTGAGGCATTTCGTTCGTCATTACAGCCATAACTGGCTGAACTAAATTAAAAATTGTTATTAAAATAATTAGCATATTTACAATAATCATACCTTTATTTTTTCTTGTTTTCATCAATGATTTCTCCCTTCATTTCTTAATATTTTTCATAAAAAATAAGAAGTTGATTTTTTCAACCTCTTGTTAAAATAAATTTATTTTTATTATTTAATAATTCCAACTTTCTGGAAGTTGAATTGTGTGTGAACCTTCTGCATAACCACCATCTAATTTTGTATAAGAATCTGGATTTATTTCTACTTTTATGCTTTGGCTTTCAGTAGTTGTCTGTGTATCTTTATTCTCAGTGTTTGTACTACTATTTGTATTTTTGGTAGTAGTGTTATTAGTTGTAGTTGTTGTAGTTTTACTATTTTCCTTTTTAGTTGATGTCTTTTTGTTTTCTTCTTGAACTGTTGGTGTATTTTCCCTTTCTTCTATAACTTGATTTTGTGTTACATTTTCTTCTGTGTTTTCTTCTACGTTTTCTTCTATCTGTTTATTTTCATCAATGTTTTCTTGTTGAGTTAAGTTATTTTCATTAATTTCATTGTGTTGTTGATTTACCTCTGGTATGCTTTCTACGTTTTGTTGTTTATCTTTTACCATTTCATAAACACCAAAACCTGCAATTATTAAAATTGCAATAATTAAAATTACTATAACTAAAATTTTCTTCATATACATCATTCTCCCTATTTCATTTTACTGTATTCTACAATATTTTTTAAACTTTTTCAAATATGCGATTTATTTAATTATATATATTCCTTTTCAGTTAGTATATAGCTAGTATTAGGGGGTGGATTGTAAGGAGGGGGAATAAAAAAAGTGTAGCTACAAATTTATTTATCTGTTGCTACACTACCTTACATATTCATTTTGTTTTTGTTTCTGTTTTCTTTCCCTCTCTGATGTTTCTTTTACACAATGCACAATATACTCCTCTTTTTCTTCCATTGATTTATATTCTTTTGGTATATATTGTTCTACTTTATCTTCTGGAATTTTAAACTTTGGTATTTGATTTGGTTTTTCTTGTTCTAATATATCATCAATTTCTTCCATAGTTAAATTACCATTTTCACTTAATTTTTTCATCTTGATAGCTTGTGGGTGTGATGGAAATGCGTCTGTATATTCTATTGCATCAAATACCTGTTGTTGTTCTTCTTTTGTTAAATATGAGAGTTCAACTGCTGGTCTTAATTTCATTTTTTCTTCATCAACTAATTTTAATAATTCTGGTATTAGTTCAGTAAGTCGAATAAATCTTTGTATATTACTAGAACTTTCGCCAGTTTCCTCAGCTATTAGTTCTCTTGTTGTTTTACCTATAAAATTATGTTCCAGTGGGGCAGAATTTTCATTTTCTTCTTTTTTAGGTCTTCCTGCTTGTCTTTTCATAGCTTCCATTTTCATTTTAAAGGCAAATGCTTTTTCACTGGGTAATATTTTCTCCCTTTGGTTGTTGCTATCTACCATTATTATTGTTGCCTCTTCATAAGTCATATCTCTAACAATAGCTTTTATTTCCGTTACCCCTGCAATTTCACAAGCTCTTTTTCTTCTGTGTCCAGAAATCATTTCGTAGCCACCATTTTCCTTTGGTCTTACTAATATTGGGTGTATTACTCCAAATTGTTTTACTGTTTCTGCCATTGAAAACATTTCTTCGTCATCTCTTACTTTGTATGGGTGGTTTGGAAAGTTTGTAATTTCATTTACTGGAATTATCTTTACATATTCTCTGCTTTTATTATCTCTTTCTTCTTGTGTTGTAAAGAACTCATCTAGTGTAATCTTTGGTAGTTTCATTTTTTCTTCTTTCATTATCTGCTAATACCTCCTTTGCAAAATTTGTGTAGGCTTGAGCCACTTTACTGTTTTTGTCATAAGCAAATATGCTTTTTCCCTTTGAGGTAGATTCTGCTGTTTTTATAGCACAAGGTATTTGTGTATCATATAGTCTGACTATATCTCCATAATTTTCTTTTAATTCTTGTTTTATTTTATTCGGCAGTTTTGTTCTACTATCTACAAGAGTTAAAAGTATTCCACCAACTTGCAGTTTGGGATTTATTTGTTTCTTTACTTTTGAAATTATCTTTAGTAAATTTCCCATACCTCTAGCTGATAAATATTGACTTTGTACTGGTATAATTACCTCATCTGCCACTGCTAGTGCATTTGTTGTTACCATACTTAACGAGGGCATACAATCAACTATAATATAATCATATATGTTTTTGAGTTCCTCTAAACTTTTTCGCATTGCATATTCTCTGCTCATTGCACTCGATAAATTATTTTCTGTCATTGCCAAATTAAGGTTAGATGGTATTAAATCAATTCCTTCATTATGATGTAAAATTGCTTGTTCTGGTTTTATTTCATCATCATCAATATATCTTTCAATTAAAGTAGAAAGAGTTACTGGAATATTATCTTCATCATAAAATCCCATATATGTTGTTAAATTTGCTTGAGGGTCTGCATCTACTACTAATACTTTTTTATTATTATTTGCCAATGCTATGCCTAAGCTAAAAGCCGTTGTTGTTTTGCCTACTCCACCCTTTTGGTTAGCTATTGCTATTGTCTTACATTTTGTCATCTGTTTTTCCTCCTTCCTTTTAAATTTAGCCTTTGTTTATAAAAGGCTATGTAACATCTATTGCTTCATCTTTTTGCATAGTATCATTCCTCCTTTTTTAGCCAAAAAAAGAAAGCCACAATTAGCTTTCTTTAAATAAAATTTCTTATATTACATATATATCAATGCTTTTGGGCATTTTTAGGTGTGTGTCAAAAAATGATGTTTTCCTCATATATTTTCAAATTCTCAAACCCTTGTGGTTGTAAGGTTATTTGTTTTTGTGTCGTAAATACCTTTCCTCCTCTGAAAATATACATCCACAATATTTCTGCATATATAAGCCTAATTCTCTTGCTTTTGCTTGTCCTTCCCTAAAACCCACTCTAAAGTTTCTATATAAGAATTTTAATCCATATTCTTTTGCAATTTTATCCCCTAACTCATGTATAAATTCATGTTTTTGATAAGGGCTTACTAATAATGTTGTAGTAATTGTATCATATCCATTTTGTTTTGCATATTTTGCAGTATCTTCTAATCTTACTCTATAACAATAGTTTACACATCTATTTTGTAAATCACATACTACATTTTTACAAAACTCATCTAATCCATATTCTTCATGAAATACTGCTTCTATATCTATACTTTTTGCGTATTCTTTCAGAGTATCTCTTCTAGTTTTATATTCTATATATGGATGTATATTAGGATTATACCAATATACTGTTGGTTCTATTTCTTCTTTTCTTAAACTATCTATGCAGTACACGCTACATGGTGCACAACAGGTATGCATTAGTAATTTCATCCTAGCCTCTTCCTTTCATCTTTAAATATAAGAAATTTCATTTACATTTCTTTATTTTCTTATTCAATATTTGCTTTGCAAATTTTTCACGCCTTCCTTATTTCTTTACTCAATATTAATTTTCATTTTACGCCTTCCTTATTTGTTATAATATATAAAATCTCATTTTATTTAAAGATGCGAGTAAAATTTGCTTTGCAAATTTTTCACGCCTTCCTTATTTGTTATAATTTTCCACATTATAAATAGCACAATTATTGCTCCGACAAAATATTTATCAAACCTATATGATTCATATAAAAACATGTATACACTATTAGCAATTTCTGTACATAGACTTAAACCTATAATATTTCTTATTGTATTTGGCTTTTGCCATATTATTGTTGCAAATAGCCATATTAAATACCATTGATGGAAATTGGTTAATATTAATAAAAATAGGATTAATGCTATATTGTATTTTCTTATTAAACTATAAAATTTTATGTTTTTCTTAGTTAATAAATTTATACACATTACTGTATAGTACATAAAAAATATTACTATAAATACAGTTCTAACTAAATTAATTGCTTCTTTATTATATTGTAATATCACTGAATAAATTGAATTTGAGTACCTTGAAGTTTGTACCATCATTGCCAAAAATATTTTATAATCATTAAAATATAATATATATTCAAGTGCAAAGATTACTAGGAAAATCAATCCATATTCTATACATCTTAGAAATCTTACACTTAGACTTTTTTCTGTTCTAAAATGATATAATATTACAACTGGTAATAATAATATAGTAAAGTATTTAACTCCTGTAGCTAATGCTAAAGCAATTATACTAAGTAGTAAGTTTTTTCGTTTCAAAAGGAAATATAATGATATTAAAACGAAAAATAGTATTATTATATCATTGTGTACATTTGCTATTGCTTCTATTAATATGAAAGGATTTAATCCATACAAAATTGCAAATTTCTTTTTTCCACTAATCTTATAAAATAGATATGTATTTATTATATGTATTGCTAAATTAATGAATTTAAATATAAATAATGCTACAGTAATGTTTTCCATTGATAAGAATGAACAAACTTTAAAGAATAATTGTGCTATTGGTCCATAAACCACAGTTGTATTTCCCCAATAGTTTGTTGCACCTTTTAATAAATTATCATCATTTATATTTTCTTCATTTTGAATATAATATTCTCTCATAGTAACATAGTATGGATTTTGATTATATCTAGCATCTAATTCTCCAACTCCTATATAATAAAATATATCTGAGCTTGTCCAGGGTAACATTATCATAAATATAATACCAATTAGCGTAATAAATATTAGTATTCTTTTTATATTTTTAAAACAATCCATTTTATAAATAATAAAGTAAATTATTGTTAATAGTATAAATAATACTAGAAAAACTAATGTTGATATAACTTTATTTATATTATTATTAAGAAAGAAATTAAAATATATATTAAATTCCATTACTGTTTTATTCGATACTAAATATATAAGTGATGGAACTATAAGTAATATACTTAACAATACAAAACTAATTTTTACAATTTTACTTTTCATTTAGAATTCCTTTTTAATTAAAATTTATTTTTTCTTCTATAATATATTCTGGTCTATTCTTGCTTTCATCATAAATTCTTGCAATATATTCTGACATTATCCATAGAGACATTAATTGTATACCAGCAAAAAGTGTAACTGTTACCATTATTGATGTCCAGCCTGCTGTTAAGTTGTTCCATGAAAATATATATGATAATATTGAGTATATTAAAATAATAATCGAAATTAATATTGAGCATATTCCAAGTGCTCCAACTATTTTTAATGGTTTAGTAGAAAATCCTATTATTCCATCTGTTGCTAATTTTAACATTTTGCCTAATGGATATTTGGTTTTTCCTGCATATCTTTCATTTCTTTGGTATTCTATTGGTGTTTGTTTATATCCTACCCAGCTAAATAAACCTCTTAAAAATTTATTATGTTCTGGTAAGCCTTTTATTACCTCTATAACTTCTTTATCTACTAATCTAAAGTCTCCAGTGTCTTTTGGTATGTCCACATTTGATAAACTATTTAATGTTTTGTAAAACATTTTTGCTGTTATTAATTTGAATGGAGTTTCTCCCTTTCTTTTTTTTCTTTTTGCATACACTATTTTATAGCCTTCTTTCCATTTGTTTAGCATATCTACAATTAGCTCTGGTGGGTCTTGCATATCTGCATCTATTATAACAGTTACATCACCATCACAATTCTTTATTCCAGCAGTTACAGCTGCTTGGTGTCCAAAGTTTCTAGAAAATGATATTATTTTTACTAATTTATCCTCAACTGCTATATCTTTTAGTATATCTAATGTTTTATCTTTGCTGCCATCATTTACGAATATGATTTCATGCTCATATTCATTCTGTAATCCTATTAGTACATTTTTTATTCTTTTATAACATTCTTTTGCAACTTCTTGTTCATAATACATTGGTACAATTATTGAAATTTTTTTCATTTCCATATCTCAAATCCCTCTATTTCTCCTGTTTTTTTATATTTATTTTGTATATATTCTATTACATCTACTGGCGTTTGCCAATTCAAATTTCTTTTGTCTTTTATAATTAGTAATATAATGTTTTCTTTAGATTGTAAATCTTCTATTATTCCTTTTGCTCCTTTGCTTCCTATGTTTCCTTTTAAAAACATATCATAATTTTTGTTATATTTGTTTATTGGTATCATATATATTGCTGCTGTAGCGTCAACAATATATACATCATTTTCTTGTTTTTGTATATAATTATCAACTTTTATTATATTCTCTTCTAGTTCCTTAGAAATTGGTATATATGTAAAATTTTCTAAATTCGTATATTCTTTAAAATTAATAATATAATTTATTAATCTATATATTGAAATTCCAACCATAATTAATATTAGTATTAATATGAATGCTTTTATAAAATTTTCTATCCATATTATAATTGGCTTTCTTAAAATTTCCTTAAAGTTATTATCATATAATTCTTTTAGCAAATAAATTCCTGTAATAATTGATATTGTTCCTGCTATTAGAAAATGGACACTATCTGATATCGGATATACTACAACTATTGTTGAAACAGAGTAAGCAAATAATATTGTTATAATATGGTTATTTTTTCTTATAACTATATATAAAGATATGATTATTGTTATAGGTACTAATATTGCTAATATACTTAATTTACCTTTTAATAATTTTAAATATGATATACTGTTTGAAAAATCCCTTATTCCCCAAATTGCATAATCTATAAAGTCATTCATTATGTTATTACATAATAGATATATTAATAATATTATTAAAGGCACCAAACATACTAAAAATCTTGTTATTGCTATTTTAAAAAATAATTTTAAGTCTTGTTTATTTCTGACTGCTAATAATTTATACCCTATAAATGTAATAACAAAACAGATTCCTGTTGTCTGTTTCATTGCTATACTTAATCCTGCTAAAATTCCTAATAGTATTTCCCTTCTTATGCTATATTCAAAAATATTATTGCTTTTTTTATACGATTTTAATTCAATATATAATGTTACTAAAGCTATTAATAATATTATAAAATTATAATCAATACACATGCTTTCTGTAAAAAGTCTCATTATTATTATTGATATTAATAATGAAAATGATTTTTTTATTTCAAATATTTTTAATATCTTATATATCATAAACATTACAAGTGAATTTATAATAATTGCTATTACTCTCATAACGAGCATTTCTGTTCCAAATATTTTTAAAATTATTCCACAAAATATTGGTAATCCTGGAGTTGTTACTAAATTAAAATCTTTATATGGTAATAATCCATTTGCAATATTTCTTGCTGTATTGAATATCCAAACCTCATCTAAGTTGTTTAGATTTCTTATAAGAATAATAGCAGATGTTGTTATTAAAAAAAATACGAATACTAGTATGTCCTCCCTATATTTTTTCATTTATTATATATATCCTTTCTAAAGAACATTTGGGTCTTTTCTTCGAAGAACGGACGAGCAATGCTCGCCACTACATTTTTGGATGTCAAAATATAGTTTGAAAAAGAAAGACGACATTTATTTTTCAAACGTATAGCCTAAATGTACATAAGCATCAGGCAGTGCTATTCTTCCCCTTGTGGTTCTAGAGATAAAACCTAGCTGTATTAAATATGGTTCATATACATCTTCTAATGTATCTACTTCTTCTCCAATAGTTGTTGCTATTGCATCTATTCCAACAGGTCCGCCATTAAATTTTGAAATTATTGTATCTAGTATCTTTCTATCAATTTCATCTAATCCTAATTCATCAATTTCTAAATTATTTAAGGCTGTTTTGGCTATTTTTATAGTTATACTGCCATCTCCTAGTACAGCTGCATAATCTCTAACTCTTTTTAATAATCTATTAGCAATTCTAGGTGTTCCTCTTGAACGTCTTGCAATTTCCTCACTTGCTTTTTCATCAATTTTAACTTCTAAAATCTGAGCAGACCTTTTTATAATATCATCTAGTTCTTCTTCACTATATAATTCTAGTCTTGATACAATACCAAATCTATCTCTTAGAGGTGTAGTAAGTGAACCTGCCTTAGTAGTTGCTCCAATTAATGTGAATTTAGGCAAGTCTAATCTTATTGATCTAGCAGATGGTCCCTTACCTATCATTATATCTAATGAATAATCTTCCAAAGCTGGATATAATATTTCTTCAACTGCTCTATTTAGTCTATGTATTTCATCTATAAATAAAATATCATATTCAGATAAATTTGTAAGTATTGCAGCTAAATCTCCCGACTTTTCTATTGCTGGACCTGATGTTATTTTTATTTTTGAGTTCATTTCATTAGCAATAATATTAGAAAGTGTAGTTTTTCCAAGTCCAGGAGGTCCATATAGTAAAACATGATCTAAGGGTTCTCCTCTTTTCTTAGCTGCTTGTATATATATTTTCATACTTTGCTTTACTTTATTTTGTCCTATATATTCACTTAATGTTTTAGGTCTTAAAGATTTTTCCATTTGTTCTTCTTCAATGCCTTCTATTTCTGGTTTTGTAATATTATTCTCATCCATTAGCTAACTTCATTCCTTTTTTATTTGATATGATTATTATATATTGAACAAACATTTTTTGCAATAGGTTGAGCAATGAATAAAAAAATCCCTAAACACTGTTTAGAGATTTTTATATATTCTATACAACAAATATTAACTTACTATTTTTTATGTTTGGTTCTGTTCTAATATAATTCATTTGTTTTATTTCTTTTGGTGCTTCATCTAATAATCCAGAATAAACGATATTATTAAAGCCTTGTATTACCTCAATATCAATCCCTTTGAAATCTCCAATTTTCTGTAACATATTTTATAACATCTCCTTCTCTTGTAAATCGTTATAAGCATTATACCATTAAAATTTTTATATTTGCAATAGTATTTCTACAATTTTTTTTAAGACAAATTTTAATATTTTGCTATATGATTTTTATCTTATCTCCCATCATGTTTTGCTTCATTTATTTGTCTAATATAATAATAAAAATGTTTTTAATTATTTACATTTCTAAATTATTCTACTTTTGAATATTATCAAATTATTAAACATATATATTAATTAAAACTATTTATTATTTTGTAAGTTATTACAAATAGCTAGATTGGAGGTTTTATGCGTATAAAAAAGTTTATATGTCTTTCTGTAGTTTTTATTTTTGTATTATTTTACTCCTGCTGTTCATTTGCTTCTACTTATGAATATATATGGTCAACTATTGCAGATACAACTCATAGTAATTCATCTATTGCAGTGTCTTCAGATTTAAATAGTGGTTCTTTAAACTTGGAATCTACTGGTGCAATTTTAATTGAACAATCTACTGGACAGATATTGTATGAGCAAAATTCTCATGAAAAATTGCGTCCTGCAAGTGTAACAAAAGTTATGTCTATTCTTCTTATAATGGAAGCTCTAGATAGAGGCGAAATCACTTTAGATACTTTAATTCCATGTAGTGAAAATGCAAGGTCTATGGGTGGATCACAAATATGGTTAGATACTAGAGAAACTCTAAGTGTAAATGATATGTTAAAAGCTATTTGTGTGGTATCTGCAAATGATTGCACTATGGCTATGGCAGAATACTTAGCAGGCTCTGAAGAAGTATTTGTTGAACGAATGAATACAAGAGCTAAAGAACTTGGTATGACTGATACACATTTTGTAAATTGCCATGGAATTGATGAAGATAATCATATTACATCTGCATATGATATTTCTTTAATGTCTCGTGAACTTTTAATGAAGCACCCAGAAATAACTAATTATACAACTATATATATGGATTCTCTTCGTGGTGGAAAGTCTGAACTTGTAAATACAAATAAATTGCTTCGTACATATAATGGATGTACTGGTTTAAAAACTGGTTCAACTGGTCTCGCATTATATAATTTATCTGCTAGTGCTACTAGGGATGATTTATCTCTTATAGCAGTAGTTATGCATGCACCAACAACTGCAATTCGTTTTGCAGAAGCTAAAAAATTATTAGATTATGGTTTTACTAATTATTCTGGTGTATCTTTTGGAAAGACTGGAGATGTTGCTATCATAGCAGAAATCAAAAAAGGAACGTCCCAAACAGTAGAAGCTGTATTTGAATCTTCTGCTTCTGTAATTATTAAAAAAGGGTTAGAAAGTAGTGTTACTCAAAATATTGTTTTAGATGAAAATCTAGAAGCTCCTATTGTTAAAGGACAAAAAATTGGAGTTGCAAATTATACTTTAAATAATGAAATAATTGCAACTGTTAATCTTGTTGCTAATGATGATGTTAAAAAATCTGGTTTCTTAAATATAACAACAGATGTTTACTCTGAATGGTTTAATATGATGAGATAATTTAAAATAAGAAGAATGGACTGAAAGATGTCCATTCTTCTTATTTCAAGATTTTGCACAAAGAATAAAAATCTGATTGTAATATTTCCAACATATTTTTCTCCAATTCCAATATTTTTTCGAATCAACTTGCATTTTTGAAAATTTCCTTTTGAAAATTTAAAAAATATGTTATATTTTCTAAAAAATGGTCTCTGTTTTTTTCTTTCTTTTCTTTAATTAATGTATAGTTAATATTGTTTACTTCTGCTAGCTTAATAGTGTAATTATAAATTAAATTTACTAATTCTTCAAGTTGTTGGATAGATATTGTAATTTCTATTTGATTATTTTCATAATTCTCTTTAATAAAATTCATATTCCAAATAAATTCTTCTAAAATATCTAAAGATAAGTTTCTATCTTTAATTGCATTTATATACTTATCTAGTGATATATTGAATCCATCAGAAATAATTTCTTCTTGATCTTCATCTTGTTTTTTCGCTCTAAATTTCTGGTATACTTTATATGCCCCTAGTGTCAATGCACTAACACCAACTATAACACCTATGCCTATTAATGAATTTTTTAATGTATTGCTTGCCGTAGCTGTATTTACCAAACTAGCACTATTATCACTATTATGGATTTCTTTTAAATGTTTTACAATTTTACCTTGTTGATTACGAATAATACTACCTTCTCTTGTATATTTTCCAATTGTTAAACCTGGTATGAATTTGTCAGGAATTTCTATTAAAGGTTGAACTACTACACTCATTTTTACACCTCTTTTTTAAAATTTTGTAAACTATTTTATTAGAAAATTAACTTCCTTTATTTTTAATTAAATTTAATTTTTATAAATAATGTTCCTTCTTTATAATTAGCATATATATTTCCCTTATTTAATTCTACTAGTTGTTTTGCAATAGACAATCCAATGCCAGTAGATTCTTTTGCATTTTCTACTGAAAAATAACGATTAAAAATCTTTTGCGTAGTTGTTGCATCTAATGAGGTTGCCTTATTTGAAAATGTAATCATTCCATTTTTTTTCAATTCAACTTTAAAATTTCCATTACTATATTTAAAAACATTAGACAAAACATTTTCAAATATTCTTATAAGAGAATTATAATTTACTATCCTATATATTTTTTCCTTGCAAATTAACACTTCTGGTATGATATTTTTTTCTCTTAAAATACTATAATAACTAATTAATGTTTCTTCTAAAATTTCATTTATACAACATTTCTCTTTTTTTATGGCTATATCAATATCTATTGCTTTAGAAAAATCAAATAATTGCTCTGTAAGTTCGGTTAATTCATTGGATTTTTTTTGTATTATATTTAAATATTGTTTTTGATTTTCACCTATCTGTTCTTCTTTTATTAAATCAATATATCCATGTATAGCGGTTAATGGAGTTCTTAGATCATGTGAAATATTAGTAATAATCTTTTTTAACTCTTGGTTTCCATTTTTGTATTGTAATTTTTGATCTCTTAGATTTATAAGTTCGTTGTTTAAGTTTATTGCTAAACTTTTAATATTTTTATCCATTGAAGCTATAGTTACTATATTATTAGTGTCCGCTTTTATTATATGACTAAAAGAATCTTCAATTTCTTTAATTGATTTTTTCATAATATATATTTTACTAACAAGTAATATGCAACACAAAAATAATACTAAAATGATTAATAATAAATCAATATTCACACTTTTCCCCCTATTTGAATTCTTTTCTTGAAAATAAATATACTCCAATTAAATTAGTAATAATTATTAATGAAATAGAATAGATTGGCATCTGGTATAAAGATTCCACATCCATATTTGATATTTCATTAGCTTGACCTTGTGGTATTAAAAGATCAATTGTTTTAGCTAATTTAACTTTTTGATCTCCTGGATAGCTTGGATTAGGTTCCTTACTACTAATATATTCAATTCCATTTTCCCAATATGAATGTGTTACATATTTAGGGAAATTTGCAATGTACCCAAAGTAAGCTTCAATAATAAACATTCCAATAAAAAGCAGTATATTTACTGCCATAGAAACAGTTATTTCTGAACAAACCATTGTTATAAAATTAAAAACAGAACAATATACAATAATAATTAAAAATGTGTTTATTATACTTATAGCAAGTTGAGATAAGGGCATTTGTAACTTTCCAAATAGCGGTAACCCCACAAGCAATATAATAATAATATAAAACAATTCACACAATATTGATGCACAAATAGTTATTACTAATTTAGATAAATATATAGATATTCTACTACAACCAACAATTATTTTATTTCTAATAATACCTTCTGAATATTCTTTTCCCACAAATATACTTATAAATATTGAAATAAAAAGACCTATATACATTATAAATTCATTCATTATTTTATCTAATATTACTTGAGCATTAGAAGAATAATACTTAAATATAATAATTCCTGCTGTTCCTATGGTTAAAAACGTAAATAACCAAAAAATAGTATCCTTTTTTAGTCTAAAAAAACCTGCATTTAGTAATTTATACATTTTCTGCACCCCCTATTAAATTTAAATAATAATTTTCCAATGTTTCACCTTTTTCTTGAAAATTATTTACAATACAATCTCTTTTAGAAAGTGCCATAACAAGTTGTGTTACATTTATTTTTTCATATATATCAATTATATTATTAGAAATAACCTTATAAGGTATATTATTTTCTTCTAAATATTTAACACATTCTTTTAAATTATTTACATTTATTTGAATTCTTTTTTTTAAATTTTGTTCTAAATCATCTTTACTAATTTCTTTAACAATTCTAGATTTATCCATAAACCCATAAAATGTTGCAATTTTAGATAGTTCATCTAAGTAATGACTAGAAATTAAAAATGTAATTCCTTTTTCTTTGTTTAGTTTTAAAATTAATTCTCTTATTTCAATAATTCCATTAGGATCTAACCCATTTATAGGTTCATCTAAAATAAGTATATCTGGATTTCCTACTAATGCTATTGCTAAACCTAATCTTTGTTTCATTCCTAAAGAAAAATATTTAGCTTTTTTTTTGCCAGTATTATCTAATCTGACGAACTTTAATATTTTATATAAATTATCAAAATTGGGTAACCCTACAATTTTACATTGCTTTTTTAGGTTATCCTCAGCTGTCATATCAAGGCAAAGCGATGGTGATTCGATAATTGCTCCTATTCTTTTCCTAGATTCAATAATTTTTTTGTTTTCATTTGAAATTCCATAAATACTATAATTTCCAAGTGTTGGTTTTTGTAAACCACAAAGCAATCTAATTAGAGTTGTTTTTCCAGAGCCATTTTTTCCAATAAGACCATATATAGCTCCTTTGGGAATGTGCATATTAAGATTACTTATCGCTTTAAAATTACCATACTTCTTTTCAAGATTATTCGTTTCTAAAATATATTCCATAAACTCCTCCTTTTAAAATAGATTATAGCAATAAATAGTTAAGAAAACCGTTAAGAAATTGTTAAGAAATTGTTAAGATTTTAGTCACACATTTTAAAGCCTATTCCCCATACAGATTCTATGTATTCATTATCTATTACATTTTTTATTTTTTTCCTTATATTACTTATATGAACTCTTAAAGAATTTTCATCACAATCAAGTGTAGTATCACTAATTAGTTCAAGTAGTTTTGATTTTGACACAACTTGTCTTGGATTTAACAATAATTGTTCTAATATTGCATATTCAGTCTTTGTTAAAGTGATTTTTTTATCTTTTATTAATAATATATGACTATCTTGGCTTAAAATCATGTTTTTATATTTTAATATATTGTTTTTTATAATACTTGTTTTTCTTAATTGAACTTCAACTCTTGCTAGTAATTCGTTTGTTTCAAAAGGTTTAGTTATATAGTCATTAGCACCACTTAATAAAACATTTACTTTATCATCAGAAGAAATTTTTGCACTTATAGCAATAATAGGAATATCCTTTATATGTTTAATTACTTCTTCACCACTTATCCCTGGTAACATAAGATCCAATAAAATTAAATCTAATGATTTTCTTTCTAAAATCATTAATGCTTCTGTACCAGAATAAGCATCAAAGACCATATAGTTATTCTTTTCTAAAATATTTTTGATTAAGTTATGAATGTCTATATTATCTTCTACAATCAATATATTTTTCATTAATTTTAAATTCCCTTCATTATAATGATTGTTATCATTATAGCATACGGCAGACTATGTCCGCAACCTAAATACGCATAAAAAAATAAATGTATAATCTCTTTGTTCAAAGTTAGCTCTTGACTTTCTAAAATTTTGTTTTGCATTATTATATTTACTTATATTTTTATTATTATATTTATTATCCTTAAACTTTTCTTCAATAGGGGGATTGAAGTTTTGTTGGAGAGGGTATTTAACTTTTGTTAAATAGGTATTTTTATTTATTGGAATCAGTTTTCTCATTTCTACTTGTTTACTATTTTCTTTATAGATTAACTCAATATCAATATACTTCTTATATTTTAATGAATTTACTAATTTTGATACTTGGGTTATTGATACATTTAGTAACTCACTTATGGTTTTGTTTGTTAAATAGCAATAACTATTTTCTTTGCTTAAATATAAAATTATTGCATATATGATTTTTTCTTTATCACTTAATTTTTCATCTGTTAATATTTCTATTGGTATCCATATACCTTTTAAATTTAAGTTAGACATTCCCTCACCTTCTTTCGTTTATTCGCTTTATTTTTTACTTTTAGCCATTTTAAATTATTAGTAGTGTATTTTTATACTCTACTAATGTAGGCAAAAAATTTCCATAAAAATAAGCCTTAGACTTATTTCTAAATCTAAAGCTATACTTTTTTAAATTTTGTCGACACTGTCGACAAAATTTAACTATTCTTCATCTTCAATATTTTTCCTTTGTTCTAATTGTATTTTTGCTTTTTCTATACTATCAATAAACTTTTTCTGTAATATTTCTTTTGGTACATATTCCGTTAAATATTGTGCTACGTGTATTCCACTATTATCTAATTCTAATAATTCTGCCATCATATCATTTTTAGTTGCACATAATATAATAGCAATTGGTGGCTCTTCTCCATCTGCTTTTTCGTATTTATCCAACCATTTTAAATAAAGTTCCACTTGTCCTTTATGTTCTGGTCTAAACTTATCCAATTTTAACTCAATAACAACCAACCTCTTCATTTTTCTGTGATAAAATAGCAAGTCTATATAATAATCTTCTCCATCTATTGTTATTCTTTTTTGTCTAGCTAAAAATGCAAAATCGTTTCCCATTTCTAAAATAAATCTTTCTAATTCGCCTAAAATTGCATTTTCCAAGTCTTTTTCGCTGTATGTATCTTTTAAATCTAAAAAGTCTAAAATATATGGATCTCTAAAAAATAAATTTGTAGTCATTTTGTTTTCTTTACTTAATAATTGTAAATCATTTATTATTGTCTGTTCTGGTTTTTTCGATATTGCTGTCCTTTCAAATAAAGCTGAACCTATTCTTTCTCTTAATGTTCTTACTCCCCAAAGCTCATTTGCACACATTGTAGCATAAAAATCTCTTTTAAGATTATCTTGTATCTGTAATAGTTCTACAAAATGTGACCAACTCAATTTTGCCGACAGTGTCGACAAAATTTCAAAATCTGAAAAATAATCATAGAACTTTAACATTCTAAATATATTTCTTTCCCCATAGCCTCTTCCATATTCAATTACTAGCTTTTTACTTAATTTCTTTATTACAGATTTTCCATATTCTGCCTTTTGGTTTTTAAGTACATTTTCTGTTATATCTTTTCCTATATTCCAATATGAAAAAGTCATTTCGTTATTTACTTTTACAGCTACATTCCTTTTCGCATTTTCTATAAGTACAACGATTCTATTATATAACTCATCTATATTAACATTATCTATATTTTCTATTTCGTTCATATTTTCCTCTTTCCAATTGTGCAGATGGTGTCTGCTCAATTTATTTACTATATTGAAGTTATTATAGCATTTATTTTCAGTTTTTTCATTATAAACTCAAAAAAAGATGACATTGTATTATTATTTTTTACAATTCATCTTTTAAATATGTGAAAATTTATAAATTGCTAAATTGTTTGTAGGAGGAAACCTTTGCTATTACTACATTTTAATTTTTCGTCATAAGAGAATAAAATCGTTGTAAATATTGCTGTAACTAAAATACTTACTTGAATTGCTTTCAAGGATTTCTGCTTTTCTAATATTATAAGTGCAATTATATTGATAATACACAATAATAGCATTAATACTCTAAAATAAATATTTGTAAATATCTTATACAGTTTTAGAATTTATATTCGTATTTCTAACAATAGAGCATACTTCCTCTGCATTTAATACCTCAAAAGCATATTTTTTACAAGCTTTTGCTGCCTCAATTGCATAGCCCTTATGCCAATATAATTTTCCTAAAAGACAACCTATTTCAAGCACCTCATCTTCTTTCCACGGTTGCATTGTAAGTCCACATTGCCCAATCATTTCATCTGTTTCTTTTAAAATTACTGCCCATAACCCAAAATTCCATTTTTTATATCGTAAAATTTGTCTATCAAGCCATTTATGTACTTCATTATCATCATGGCAATTTCATACCAGGACAAGACTAGACATTATAATATTATTGTATTGTACTCTTGATTTTTGTAAGTAATTCATTAAATATGAACTTTTGCCTTTTCTTATGAATTGGTGCTATATAATATTCTATATTATCTTTTGTTGTAATAATTATATATTTATTTTTATCATAACTTCCAAAAGTTTTTTTAGAAGTACTTACTTCTTTTATATCTCTAATATCAATTATATCAAGTCCAACACTGTAGCTGAATATATAATTTGTAGATAAACTTACTTTTAGTTTTTTATAATTTATTAATTGTCCACTTTCAAATTCATTTATAACCTCATCTAATTTTCCTTTTAATTTTAGTTGTTCAATGTTTATATCTACATTTGTTTTTATACGTTTATTTATTAATATATATAGAGCTCCAATTATTGCAAAAAAAGCAGATACTATTAATAGTTTTATTGCATTATTTTCTACTTCCTCTATAGTATCTAGGTAATAGGCACCAAATACTTTTTCATAGCTACTATTATTTGCTATTTCTTCATTAAATATGGTATTCAGACTTATGTTTAATGCACTTTTTAAGCTAGAAGAACTTAATTTAACGTTACCAACTACTTCTCTTCCCTCTAATGAATCTATAGCATCTTTTTCTATGTCTTTACCAAGTATAGGAATTTCTATATTTTCCATATTTAATCTTATAATAAACAAGTTTTTTTCTTTTCCAACTGCTACGTAATATCCTGACATAGAACCATCGTTTGGATTTTTAACTTGAACTATTGGTCCCATTAAATAATATACTATAGTTCTAGCATAACTACCTGCCTTCTCATGCTTATTAAATTCTACATATTCAATATCTTTTGGTATGAACTGTATTATTGCATATATAAATATCATAAATGCAATTATTAATACAAATATAGCTAAAGGTATTCTTTTATTTTTTATTTGTTTTACTTTTTTATCAAATATTTCCATCTTTTTTTCTCCTTTTTACTTTATATTAATATAATATCTTATTTATTTAGTTTTTTCAATATATATTTAGGTTTGTTTTAATTTTCTATTACTATTTACATTGTTGTATTCTAATTTCTTCATTTGGCACATGGGATGAGCCCTTACATTAGATTTTATGTGCTCTCTTGTTCTATGTATTTATAATCTATAATTATTAAAAGCACGGATTTTTCCGTGCTATAAGATTATTCGTTATTTTTAGCATTTGGTCCACAATGGCATATATTTTCTACAGTATTAGATACTTCTATACTTGTTACTTTTGAGTCATTTACTAAGTTTCCAACTGTTATCATTCCAACTACTTTATTGTTATCTAATACAGGTATTCTTTTTATTTGCATTGTTCCCATTAATTTTTCTGCCTCATTTACTTCATCATTACTATTACAACAACAAACGTCTGTAGTCATTATTTCACTTATTGGTGTAGTTTTTGAGTCTTTTCCACATGCAACACTTCTTAATACAATATCTCTATCTGTTATTAGTCCTACAATACTATTTGTATTATCACATACAGGTAAACAACCTATATGGTTTGAACACATTTTTTTTGCTACATCTTGAATTGTTGTCTCTGGTGTACAATTGCATACTGAATTTGTCATACAATCTTTAACTTTCATAATAATATCAATCCTTTCTTAAAAACAAAATATATTTTGTTTTTATTTGTTATTATTATGTGTAGTTATATTCTTTTTATTCTTTACAAATATGTTCTTGTATAGATTTTGCTATAGCTTCAATATATGCTTTTTGATTGTTTAACATATTATTTAAGTCTGTTTTATTTATTATATATCCTAATTCTATTAAATAGCTTTCTACACCTATATTTGAATCGTAAAACATATTTGTTCCAAGTCCTTTATTTCTTCCATCAATATATGCTCCAGTTGTTTTACCTCCAACTTCTCTTATCATATATAAATATGGTGTAGATGTCGTTATATTATATGGTTCAAATCCTTTTTTATTAGCACTCTCTGCTGATTCTATGATTTCAGCTTCTGTAAATGTTCTAACATAAACACCATCTGACACTTTATCTGTATTTCTCGTTGAATATGTGGTTTTTGCTATACTAACAATATTGTCTGCTAGTGATTGTGCAATTTTTAAGGATGCATTTGATGGAGCATATATTTCTGTACCACTTAATGTATTAGTATCAAAACTATTAACATGAACTGAAAAATTGTATTTTACTTTTGCCCTACCTACAATGTTAACTCTTCCTTCAAAATCATATACACTATAAACACCGAATTTGCTAGTTTCTGATGTATCTTCTGTTCCATCTCTTGTTAATATTACTTTTAATCCTAAATCTTCTAATTTTTGTTTTAATTCTGCACTATATTTCATTGCTATTTCTGCTTCTTTATATTTTCCTGAAATTGCCCCTGGATCGCTTCCACCATGTCCTGGGTCAATAGAAATATCATAAACACTTGCAGGTAACTTTGCTTTTGCTACACTAAACTTAATGTAAGACATATCCTCATCATTGGATTTAAAAACATCAAATCCTATTTTTATCTTTTTATTAGATTTATTTTTCGTAACAGTATAATACTCCAAATCTTCATAATTAGTATTATTTTTCATGGAATAGTACTTTATTTCATCATTTGAATATTTTATTTTTAAAAACAGAAAATACTCTCCGCTTTTAATGTCCTCTAAATATAGTCCTTCATTTATAAGTTTTGACGTCTTAACCGCTAATTCATTTCCATCAATTTCATAAATTGCCTCATACTCTTTTTCATTTTCTGAAATATCAACCAATGTAAACTTAACATCTTTTATACTATTTGTTGATATTTGTTTTATCTTACCATCCACATTAAAATGTGTTCCATATAAATAATAATTATTAATTTCTACTATTTCTTTTTCAATATTTGCTAAAATTTTCCTTTTTTGTTCTTTACTGTATAAATATGAAACTCCTATAAAAATACCTACCAAAATACAAAGGAATAATAGTATTGCTAAAAAGTTTGGTTTTCTCCTTTTTTTCATAAAAGTTATTCTCCTTTCGGTTTTTTAGTTATCTCTAATTTCATATTCATATGCACATATTGTTTTAGTTTTTACGTCTTGTTCACTAATTGATATATTTATCCTAAATAATTTTTGCCTTTTTAATTCTATATCTAATTTACTAATATCTAATAGTATTTCATCTGATATATCCATTCCAATAGGTAAAGTTTCATTAAAATTATCGTAATAAATTATATTAGATAATCCTATTGCTGGACTTGTAGATTTTAAATGTATAGTATATAAATTAATTATAGGTTCATCTTTTATTTTTTGTAAAGCATTTTCGGGATTAATATTAAAAATCCCATAACCCTCTGTATTTAATGATTTTTCTGAAACTTGATATACTTTTAATTTTATTCCTAAATTATTTTTTTCATAAATCTTGTCTAGTGAATTAATAATACCATGAAGCTGTGATACAAAGTCTATTGTATCAGTTCCTTTATTAACTTTTAGTATTTTATATTCATCTTTTTTATTCTCTCTATGTTTCTTATTTTTTATTATATTTATTTTAGTCATATCTTCTACTGAGCTACCAAATATATCAAATTCTTCTTTTCCAAATAATAATTCAATACTTTTTAAATCGTTTTTTATATCTTCTAGTTCTGCTGTAAAATTGTATTGCTTACCATTTTTTATAGCATTCATGGGATTTAAAAACTTTTTTACTGCTAAAAATATATTGTCTGTATCTTCTTTTGTTAGCACTTTTCTTTGCAATTCATCTATTCTTATAGAAATTTCTTCTATGTCTTCTATGTAATCAAAATATGGCTCTGATATTTTATTTTTTTCTTCTTTCTTTTCTTCTATGGTTCCACTTTCTAGTGCTAATCCATTATCTTTATTGGCAAATCTCCAAAATTCAAAAATGCTTTTTCTATGGCTATCTATTTCTTCTATAAATTTTGTAGCATTATTGATTTTGACTTTTAATTGGTTATTCTTTATTTCTAATGCTGTTTTATCCATTTTAATATTTTTAACAGTATTAGAAATTTCATTTAATTCTTTACACAATTTTATTAAATCTTCTATTGTATAAAACTCTTTTTCATATTCTGGTTTTATTTCTTCTTCGTTTATTTCAATTTTTGGTTCTGGTAACTCTAATCTATTACTTATTTCTTCTTTTAATTTTCCTTTAAAGAAATATCTAACCTTTCCAAAGAATGTTTTTCTACATTTTAAATATGTTGCTACCTGATTCTGTTTTAGCAGGTATTCTTTTTCTCTTTCTGATTCTATTCTTTTTAAGTTATCTAATACTTCTTTTAATATTTTTTCTTCTTTTTTTAATATACGAAGATATTCTGATTTCTTTTTATATTCTTCTTTTATAAAGTTTCCTAAAATTTCATATGTTATTATTTTTGAATTATATACTAATTCTAATCCACCATTTTGAGATATTTGTATTTCAAATTTATAATCATGTGGAAATTCTGTTTCTAATATGAATAATGCTTTTATTAGTTTGAAAAATTTTGTTACACTTTCTTTATTATCTAGCTTTATCTTGTAAATACTTTCTAATTTTCCATAAACTACTGTTTTGCCACATATTTGTATTGATGAATTTCCATCTTTATCATATATTTCATATATCATCGGCCATTCACTAGTAAATTTCAATACATATTTTTCTAAATCTTTGAATTCTTCTTTAGTTAATAGATTGCTTGAATAATCCATATAACTTATTGGCACAAATATTTTTTTATTTTCATTTCTATTTTTTAATTGTTCTCTCAATAAATAGAAAAAGCTTCCATATTCTTTGTCTTCGGTTGTTACCAACATAAAATATTTATGCAAGTGTTTAGAATAATATATCTCCCACATATAATTTTTATCATATTTTATTAAAAATGGTATTTCATTATTTAATTTATCCTGTTGTTCACTTATTTCTTCTATTTCTTCTATTTCAATATCTTGTAACATCTTTAAAAAAGTGCTATGTTTTATTATATCTTCTTCATTTTCTGGCACAAGATATGAATATATTGGACTAATATTTTGATATTTTTCTTGTATTGAATTCATTCTATTAGTTTTTGTAAAAATTATTTGTATGTCATTAATTGGTACATACTGATAAACCTTATATTCTCCTTCTGAATATGTTTTCTCTGGTACAAAATCTAAGTTTTCTGTATTTTTTAAAAATTCAGGGATATTATTAAAATCAAGCCCTATATAATCTAACTTTTTTTGTAATTTTTCTATCTCTTCATTAGTTTCTTCAGACATTTCTATCCTCCATAAATGATTTTGTAATTAGTATATCACAAACTTTTATAATAGGCAATTATTTATCAAATTTCGTGAAAATTTCCCTAAAATTATTGTTTTTTGAAATATATACAAGTTCCGTTTTCTAATCTTTCTACTATCATAGCATCATTGCTATTTATATTAATACTTTCTAAGCATTCTAATACTTTTGTTTCTCCATTATTAGACTTTAATAATGCTTTTTCTCCATTTCCATATATATTATATGTTCCTTGTAAATCGTTAATTTTTTCAACAGAATATATGCCTATAAACTCTGAATATGTTCCATTATGGTTTAATATCAATTCTCCACCATATGCTATTCCAGAGCCATAAACTTGAGCTAAAGGAATTTCTTGTCCTCCATATTCTACTTTAAATGGTTTCCATTTTCCTACTAGTTTATTTATTTCTTCTTTATAAGTAGAACTTGAATTAATATATTCTCCAACAATTAAGTGTTTCTTTTCTGAAGAATTATTAAAGTTATAATATTCGTTTGCTTCATCTTCAAGTTTTTTTCTATTTATAAGTTCTTCACTTTGTTGCATTTTTTTTATAATATATTCTGGGAATATTTCTTTTACAGATTCATCATAATTTATACCATCTACTGGTATTTGATAGTTTGTTATTGTATTATCTTTAATTGTAAATTTATAAGTCATTAAACTTTCATTCTTTACTAATTCTTCTTGTACATAGTAACTTTGAATTAAAGCTAATACATATACATATTTTTCCTCTCCATTTTCTTCAATTCCCAGTTTTCCTATATCTATAAATACTTTAAAATTATCACTATCATTTGCAAATTCGTGATTTTCTAAATAATGCTTTTCCTCTTCTAATTTAATAAGGTATTGTTCTATTTGTTCATATATTTTATCTTCATCTGAAAAAGAATAAGCATTTATTTCATTTGTTGTTTTTAATAAAAATGGGCTTATCACACATAGTAAAATAGTTATAATAAATATTATAATAGATATTCTATATTTTTTTAATTTTGTAGATAATTTTATCATCTTTATTCTTTTTTCCATACTTTTATTATCATCTATAATGCATAACATTTTATTTGCAAGTTGCTCATTTTGATATGTTTGTAATAAATTTATTAATGTTAATCCATATTTCTTTTTTTCATCTTTATCCATTTTACTTAAAGCTATTTCATCTGTTGCAAGTTCCATTTCTTGTCTTATCTTTTTAAAAAGAGCATATACAAATGGATTAAACCAATGTAAAGATGTAATTATTATTAATATAAAATTAGTTATCATATCCTTTCTTTTATAATGTGATAATTCATGCATAAATACATTTTCTATAATTTCATCTTCTTTCTCTGTAAAGTCCTCTGGAATTAATATTTTGGGATGCATTATTCCATAAATACATGGAGAAGTATTAACCTTTTGGCTTCTGATTTCTATATTTTTGTTTATTTTTAGTTTTCTCTTACACTTTCTCTGTATAGCTTTAATTCTATAATCTTTAACTTTTTTAGTTTTTCTTACTTTTGTGACTAGATTTATATTTCCTATTATAAATATAAGTAATCCCATTGTAGAAACTATTAACCATAATAGTGGTATTATTATATTTAATATGATTTGTTTTATATCATGTTTTGGATTTTCATTATTTTGGATTTCTTCTAATTGTACTGTTTGTGGTTCTGTCAATTTATATGTACCTTCATTTAATTCTTTATACTCTATTGTTTCTACTCTATTAAAAATATTTTCTACTTTGTCTATGGTTGAACTTATAGGCATGTTATTATGGATTTTTATTTCAATTCTTTGTATTGGTATTATTAAGAATAATAGTGGTATTATCCACATTAAAGATTTCCATTTTGCTGAAAGTTTATTATCAAAAAGTTTTGTTAATATTAAAATTAGTATTCCTAATATGGTACCTATAATCGACATATATAATATTTTATAAAATATTGGAGATATAATTTTACCTACATTTATTAATATTTCTAACATTTTAGTCCTCACTTTCTAATATGTCTATTAGTTTTTGTAATTCTTCTTTTGATACTTTTTTATTTTCTACAAAATTTAATAATAAGTTTCCAGTTTTTCCATTATATAGTTTTTTTAGAAAGCTGTCGTTTTGATTAGATAGAAATTTCTCTTTTTTTACTCTTGGCACATATACAGTGTCTTTTAAATTTATCTTTTTTGATTCAACAGAGCCCTTTAGTATTAATCTTCTTAATAAAGTTTTTACAGTATTTCTATTTTTATCTGTTTCTCCATTTAATTCTTCTATAATGCTATTTAAGTCACATTCCTTATTTTTCCATAATACTTGCATAATCTCTAGCTCTGCATCAGTTATATCATATTTATCTGGCATTATTCTCTCCTTTCTGTAAGATTACAAATGTAAGATTATAATATCTTAATTATTTTGTCAAGTAATTTATTCACAGTTTTCAATTGTAAGGAGAAAAGCTATAGTTTCTAGCTATTAATAAAATATATTTCATACCATTTGATAAAACAATATATTGACCAAATTTTCTTATAGTTATCTTTTTTATGATTTCTATGTTGCTCTAATAATTTGATTACATATTTTTGGTTAAAAAATTCACTAACAAAGTCTTGTTCTATTGTTTGCTTTATTTCGCTATACACTACATCTTCTCTTATCCATTCCCTTATTGGTACTGGAAAACCTAATTTTTTCTTTTTATAAGCTTCATTCGGAATATCTTTTTTACTCGCTTCTCTTAATGCAATTTTTGTATTATCTTTTGATAATTTACATTTTAATGGCATTGTACTTGCTACCTTAAAAACTTCTTTATCTATAAAAGGGGTTCTTGCTTCAATTGAATTTGCCATTGTCATTTTATCTACTTTTAAAAGAATATTTTTCACAAGCCAATATTTTATATCTACTGCCTGCATTTTTACAATATCGCTTTTATCTCTATTTTTATCAAATAAAGATTTTGTTATATCTTTATTTTTTATTTTACTTTTAAAACTTAAAACTTTATTTATTTCTTCATCACTAAATATTTTATTTACTCCTACATAATCATTTTCTAGTTTAATACCTCTACGTACAATAAAATTACGTCCTTTAAATTCTGGTAAATAACTAAAAATTCTGGATAACGAATGGCGGATTAAATATGGTATTTTATCATATGCTTTATAATCTACCACTTCTCTATATGTATTATATCCCCCAAAAAATTCATCTGCCCCTTCTCCAGACATTATAACCTTTACATCATTACTTGCTAATTTTGATACAAAATATAAAGCTATAGCCGATGGGTCAGCACATGGTTCATCCATGTGATATAGCATTTTTTCAACTCCATCCATATATTCTTTTTGAGATACTTTTTTGCTTATATTCTTAATTCCTAATGTTTCTGCTAATTTTTTTGTGTATCTTATTTCGCTATATTTTGGTAAGTTATATCCTATTGTATATGTTTTGTTTGGTTTTGCTAAACTCACAATATATGAAGAATCAATTCCACTAGATAAAAATGCTCCAACCTCAACATCACTTATTTTGTGATATTCTACAGAACTTTTCATTGTTTTACTTATTTCTTCTACTACATCGTCAAATTCTCTATTCTGTTCCCTTAAATCTATCTCATAATATTGTTCTATATTTATTTTATTATCTTTTAATGTTAATGTATGTCCTGGTTCTAAACAATATACACCTTTGAAGAATGTTTCATTTGTTGGTGTAAAACTAAAAGATAGATATAGATTAATTAAATCTTTGTTCAATATTTTTTCAAATTTTGGGTGTTCTAAAAATGCTTTTATTTCTGAAGCAAACATAAATACATCTTCATTTTTATAATAATATAATGGTTTTATTCCAAAATTATCACGAGCACAAAATAAAGTTTTATTTTCTTTATCCCAAATAGTAAATGCAAACATTCCTCTCAATTTTTCAGGAAGATTATTTCCCCATTCTTCATACCCATGTAATAGTATTTCTGTATCACTATCAGTTTCAAATTTATATTTTTTTTCTATTAACTCTGCTTTTAATTCCATATAATTATATATTTCACCATTAAATATGACTACGAATTTTTTATTACTAATTGGTTGTTTCCCATTATCTAAATCTATGATTGATAATCTACGATGACCTAAAGCAATATTTTCATCTATATAAAACCCTTCTTCATCTGGTCCACGATGAATTAGTCTATCTGTCATCTTTTTTATTATTTTTCCTTTTTCTCCTTTTGAACTTATAAATCCTACTATTCCACACATAATATTTCCTCCTCATACTCCGATTATAAGATTACAGATGTAATCTTATAATATAGATTACATCTGTAATCCGTTTTTGTCAAGTACTATTTGGAAATTTTAATTTTGTTACAATTAGTAAAAACGCAAAGCTTCTAAGCTGTGCGTTTTATATTAATATTAAACTTAAGCTACCATCTATGTGTACTGAAGATTAATTATAAACTTCTATTGTTCTTATCTGTATTTTTTTGTTCTCTTTTTAGCTTTTCAGCATCTTCTTTTGAACCAATTATTCCAATTATAAAATCAGCTTTTATTTTTATTTAATTTTATTGTTAAAAATATACCTTTAAAGCTTAAAGTTGATAAATTGCCTTTATTATATTCTTTACCTAAAAATGCTTCTAGCCTTCAATTTCGTAAGTTTTCTCCTCATGTTATGGGCTTGTGCCTCACTTGTCTTGTTAATTGTGGTTTGTCTACCCGTAAAACTATAGATACTGTGGATAAAATAGTAACAGGAAAATTTAAAGGAGAATATTTCTATTATACAGAAGAAAATGGAATAGATAAAACATCAGATTATATCTAATACTTTTTTCATTCCATCTATATCTATCCCTATTCCACACTGCATACATATCTCCCATAGACTTGATATCCTTAGGGTCATTCCTTCTAAAAAATTCCTCTACTATTTCATTTTTTTCTTTTTCTACTTTTTTTCCCATAGAAAAAATCCCTCCTTGATATTTTTATATTTTATCACGGAAGGATTTATTTACACAACTTTTTCTATACTCTCCGCATGTTTTATAATTTTCGGACTATAATTTTGCTCTTTAATTATATATTTTCCTGTCTTATTGCTTCTAAGATATTTTCTTTTTTTATTTTGCTTGCTGAATACATCATTGTTGAAAGCACTAACGCAAATACTCCTACTACTGAGATTATTATGCTATTCCAAGGTATTAAAAAGTCACTGAATTTCATTATATTTGCTATTGATCTTGATATTAAAAATATTACAACAAATGAAACTGGAAGTGCATATATTAATGATTTTAATCCAAAGAATAAACTTTCTAAGAATAGTATTTTATTAAATCCACCGAGGTGTTAGCCCCATACTTCTTAACATCGCAAATTCCTTTTGCCTTAAAGATATACTTGTGCTTATTGTATTAAATACACTTGTAACTCCAATTAATGTTACTAAACTTATGAAACCATATAAAAGTATTTTTATTGCAAGTACTAAGTTTTTTTCTTCTTGATTGTCTAACGCAATATTTGATATATAAATTTCATGATTTCCTGAATTATATTTTGTTTCTATTTTTTCTCCTTCCTCTGCAAATTTCTTAATTTCTGAGGTTTTTATCAATATTTTCATTGTTGGAGAATAATCAGTGTTATCTTTTAAATTTCTTTTTTTCCATTCATATATTTTACTATATGTCTCATTATTTACAATTAAAGTAGTTGTTTCTCTAAATTTATAGTGGTCTGTTGCAAAGATTGTTTCTTTTGTTGCTATTATATTATCTATTTTTAGAGTTTTTTCTTCTGCTATTACTTTTGTTTCTTTATTATCCACATCATCTGTATATTCTGGTATTTTTAAATTTAAGCTAAGATTTTTAGTATTTTCTAGTAGTGTTACTATATTTGTTACAGAATCTTTTTTAATTCTTGCTTGGTTAAGTAATATTGATTGACCATAAGTTCCATTTATTTTTTCTATATATTCTCTATATTCTTCGTCTGAAAGCTTTACAATATTTATATTGAAGCTTTCCTCATATAGTTTTTTATGATATTCATAATATTCTTTATTATATCTATCTTCTTCAAGGGTTTCATATGGGAACCAAAGTTCATCAATGATTGAGTATTTTTCTATATTTTCTATACTTAATATATCGTCTGTAACTCTTTGTTTTAATTCTTCATTTTCATCATAAAAATATACTGCACTATCATAATTATATGGATATACCAATCCTTCACTTGTTCCTACAAGGAATTGCAAGTATGAGCTAAATGATATAAATAATACTATACTTATAAATAATGATATTATCGTTATTCTGTATTTTCTTTTATTTCTTTTTATATTTTTTAGCGCAATTTCTCCTTCTACTCCAAATATTTTGGTTATTAGTTTACTTGTTCTTATTTTCTTTTTGTTTATCTTTATTTCATCATTTTGTCGTATTGCTTCTACTGGTGTAACTCTACTTGCTCTTTTTGCAGGTATCCAAGCAGATATTAGTATTACTGTACACATAAATATTAAGGGAATAATTACATATACAGGATTTATTGTTAATTGAAAAGTCACTCCCATCATGTCTTGAATAAGGTTATTTAATATTTGAAGTACTACATATATTCCTAAAAATGCTCCTGCTACACCTATTACTATTCCTATGCTTCCTACTATTAATGCTTCAAAAATTACTGTATTTCTTATCTGCCTTTTAGTTGCCCCTATGCTTGATAATAGACCAAATTGTTTTTTTCTTTCCATTGTAGATATTGCAAATGAATTGTATATTACAATAATACATCCAACAGACAATAATGCAAGTGTAATTGACATCATACCAGCTACTGTTGCTGTAAAGTTTCCACTTTGACTTGTTCCATAAAAATATAATAATTGATTATTATATTCTATATCATTTTTTGAAAGTTTTAATATTTCCCCTAATTTCTCTGAATTTTCAAAGGTCTTGCTAGGATTTTTATATATTACATAACTATTTACTTTTTCTTCATCTTTAATTTCTTCTTTTAATGTAAATACTGAATATCCACAAGAATAGCGTTCTTCCAGATTACTTCTTACTACAATTCCCACTATAGTGAATTCTCTTGTCTCACAAATTTCTAGTTTTTCGTTTTCTGTATAACGTAGTGTAGTTATAATTTCTCCATCGTCATAATAAAATTTTTCATTGTCTTTATTTATTAGTTGTACAATATCTAATATATATCCTTCTTCATCAACTCTATATCCAAGTTCTAGCTTAATTTTATCTCCTACATTTAGTTTTACTCCTCCATTAGTTTCTATATGGCTAGATATTAATAATTCATTTGAATTATTAGGCATTCTACCATCCATCAATTCTAATCTTTCTAGATAATTTTTACTAACATTTTTTAGTCTTAAATATGGTTTGCTATCATTTTTTATTCCCTCTAAATGTGCATATCCAACATTTTGTTCATAAAAAATTTCTTTTATAGTTACATTCTCTTTTAATGCATTCAAGTCTTTTTCTTTTAATTGATTAAAAATTGCATTATAATCTCCATGATTGTCTATAGCATCATTAAGCATAGCTTGATGAAAACTTGAAAAAAGTAATCCTATACCTAGCATTAATGCTGTTGACAATATTATCCCAATAATTGTAACTAATGTTCTTCTTTTATTCATTAGAAGGTGTTTCATAGTTAAACTTTTTAATATTCCCATTTATTTCACCTTCTTATCACTAATGATTTTACCGTCATCAATAGTAATTATTCTATCTGCATTTAATGCTAGACTATTATCATGTGTTATCATTATAATTGTTTGTTCATATTTTTTGTTTGATAGTTTTAATAGTTCAATAATTTCCCTTGATGCTTTACTGTCTAAGTTTCCTGTTGGTTCGTCTGCAAGTAATACTGCTGGTCTATTCATTAATGCTCTACCTATTGATACTCTTTGTTGTTGTCCTCCTGATAGTTCGTTTGGTAAATGTTTTACTCTTCCTCTTAGTCCTAATGTGTCTATTAATTCTTCTAAATATCTACTATCTGGTTGCTTTCCATCTAATAATAATGGAAGTGTTATGTTTTCTTCAACATTTAAAATTGGTATTAGATTATAAAATTGATAAATAAGTCCTACTTGCCTTCTTCTAAATACTGCTAGATTTGTCTCATTTAATTTGAATACATCTTTGTTATCTACTAAAACCTTCCCTGAGGTTGGCCTATCTACTCCTCCAAGTATATGCAATAGTGTTGATTTTCCGCTTCCACTTGCTCCTACTATGGCAACAAATTCTCCCTTATCAACACTAAAACTTATTCCATCTAGTGCTTTTACAAGTGTCTCATTTTTTCCATAAGTTTTACATAAGTTTTCAACTCTTAAAATTTCCATTTCTTATCCTCCCTTAACTTTTATGCTTTAATTATATAAATATTAGATGACTTTACAGTGACAAAAAATATTACAATTTTGTCACATTTCAATGGGCAGACACAAGGCCTGCCCCTACATTCTCTCTACAATTTCTTAACGGACGTGCAATATAAGGAGGACAACTATATGACTCTTAAAAAACGGATTTTCTTTCGAAGAACAACAACGCGAAATGGCGATTATTTTTCGCCCTTTAAAATTTGAACATTTTGATTGTAAAACATGTGCCTACTCCCTCTGTACTTTGTACCTCTATGGTTCCATTTTGTTTTTCTATAATTGTTTTTGACATATTTAATCCTATTCCTATACTTTCTTTATTAGATTTCCCTTTGTAAAATCTTTCAAATATATGGTTTATGTCTTCTTCTCTTATTCCACTTCCATTGTCTTCTATTTTTATTTCATTATATATTGGATTTCCTTGTACCATTATTTTTATTGTTCCTTCTTTTTCTGTGTGTTCATAAGCATTTTTTATTATATTTATTAAAGCTTCTACTGTCCAATTTTCATCACAAATTATTTCCAGGTTTTCTTCTATGTCTTTTACTAAAGTTATGCTTTTTGCTTCTATTTGTATAATTAATGGTTCTTGAGTTTTATTAATCAATTCCTTTGCATTTACATTTTCTTTTTTTAGTTTTATTGTTCCACTATCTATCTGAGAAATTTTAAGTAAACTAGTTATTAGCCATTGTATTTTTTCTAGTTGCTGTTTGCTTTTTTGCTGGCATTCTTTTCTTTTGCTTTCTTCTAAATTTTTGTTTTCAAGTAGTTCATTCATTACCATTATACTTGTAAGTGGTGTTTTTAGTTGATGTGATATATCTGATAATGCCACTTCTAAATACTCTTTTTCTTTTTGTGAATATTCGCTCATGTTTCTAAGTTTTATTGTTATTTTATAAATATAATTTTTAAGTGCACTTATTGAATCTTCATCATATTCTCTAATATCTAATGAATAATCATTGTTTAATATATTACTTATGTAATTACTTATATCGTTTAACCTTTTATCTTCTTTTTTATAAAAGTATAAATTGATTAAAATATATATTATAATGACCGATACTACAAAAATAATATTTCCTAAAACCATTTTGTTTTTTAATTTATTTATACTTGTAATCTCATCTAAGTTTTCAATATCATCAATTCCATATTTTCCTAGAGTTTCTATTCCTTGTTCAATATTTGCATCATCTGAAATTATTTCTTTTATTGCTTCTATTTCTATATTAGGATATTTTTCTATTATAATTCCTATTATTCTTGCATTATTTCTAATAATTTCTTGTTTATACATATTATGTGTATGTATTGCATATATACTAACTAAAATAGTAAAAAAAATTAATAATATTATTTGTATAACTAATGGTCTTAATTTATTTACATCTTTAAACATCTAAATTTCCACCTTATACCCCATACCTCTTATTGTTTTTATTATCTTTGGATTATTAGCATCATCTTCTATTTTTTCTCTAATTCTTTTTATATAAACAGTTAATGTATTATCATTAACAAAATCTTCATTTACATCCCATATATCTGCTAGTATTTGTTCTCTGGAAAATACTACATTTGGTTCTAATGCTAAGGTTATTAAAATTTTATATTCCAAAGCTGTGAGCATAACATCTTTTCCGTCTTTTAATACCTTTGCCTGTCCTAAATCTATTGTAATTCCTTCTATCTCAATAATATTTTTGTTGTTTTGTTTTTTATTCCTCCTTAAAACTGAGTTAATTCTAGATAATAGTTCTCTTGCTCTAAAGGGCTTAGTTATATAATCTTCTGCTCCCATGTCTATTCCTCTAACTATTGATACTTCTAAGTCGTTTGCAGTTAAAAATATAATTGGAATATCTTTTAATCCTTTTATTTTTTTGAATAAATCAAATCCATTTATGTCTGGTAAATTTACATCTAATAATATTAAGGAAATGTCTTCTACTTTTTTTATGTATTCAAAAGCTCCATTCCCCTCTTCTTTTTCTATTATTTCAAAACCGTTCTTCTTCTAAATAATATTTTATTCCCATCCTTATGGTTGAATCATCTTCGATTAATAAAATTTTGTTCATGTTGTCTCCCTCATTGGGCACAGTGGTGTCTTTCCTACGATACATTCCCGCAAACGGTGCCCCTACATTTATTTTTTCATATTTTTCAATAATATTTTAGTTTCATCAGATATTCTACATGATTCTATCATTTTTTGCAATGCTTTGTTATATGTAAATTTGTCTAATTTATTTTCTCCTTTTAAATATTTCATTGCTTTGGAATTAAATTTTATTCCTATTTCAGCTATTATCCATGCTTTTGCCATTTGCACATAATATGCATTGTTTTCTATTTCATCTATTACTTTTATTACTTTATCAATATATTCTTCTGTTATATAATAGTCTAACATCATGATTATACTAAATCTAGCTTCAAATTTTTTGTCTGATTTAGTGTATGGTAATATAAAGCTCCATACTTTTTCTAAGTCCTCTGGCTTTATTTTTAAAGTAGGACAAAATGTATCTGTTATTGCCCAACTATCCATATTTGGTATGAATTCTTTTACTAATATTAGCTTTTCTTTTATATCTATTTTGGAATATGCTATAACTAGACCTTTTAGTATGGTCTCTTCAAAACAATTAGTATCTGCTTTTTCTATAAACTCTTTCCACTCTTCGTATTTTAAGATTTCTTTTGCAAGTGTTCTAAGTTTTGGTATACGTATTCCTAAAACTTGTTTTTTAGTATCTGGACATAACTTTTTATTGAATTTTGCATACTCTGGCTCAGATAGTTCCTTCAATTTCTTTCTTATAATTTCTATTTTCAATTTTTCCTCCTAATTTTGCTACTTTTGAATCATAACACATCTCTTCATTATTTAAAGTACATATATTACATTTTGTTCCAAATACAAAAGGTGGCTTTGCCACCTTTTATCGTATTCTCTTATTTTTAAAATCCTAATTCTTCTAATATTTTTTGAACTGTGTCTTTATATTCGGTTTTTACATCTAAATATATAATGTTATTGTTTACTTTTGATACTGCTTTATATTTATCATCAGTTGTTAATGTATATTTTGAATTGTTTTCTAAATCATTATTTGTTTCAACAGAGTTTTCTGTTTTTGCTGCTTCAAATTTGGATTTATTATTGTTATAAAAACTTGTTGCATATGCATCATCTGAAATTTGATAAAATTCAATTTGATAAGAATAACTTTCATTAGTGGCTATGTATACTTTTTCTATTTTACTATAATTTGCAAATTGACTTTTTGCATCCATAACCATATATCCTTTTTCTTGCATAACATTTTTAAAACTTTCAGCATCTGTAATTTCTTGTTGCTTATTTCCTTCTTCTTCCTTATTTGGTTTGTTTAAAGATATTCCAACTATTATTGCTACTATAATGGCTACTATAACTACTGCTATTATTGCTATCATCACTGGTTTTTTCATATAATTTTCCCCTTTCGTCTTTCATTATTTATTTTATATCATTAATTCTAAAATAAAGCAATGTTTTTTATGTTTTTTTACAAATTAAATCAGAACATTAATTTTTACTTCCATTTAAAGCTGTTTATAATGTCCTTAGCAATATTATCTGTTTCCTCTGATTTTCCATATACTGTTTCATGTACTAAAATATATTTATAATCTCCTACAATATAATATTGCGTTGTTGTTACATTTTCTCTAGTATCATTTATGTTAAAAGTATAAACTATAATTCCACTTTCAGTAGTTCTTCCATTAGCGTTTATTGTTATACCATCCTTTCCTTGTACTTGCATTGATAATTGCCTTAAAATAGCTGTTCTAAACATCATATGCTGTTCAATTGAATATTTATTTTTTCCTTCATTAATAGAAATATTATTAGGTCTACTTTCTTTTTCTTCACCCTGTTTAACATAGAAAAATTTATTATTTGTAGAATATTGTACACTTTCTACCCATTCTTTTGAAATTTGATAACTTCCAAACTCTTTATTATATGTATTTAATGTTTCATTTTGTTCATTTGATAGTTCGTTATTAGTATATTCTATTTCTTCTGGTGTATTATTGGTATCTGAATATATCTCTTTATTATTTTCAATTAGACCTTCTTTATATGTTTTTGAAAACATTATAAATGCCACCATAATTATAAATAATATAATAATTACAATAATTATGACTTTTTTCAAGTTATTATCTGTCTTCATTGCTTCTTCCCCCTTTTATTTAATAATTAACACCAATCATTTTATCTTCTTTCGCACCATTTCCCCTGTTACTACTATGAAAACTAAATAATTTGTTTTCATATAATTCTTAAAAAGTCTATTATACCGTTTGTCTCTCTTGCTCTTAATGACATTTCTTCTAATTCCTCTTGTTTTAAATATTTTCTTCCAAAGTTTTCTTTCATACTTGCCCATGTTTCTATATCAATTCTGTATATTGCTCCATCTGAAAATCCAACCAATACAAAAGCAATTGCTCCCAATTCTTTATATTGTAATAAAGTCTCTCTTTGGAAATTGCTTAATACTTGGTATGTTATTCTATCTGCTTCTGTATATTTAGCATCAAAAACAACAGTTTTGCCACCTTTTATTGTTCCTTTAAAATCTGGTTGTGCAACTTTTGTAAACACAGTTTCAAATTTCCCATCTTCAATATGTTTTAATATCTTCATTGGTTCAGGAGTTTTTTCTATTTTTGCTAATTTTTTATTCTCATAAATACTACATATATCTTCCACTTGTGCTTCAAAATTTTCTCCTAATCCATGATTTATCCTCCCAATTAATTGCCTATTAGGATTTTTACTAATGCTACTATTTCCAATCATTTTCTTGTATTCTTCTATTGAAATACCCATTTTATTTTCTATTCTCCCCCAAGATATTATTGTCTTATATAATCTACATACCTATATTCAAAATCATTATCATCCTTTGGACCTATTTGTTCTTTTATAATTTTCCATTCTTTTTCATTTATTTCTGGAAAGATAGTATCTCCTTCAAATTCTTTTTCAATCTGTGTTATGTATAATTTATTACATTTAGGCATAAGTAATTTGTATATCATTGCCCCACCTATTACAAAGTGTTCTTCATTGTCTTCAACGTATTTATCTAATTCATTAACATTATTTATTACTCGTACATTTTCATTATCTACCTTGTAATTTTTATCATTACTTAATATTATGTGAAATCTATTTGGTAAAACTCTCCCTAATGATTCAAATGTCTTTCTTCCCATTATTATAGTATGATTTGTTGTTAGTTCTTTAAATCTTTTTAAGTCATCTGATATTTTCCAAATAAGTTGATTGTTTTTACCTATTACATTATTTTTTGCTTTTGCTACTATTATGCTTAACATTGTTATTACCCCTTTAATATATATTCCTTCATTATAATGATACATATTATTACATATGTTCTTTTTTTTAACGGACGAGCAATGCTCGCCCCTACATTAGTTTTACATTTTCAATTATTTTATACAAGGGCAGACACAGAGCCTGCCCCTACAGTAGCAACATAATCATTATGATTATGTTGCTACTGGTATTCTTCCTAAATTAATTTCTTTATTGTAGTCATATCCTTTAATTTCAAAGTCCTCTACTTTAAATTCATAGAAATTTTTTGTGTTATTATGTATTATTAGCTTTGGAGATACATCCATTGGCTCTGCATTTATTAATTTTTCTACAAGTGGAATATGTCTATCATATATATGACAGTCTCCTATATTATGTGTAAGTGTTCCTACCTCTAGTCCAGCACATTGTGCAAACATATGCAAAAGTGCTGCATATTGCATTGTATTCCATCCATTTGCTGCAAGCATATCTTGTGAACGTTGATTTAATATTAAATGTAATTTTCCTTCTTTTACTAACCATTGAGTTCCATATGCACATGGCTCTAAATTCATATCTTTTAAGTCTTCAAAATCAAATATATTTGTCATAATTCTACGACTAGATGGATTACTTTTTAGTAATTCTAGCACATAGTCTACTTGGTCAATATTTTTAATCTCTGAACCAATTTTAAAGTTATATTTTCTTTGCATTTGATATCCATATGCTTTTCCAATACTTCCATCTTCATCTGCCCATTGATCCCATATATGTGAATTTAAATCATTAACATTATTAGATTTTTTTTGCCAAATCCAAAGTAGTTCATCTATTGCTTTTTTTACTGTATTTGTATTATTTCTTAAAGTTATCATTGGAAATTCTTTTGCTACATCATATTTATTTGTAACACCAACTATTGATATATAATTAGCTTCACTACCATCATCTTCCCATATAGTTCTAACATTTGTTCCAACTGAAGAATATCCATGTTCTAATATTTCTTTACATGTATCTATAAAATTTTTATCTGCTTGAGTCATTTTTTGTTCCTCCTATTTTTACATTTTTTGCAATTCATTGATATTATATATTATCTGTTAAATAAATTCAACATATTTTGTTATCAATTATTTAATTTGATATAATTTACAATTAACGGACGCTCACAGGGCGTCCCTACATATATTTTAAAATTCCTACAATGTTTTTTCCTTTTTTATTCGTTCCTAATTTTTCACCTATTTTAAATTTACCTCTACCTCGTATAACTAAAATATCTTCTGATTTTACTTCTTTAGAGGCTTTTGTTTCCAATTTTGAATTTAGATAAATTTTTTCGTTTTTTAATAACTCCTCAGTTTGACTTCTTGAGATTTTACATATTTCTGATACAAAATTATCTAATCTATTTGAACTTATTGATATTTTTATTTCTTTGAACTCTATTGGTTTTAGCTCAATTTTATCAATATCTATTATTTCTATTTCAGCTTTTCTAAATCTAATTAATTCTTTTAATGAGTTTTTTATGTATTGTGCGTTTTCTTTTAAAACTATTATATAAGCTCCATCTTCATGAACTATTATATCTCCCATTCTTTCTCTTACAAGTCCAAATTTCATGACAGCACTTAAATAATCTCTATGCTCATATTTGCCTATAAGCTCTTTTGGTAATTTTATTCTTATTGCTTTTATTATATTATTTACTGCATTTTCAGCTATTTGCGAGTTACTATTATTTATATATAAATCAAATTCTTCCTTGAATTTTTCAGGATATATTACAAGTATTTTATACTCAGAGTCCTCAAATCCACCAAAAAAGAGATAATTCTTTTCTTTTAATCTGTTTAATTCTTTTATCAATAATTCCCTTTTGTATATATTTAAAAACTCTGTATTTACTATCTTATTATTAGTCTTACAAATTTTTAGCTTATCCATAAGTTTTGCTATCATTAATTTTTCATCTAATTTTATAGTACTCATTCCTTCCCAAAATTATATTGTGTTTATTTTATATCTATAATATCTAAAAATCAACTGTAAAATTTTTATAATTTTTGTTAAATACTTCTTGAATTTATGTCTTGTCTCATGATATGATGATATTTATGAGAGTTAAAAAATTATTTATAAGTTTAATTATTATTATTTTATTTAATTTTATATGTACCACATTTGCAAATGCTTCTAGTGTTCCACAAGTTGATGTGGAGTCTGTAAAAGCCAGTTTAAGCATTAATGCACCATCTGCTTTATTAATAGAAAAAAGTTCTGGAGATATTTTATACCAAAAAGAAGCTTTTACTCCAATGTATCCTGCAAGTACTGTAAAAATAATGACAGCTATTATTGCACTTGAAAATAGTAGACTTGATGAACCAGTTACAGTAAGCGAAAGTGCAATATCAACAGTTCCTTCTGGATATACTGTATCAAAAATACATGCTGGAGAAATTTTAAGTACAAGAGACCTACTGTATGCTTTACTTGTTCCTTCTGGAAATGATGCTGCAAATGCTTTAGCTGAACATATCGCTGGTAATGTTCCTGCTTTTGCAAATATGATGAATGAAAAAGCAAAACAATTAGGTTGCCAAAATACATATTTCACTAATCCTAATGGTGTTCATGATGCAAATATGCATACAACAGCTTACGATTTAGCATTAATAGCAAAACATGCTATGAATATGGAAGAATTTAGGACTATTGTATCTACTGAAACTTATACTCTTCCATCTTCAAATGTTTATCCATTAAATGATAGAGTTCTACATAATTCAAATCATTTAATAAATACTGCTTCTCCTCATTTTTATGAATATGCAATTGGTATAAAAACAGGTTATACAAATCCAGCTCAAAATTGCTTAGTTGCAGGTGCTAAAAAGGATAATATAGAATTTATTGCAGTTGTTTTAGGTTCAACATTTCCAAATACTGGCAACCAAGCCAAATTTGTTGATGCTAAGAACTTATTTGAATTTGGATTTACATATCATTATGATTATTATAAAGAAAAGTCTCAAGCTAAACAACCTGGTATCTGGTCTGGGGTTATAAACACTGAATTAATGGTTGATGAAAATAATAAACCTAGATGGGGATATGTATTTTATTTGATTGCAAGAACAACATTAATACTAATAGCTATAATTTATATATTATATCATTTAATAACTAAAATTAAGCGATATCATTATAATCGTACACATGCTAAATATGATTTTAAATATTAAATTGCCATGAGGTTTTCCTGTTTATAGGATATCCTCATGGTTTTTCATAATAATATATACTTTTATACAAATTCTTCCCATACTATATTTGCCAAATCCATTCCTCTATCTGTTAATTTTATATTATTTAATTCTATTTCTATTAATTGTAAATCTACTAACTTATTTAATTCATTTCTAAATAAATATATTGGGTTTTCACTAAATTTTAATTTAAAGTCTGATATATTAACTCCTTCTAGCTTTCTTAACCCCAATATCATATATTCCTTTTCTTGCGATATTTTATCTTGTATTTCATGTGTTTTTTTATCATTATAATTTTTTATATATTCATCTATTTTTTCTAAATTAGAGTATCTTCTATTATTCAAATATGAATGTGCTGACGCTCCTATACCTATATATTCTTTTTGATTCCAACAGTCAATATTATGTTTTGAATAATAACCCTCTTTAGCAAAGTTTGATATTTCATAATGATTATATCCATTCTTTTCTAATAAATTTTTAACTGTCCAGTACATTTTTCTTTCTTCATCTTCATCTGGTAAAATACATTTTTGTGTATTTACCATATCATACATTTTAGTTCCTTCTTCTAATATTAATGAATATATTGAAATATGTTCTGGATTTAATTCAATTATCTTTTTTACACTTTGTATTATATCTACTATATTTTGTTTTGGTAATGCTAACATTAAATCTATATTTATATTTCTAAATCCAATCTCTCTTGCAATATTATATGTATTTAAAAATTCATTATAGGTATGTATTCTACCTATTTCTTTAAGTAAAATATCTTGTGTTGCTTGTAATCCTATACTTAATCTATTTATACCAGCCTTCTTATAATCTCTTAATTTTTCTTTGGTTACACTTCCTGGATTAATTTCTATAGTTATTTCCTCTGCTTTTTCTAAATTTATTTCCTTTAAAAGTTTTACAATATATTTGCTATCAATATATGATGGAGTTCCTCCACCTATATACACTGTTTTAATTATATATTCTTCTGCTTTGTAATTACGATATTCTTTTATTACAGTATCTATATATTCTTCAATGTAATTATCTTTGTTAGGATATGATATGAAATCACAATAATAACATTTTTTCTTACAAAATGGTATGTGAATATATAAGTTTACCTCATTCATTATTATCTCAATCCTTTCAATATAATTACTCTACTTTTTTTCTAATTCTTTTGCAATTTTCAATAATTTATTTAATCTATGATTTACTCCTGATTTACTAATAGGTGTATTTAACATTTCTCCAAGTTCTACTAAATTTGCATCTGGATTCTTTAATCTTAGTTCTGCAATTTCCTTTAAATTTTCTGGTAATTTTTCGAATTTGCTTTTACTTTTTATTAAATTTATAGCTTGTATTTGTAATACTGATGCTTCAATAGTTTTATTAAGGTTTGCAGTTTCGCAATTAACTATTCTATTTATATTATTTCGTTTATCTTTAATAACTCTTATCTCTTCATATCTAATTACTGCTTTATTCGCACCTATTATAGCTAAGAAATCTGAGATAATCTCTCCTTCTTTAATATATAAAGAATATCCATGTTTTCTTGCAAGGTTTTTAGTTGTTATATTAAATTCGTTAATAATATCTTGTACAATTTTTTGGTCTTCTTCAGAATTAAAGGTGATTTCTAAATGATATTTACTATTAGGATTATTAATTAATCCTCCCCCCATAAATGCTCCTCTTATAACTGCTCTTTTTTCATCAGTTGTTGATGTTTGTATATTGCGTAAATTTAATAGTTCCTTATTAAAAGTAATTATGTAATTATTCCCTTGAATTTTTATTTTATAATCAATCTCAAGTTCAGATAATATTTTTCCAAATCTATTAATGTTATATTCACTATTGGTAGAAAAATTTATCTTATTTTTTATAATCTTTGCATTTCCGCTTAATATATATCCATATAATTCTGAATATATTAAATTTTTGTTTCCAAATGTGTTAAGTCTACTAAGCTCTTCCTTTACTTCTGATGAAAATGACATACCTTTATACTCCTCTCTTTATGTTGGTCTTGATATTATCACTCTATCATTATTTTCTAAATCTTTTATGCATTTTATATCTTTATATTTATTCTCTTTCTTTAATATATCTATTACGCTATTTTTCTGATTGTATCCTATTTCTAATGCTAAATATCCATTATTTTTTAAATATTTATATGAATTTTGGGAAATTTCTCTATAAAAACTTAGTCCATCTGTACCACCATCTAATGCAATTATTGGCTCACATTGTACATCTTTTGATAATGTTTTTAAGATTTCTTTTTCAATGTATGGTGGGTTTGAAACTATTATATCATATTTACTATTAATCTTTTCAAACATATTTGATTCAATAAATTTAATCTCTACATTGTTTAATCTTGCATTTTTTTTAGCTACCTCTAAAGCATTACTACTTACATCTGTTGCTAAAATTTGTACATTTTCTAAATATTTTTTTATAGATATTGCAATAGCTCCACTACCAGTACATAAATCTAATACTTTTATCTGTTTATCTTTATACTTTGTTTTACATATTTTTATTACTTCTTCAACTAATACTTCTGTATCTGGTTGAGGAATTAATACATTATCATCAACATAAAAGTTTAATTTCATAAACTCTTGATTATTTGTTATATATTGAAGCGGATATCCATTTTTTATCTTTTCTATTTTAGAATTATATAATTGTAAAATTTCTTCTTTTAAAATTTCTTTGTCATTTATAACTAAGTATTCTTTAGGTTTATTTATAGTATATGCCATTAGAATTCTAGCAATATTATATGAATCAGTAATATTATTTTCCTTTAGTATTTTTGCATTTTCAATTATTGCTTGTCTTATTTCCATTTCTTCTCCTTTCTCGTATAATATATTTATAAATTAATAAGATTTACAACAAAATCTTACATATTTATCTATTTGATGACCTGTGATATACTTATATCGTAAAACTTTAGGAAATTTGCAATCCTTTCTTGCACATTAGGTGCTTCCGCAGTATGCATTCCTTGTCACAGACGTATTATTTTTTAACACGAATTTTGCATTATGCTTTATCTTCTCATCTATGTGTTGTCATAGATTGTAGCAAGAGGTTTAAAAGATATTGTTGATATGCTCATCGCGAGAATGCCTTTATTGTCTGTTCACAGGTTATCTTATATGTTTTACAATCTTTATATTGAGGAGGTGAATTATATAATGTCAACTAAAAATTACTTATATGTTGGTGTTGATGTTTCTTTAAAATCTTTAATGACATGTATACAAGACATCTCTGGTGAAAACATATTTAAACCTAAAAACTTTCCAAATGATCCAGATGGTGTTAACAAACTTTTAGATACTATTTTATGTTTTGCTAATTCTTTGGAAATTACTAACATCCTTATTGGTATTGAAGCAACCTCTGTCTATGGTACTCATCTTTTATATACCATTGCTGATTCTTCTATTCTTAATAATTTTACTGTTCAGCTTTATTGCTTTGAACCTAAAATTATCAAAAGTTTTAGAGAATCGCTTGGAGATTTACCTAAAAATGATAAAATGGACAGCATTGTTATTACTTCTCGCCTTAGACTTGGTAATTTACCAAACGAATTTTATATTAACTTTAATCAACTTGGTTTACAACGTTTAACTCGTTTTAGACAACATATTGTTAAGTCTATTACTAGAGAAAAAACTTATTTAGTTAGCAATTTATTTTTAAAGTTCAGTAAGCTTTCTCAACAGAAAGTTCTTTCTGATAATTTTGGTGCTACTGCCGAAATGCTTTTAACCGATATTTATTCTGTTGATGAAATTGCTACTATGTCTATTGGTGACATTATCTCTGCAATTGCTGAAACTGGTAAAAAGCATTTTGCTGATATTACTAAAACTGCTGATCTTATTAAGCAATCTGCTTCTAATTCTTTTAAATTACAAAATGAATTAAACAACTCTGTAAACATTGTTATTAAAGCTTGCTTTGAAAATATTTCTGCTCTTGAAAAATCTCTCAAATCTATTGAGACTTCTATTCAAAAGCAAGTTAAACAGTATTTCAAAAATGAATATACTATTTTGACTTCTATGGATGGCATTGAACCTGTAATCGCTGCTGGCATTATCGCAGAAATCGGTGATATTAACCGTTTTAAGAATGATGATGCTCTAGCTAAATTCGCTGGTCTTGTTTGGTCTCAATATCAATCTGGTGAGTTTGATGCAGAAGATACTTTCATTCGTAAAACTGGTAATGTGTACCTTAGAAATTATTTTTGCCAAGCTGCTACTTGTTTGAGAAATCATAATAGCGACTTTGCAACGTTTTATTCTCGCAAATTTAAAGAAGTTTCAAAACATCAACATAAACGTGCTATTGTTTTGACTGCTCGTAAGGCTGTAAGGGTTATTTTCGCTTTGCTACACGATAATCGTCTTTATACTTTGCCAAAGAAAGGAGTTTTGCCTATTGAAAATTGACTTTTCTTTAACTTAATATTATTTATGTCAACCGTTTCTTCTTTATTAAAAACGTTTATTAAGTGATGTCTTTTTTCTCAAAAATTTTTTTGAGAATTTTTTATTTTTCTATTGACATATTACCGAATTACTATATGTAAAAAATATGTCTTTTACTTCTGAAGTTTTTACATAGCCATCCATATACCAAATCGTTCTACTCTGAAACTCAATATAATCTGCTGTTAAATCCTCTTTTTTCAATTTTGTTAAATATCTTCCTACTGAATACAAATATCCATTTTCATTTTCATCTATTTGCCAATTTCTTCTGTTAAGTTTACCTTTTGTGTACCAATTAGCATTTATCTTTTTCATTCTTACTTCACCCCTTAAACAGATATAAATCATTATAATTTGTATCTGTATCTACTATTGAATAGAAAATATCTTTACTGTGTCTTTCGGTTTGCCCTGTTTGTATGCAAATTGTTCCAATTAATTCATTTTTCCATATTCCTGTTACTCTATAAGATTCGTGAATATGTCCGTGTAAAGACATATAGGCATTACTTTTTTCTAAACAGTTAGTAATTGCTTTTGATCCAACTTGGCTTTTGTCTCTACAAACATCTAATCCTAAGCCAAAAGGTGGATTATGAAAAACATATATCACTTTGTTACCTTTTTTAGCTTTAGGTAATTTTTCTAATACATTCTCCATTTTTTCAATGTCGTTTCTATAATCTTGCCATTCATCAACGGACAACATATTTCGACATTTATCGACATATATAATATTAGATAATTGGAAAGGCATTTCTAATCCCTCCTCAATTACAACCCTATCTTTACAACCAAAAGGGTGATCTAATACTTTGGATAAGCCTATAAATGTAATATCTCCAAAACTAACCTTCTTTTGATCTATATTAAATACATTATCGTGTTTTTTACATATTTCGTTAAAATTTTTATCCAGTATTTCTAAATCATCATTTCCTAAAATGCAAATACACTTAATATTATTTTTCTTTAATTCTTCAAAATAATTATTTAAATACTGTTCTATAAATATTTTTTGTTCATTTATTCTATCTCCACATTCTTTAGGCAATAAATCCCCACCTAAAACTAAGTATTTTATTTTTCCATTTTTAGCAATTTCTAATAAATTCTTATATTTATATTTATCTCCGTGTAAATCACAAGCATATATAAATCTCATCTTTTCCTCCTATATATTCAACATATCCATTGATTCAAAATAGATATAAGCCTCTTTAAATCCTAATTTAAAAGCTTCTTTTAGTTCAATAATATCAAGTTCCTTTTGTAAAGATAAAATATCATTTAAAGCATTTTCATCAGCATAAGTAAGTTCCACATTATCCATATCTTCTAGTAATGTAATTAAATTAGGATATTTTTTCTTAATCTCATTTATTTCATCTTCTATCTTTTTATAATCTCCTTTTTTTATAACATTTTGTACTAAATGTTTATCAAAATATTCACAAAAATCTGTAGAATATTCATTAAAAAATCCCTCACATAACTCTTCCATCAATAATCCCTCCTTATCAATTTTAAATTATATAAAATAGTAAAAGACAATCCCAAACCTTTTTAATAAAAAAATTGCAAAAAAAATAGTGGGATTTTTGAGAAATCTTAAAAAATCTCAAAAATCCCACATGCTATTTTCTTTTTATTTTATTCGAAATATCAAAATATTCTGCACCTCTACCTGTTTACAATACCAAAATCTTCCGAACATCTTAATAATTTATTATCTTTCTAAAAATTCGTTTAATTTGTTATAAAAATCATTATTATTGAAAATATAATTACAATGACCTGCTTTTTCTAATATCTTTAATTCTGAATTTTTAATATTATTCGAAATATACTCTGCTTCATCTTTTGGTACTAAATCTTTAACACCACCATTGAATACTAATGTAGGAATATCAATAATACTTAATTCCTCTTTTGTTATAGAATGAGATTCATAGTTTAATTTTTCAAACTTTTCATTATTTTTTTTACCTGGATACCAAGGTATTTTTCCCATTATTTTTGCGTAATTTGGTTTTTCTATTATATTATTTCTTGCTACTCCACTACAAAGAATTAACTTCGATATGCTTTCAGGATAATGTATTGCAACATTAAGTGCAACCGTTCCTCCACCACTACATCCCAATAAATATGGTTTATCTATATTTAATTTTTTTATAAATTCATAAACATCTTTTGCAGAATCTTCATAAGTTAAAGTACAATTTTTTTCACTTTTACCGCAACATCTTCTATCAAATATATAAACTTTATATTTATCTTTTAATCTATTTGCAATAAACTTCATTAACCCTGTATTTACACTATTAGGATTTAATAAAATTATTGGTTGTCCTTCTCCTAATATTTCATAATGAATTTTTATATTATTTACTTCTATATCCAATTCTATCTCTCCTTAATTTTTTTATTATTACTTGTTCGAAAGATTACAATATTCCGAGTTATTATCTAAACATGATTTTACTATTTTTTACTTAAATTTATTATAATTATTTAAACTGACTTCTTTTGCTTCTTCTACAATATCTTCATTCTCATCTTCAAAAATTTTTGTACTTAAAAAAATAGAATCTGTATCGAAGATAATGTATTTATCCATTCTATATATTTTCAGAGCAATTTCTCTAGAAAATCCCATTTTTTGTAGTTCTATAATCTCTTTTTTGTTTGTACCATATGAAAGATATTCATACCAATCATTTTCTATTTTATCAATTCCTTTTCTTTTTTTATATAATTCTGAAAATTTTGAAAAGTAATTCTCAATTTTAAATTTTATTATTTTTTCTATTGTATCAAGAGTTTGGTTAATAATTATATTAATTTGTTCTACACTTCCACTATATTCTTCTTTTTTACCATAACTATATACTACTTTGGATTTTTCTGCATATTCAATTGAATTTTTTATAATTTGACTTATATATGCTCCATTTATCCATTGATTTAAAATTGTCGAATAATAATTTAAAACTTTTTCGTTCCCTAATTCATTTTTGGGTTCATATTTCCACCACATAAATTGTTTATATAATTTTTTTAAAAATTCAAGAATTGTCTTATAATTAATTTGCTCAGGATATTCCAATTCATTATCAATTTCACTTTCTATTGTTTTAACCTGATCTAAAGTTATTGCCATATCCTGTGGTACTTTTTCTTTCTTAAAATTATTAATAATCGTTTCTTTTGTTTTTTTATCTATTTTTTTTTCAAATTCTTTATATATATTGCTTTTTCTGTTATTTAGTATATCATCTATTAATACATTCATAATATATCTTGAAAATTCATACTCTGTATTATTACATGTCTTCCCGCATTTTTTATTTAATTCAGTTGAACCTTTTTTTAAATTTTCAATTATATCAATTTTTCTTTCTTCAGTCAGAACTGTTTTTATAGATAATTCTCTATCGTTTATTTCAGAATTAACTATTTTCGTACATTTATTTACAGTCTTTTGTCCATCTTTTGGTATAATAAATACATTTCCACTTAAGTTATACTTAATTCTCCCCACTCTACCAATTAAATTCTTAAAATCAATATCATTTTTTAATATTTTTGAATTTTCCTTTACAGGAATAAATAAATTATCTGCTGGCAAATTAATTCCTTCTAACAATGTACTTGTACAAAAGATAGTATCAATCTCTTTATCATGATATAAACTTTCTATTTTCTTCCTTATTGAATTAGGTACATATCCGACATGATACGCTATTCCTCTGTCAAGCAAATCAATTAAATAATAACTTTCATGAATTTCATTTTTTATATATTTTTTTACTTTTTCAACCTTTTCGCTTTGTACTTTTGTAGCTTTTATTTCAGCGTAATCTTTTGCCATTTCTATAGCATCTTTTGGATTTTCACAATAAATTAAATTTTTTTGTTCTTCACCTAATATACTTAATATTGTATTTAAATTGTAATATTCAAGATTATTATAATTTATTTCAATAAAAGTCTTAGTTAAATCATTAAAAATAACAATATTTTTACCATTATAATCCAAAATATATTTTTGTTGATTTACTGGCGAAAATTCAAATACTCTATATGTTTTTGACAATGTAGCTGGTAACAATTTTAAAAACTCATCTGGATTTGAAATTAATGGTGCTGAAAAAAATATTTTAGGCATATTAGAATAATTACTTAATATGTCTAAGATTTTATAAAAATATACACTTCTTGAATCCTCATAAAAGAGTTTATGAGCTTCATCGATAAAAACATATCCTATGTCTATATTCTTTTTAAGTAAGTGAGCTAAAAATCGTTCTTGTGTATAAACCATAATATAATTACATTTCATATCCTCTTGCATTTCATTATACGAATTTATAATCTTATAATTTTTTTCTTTTAGTTCATCTCCTATTTCTGTTATTAATTCACTTGTTATTTCACCTATTAATGCTTTAGTAGGTACCACTATTACAAAATTATTTTTTTCTTCTTCATTTTTAATCTTCTTTTGAATAAAAACTTTAATTACAAAAGTCTTTCCCATTGAGGTCGGTCCTGAATAGCTAAAATATCTTTCGTTTTCTAGTTTATTATATATTTCTTTCTGATCTCTTATAAAATATTTATCATCATTTTCATCTATTCTAAAACTTTGCTTTTCTATATACTGATAAATAAACTCCCTAATATCTCCATCATAATAATTGTCATCATCTATATTTCTATAATTATTTATATTATTTAATACTGATATGAATGTAGCTTTCACATTTATATTATTGGGATATAATTTGTTTAACAATATAACTATATTTTGAGCAATGTTTTTATGATACTGATTTTTAGTTAAATTTGTTGATTTTGAAAGCAAATCAGCAAATTTTAATAAATCAATAATATTAGATTCTTCTAAATAACTTTCTTTTTTTATTTTAAATTGAACACTTGCATATTGTTTTAATAAATTAGTATATAAAATCAATAAATAAGGATTTTTTTCCAAATCTCTATATATGTATTCCCCTAATTTCATTATCTTTCCTGCCTTTATATCGTAATATTCTTTAAAATTTCTACTCTATCTTTTTTTGCATCTTTAAATGGCATTACATAAACATAAAACGAGTAATTTTTCAAATTTTTATTTTCTTTTATTTTATCCTTTATATTTTTACATATATTTTTTATATCTTTTTCTATTCTAGCCTCAATAATTTTTTTGCCTTTTTTATTATCTACTTCATCTAATTTTAGATTTTTATTTAAACCATAGCCAATAAATATTCCAAAAGCTTTTTGCATATCTATATCATCATCGTCTGGCGAAGGAACTAATATTCTTTTAATCTTTTCAGCTTGTTCTTCATTAAATGTTTCCTTGAATATTTCTCTATCAACTAGCTCTCTCTCAAAATCCTTCTTTTGCAAATGTACTAATATAGATTTAAATGCATCTGCTATTGATTTTGCAGATGTTGCTTCAATCTTTGCTTCTCCAATAATATATTCAAAATGTTTTTCATTATTATCATCTTCATACTCATACAAATAAATTCCATCTGCCCCTTTAATATAGTCTTCAGAATTCGTTTTCAATTCCATTTTGCTCAATAATTTATATGCTTTTAGATTAGATTCTAAAAATATATACAAAAGCAATTCACCTAATTCCCCACCATTTCCACAATCTTTTTTATTGCTTATTTTTCTAAATTCCATCATAGCTTTTCTAGTTAAATTTGGAATTTTTTTTGTATCAAATGCTTCTTTATTTTCTTTCCTAGAAAAAACATAATTTGTTATATTACTTAACAGTAATTCTTGAAGATTAGAATACTCAAATGTATTATTCATTATTGTTGTATAATACATTTTTAATGAGTTATTATTTGGTAATTCTAATTTTTCATCATGTTTCAATTCTTTAAATACTTTTGAAAACTCTTCATCGTTACATGTTTTATTCAACATCTTTATCTCCACCTAAATACTTATTTAAGCTGAATTATATCATACATTAACATTTTTCTCAATTGTTTGTCTTTGTGACATTTTTAATTTATTAAATCTTTTGTAAGTAATTTATTAAAAATTGCTTGTATTCCCACTTCAAAATAAATATCATTTATATAAGTTCTAACTGTTGTTTTTGAAACATATAATTCATCTGCAATAACATCTTCAGGTATATTACCAAAAAATTTATATTCTACTACTTTTAATTTTGTTTTATCATATTTTCGCAATTCTTGTAGAATATTGTCGATTAGCTTTTTCCATTCTTGATATTCTTTAATTTTATTGTCAATACTCATATTTTTAATAACTTGTGATTCTACTTTTCTATTGATTTTGTTTTTACTCCTTATCGAAGAATTTATATCTCCTCCTTCTGCTGTGTCTTTTTCAAGTTCCAATTCATTTATAATTCTTTCATAAATTGGATATTCATATAGCTTTTTTCTTATTATCTTTTTTACTTTTTTAGTAACCAAATTGCACCTCCTAAAATAAAAAAATCGCAACCTCAATTAGTTGTGTTACAAATCCATCTCATCTTCTTCTGAATTACTTGATGTCATTGGTGGAATATTATCATATAGACTTTCAAAAAACTCTGCTGAATATTGTCTTTGTTCATAATTAAATCTATTACTTTTCTTTTTATTATTACTTCGTTTTTCCTGCCTTTCCTCCATTTCTTCTACTCTTGCAACTACCCATCTTTTTATAGTTGCAAAATCACTTTTATATTCAATCCCTTTTGATTTCTTATATAAAGATAGTTCTTCAATACACTTATTTGCTTTAGTCTCTCCATATTCATTAACTAATTCCTTATATTCAAAATCATATAAATACACATTTTCTAAAAATTTTTCTTTGCTGACTGTGTGTGTATTTATATTATTATAATTTATATTATTCTCTTTGACTTTTTCATCAATACCCTCTTGACCATTTAATACATAGGGGTATCGATTATTTAGTAGATAGGGTATGTCATTAGGATAAATTTTTCTTTGAATTATCTCTTTATTCTCATTTCTTATAATATCTACTACTAAATAATTGTATTTTCTCAAATTTCCTATCCATCTTGAAATAGTCTGAGGATCAACATTTAACTTTTCTCCTAAATACTTATTACTTGCATAACAATAACCTTCTTTATTTGATAAAGTTGTTATTAAGGCATATAGTAACTTTTCATTAGGTTTTAATTCATTATTAAATAATACAGTCGCAGGAATTACAGCGAAATAACCTATTCTATTTACTTCATTCTGTATATCCACTTCTTCGATCACTTTCCTTTCCTGCTACTATACAAGCATATAATATTAAACTTAAATTTGCTCCTAAAAATAATCCTATTATTAGTCCTAACCAAAACATAATTTATACCTCCATATTTAATTCAAAATTCTCTATATTTTTCATTTTAAATACAAACTCAATTAGTTTATTCTTTAAAATTTTTATCTTCTTAGAATCGATTTTCATAAGTTTTATAATTTCTAAATCATCCTTATTAAGAAAATATTTTAATTTTAAATACTTATAATAACTCGGCTTTTTTTCGCATAAAAAAACAAGTATATTTTTTAAAAATACTTGCCATTCTTTATATTCTTTTATTAAATTATCATCTATAATTTTTATTGCTTGATCTTCCATTGTGTTACTTGTATCTTTAATTGATTTTATCCAAGCATTATTGGAAACATTTATTGAATCAATTAAATCTGTTTCTCTATTTTTTATTAAATAATTTATTTTATGGTAATTATATAAATAAAGTTCTACTTTTCTATACTCTTGTTCTGTCATCTCCTTGTCCTCCTTGAAGTAATTTTCTTAATTCAAGGACAAAGAATTCTGCCTCTATCTCATTATAATTATTTTTTGCAAAATTTAAGATTACATTGATAATATCATTATCGCTGTAATCTTCTATGTTTCTTATTATTTTTCCTAAGTCCTTTTTATTATACATTAACAGTAAAGTACATTTATTATAAAGCTTATCTTCTGCATTAAGTATAGCCATTTCCAATTCTTCTAGTAATTCATCAAATAAAACTGAAGTGTTTATTACTTCATCTAAGGATGCTCCCAAATCTGTAGCCATTCTTAACCATTCTATAAAATAAAAATCCTCTACAAATTCATCATAGTTATCTCCTATTTCTTCTATTTTGTTATACATACAATTAAGCCTTGCTATTTTTTTTATTTCATTTACTATTTCTAAAATTTCCTCTTTTTCCATAAAAACCTCCAAAAAAATAACTTCAGCGATTGCCGAAGTCATTGATATTTCAATATTAAATTACATTATTTTTTACCCTTTATTTACCCTTTATGAAATAAATTTTAATGCTTTTTAACGGTTTTTAATGCTCTTAAATGGATTTTTCAGAGAAATAATTATCCCCCAGTATAACTGGGGGATTTTCATATCGGCCTATAAGGCCTTGA